>NC_009719.1:2909872-3244830 GCF_000017565.1 Parvibaculum lavamentivorans DS-1
CCCGGGAGGATGACATGGCGTCGGACGATCTTATTGCGAAGCTGAAGGCGGCGCTGGGTGATGCCGGTGTGCTTACCGGCAAGGATGCCGAGGAGAAGGCGCAAGGGGGCTGGAGCAAGCTCGGGGTGCCCGCCGCGGTGCTCAGGCCTGCATCGACCGAAGAGGTCTCGAAGGCGCTGAAGCTTTGCCATGCGGCGGGCGAGGGCGTGGTGCCGTGGGGCGGCAAGACGGGGCTTGTGGAAGGCGGCGAGGCAGAGGGGCATATTGCGCTGTCGCTCGAGCGCATGAACAAGATCGAGGAGATCGACACGCTGGGCGGCACGATGAGCGTGCAGGCAGGTTGCGTGCTGCAGGCGGTGTGCGAGGCGGCGGAGGCGAAGGGGTTGCTGTTTCCGCTCGATCTCGGCGCGCGTGGCTCGGCGACCATCGGCGGCAACATTTCCACCAATGCGGGCGGCAACCGCGTGATCCGCTACGGGATGACGCGCGACCTGGTGCTGGGGCTCGAAGTCGTGCTGGCGGACGGCACGGTGATGAGCTCGATGAACAAGCTCATCAAGAACAATGCAGGCTACGACCTGAAGCAGATGTTCATCGGTTCCGAAGGGACGCTTGGCGTCGTCACGCGGGCGGTGCTGCGCGTGCGGCCGAAGCCGGTGTCGCAGGATACGGGATTTGTGGCGGTCGAGAGTTTCGACCAGTTGCCGAAGTTTCTGCGTCACATGGAGCGGGCGCTGGGCGGTACGCTCTCGGCCTTCGAGGTGATGTGGGAGGATTTCTACAAGCTGGTGACGATGGAACCCGCGAAGGGGAAGCCGATCGTGCCGCATGGCCACCCCTATTATGTGCTGGTGGAATCCATGGGCGGCGACCAGGAGGCCGATAGCGCGCGCTTCGAGGCGGCGATGATGGAGGCGCTGGAAGCGGGCGAGATTTCGGATGCCGTGATCGCGAAGAGCCAGGCGGAGCGCGACGCGATGTGGGCGCTGCGCGACGATGTGGGGCAGGTGGTGCATACCTATCCGATGTTCACTTTCGATGTGAGCCTCAAGATCGCCGACATGGAAAGCTATATCGCCGATGTGAAGAAGGGGCTTGCCGCGAAATGGCCGGATAGTTCGCTGATGGTGTTCGGGCATCTGGGCGACGGCAACCTGCATGTCATTCCGGGGCGCTTTCCCGATGCGGGGCCGGAGACGCGGCATGGTGTCGAGGCGGTGGTCTATGGACGGCTGCGGGACAGGCAGGGATCGGTTTCGGCGGAACACGGGATCGGCCTCGAAAAGCGGCCCTATCTCGACTGGTCGCGGAGCGCGGAAGAAGTGGCGCTGATGCGGATGCTGAAGCGGACGCTCGATCCGAAGAATATTCTCAATCCCGGCAAGGTGCTTGAGCCCTTGCCGCAAGCGAAGGCGGCGGAATGAAGCGGACGGCAATGGCGGCGGGTATTGCGATGGTGCTGAGCGCCGGGACGATCGTGGCGTGGGCCTCTTCGCCCGATGCCTGGGACGAGTTGAAGAAGCGCGCGGAGGCGGCCTGCATGGCGGCGTCGGGGCTCGACGCGCCGAGCATCGCCGCGCCGGTGACGAATTTTGAGCATCATGTATTCGCCGTGGTGGACGGGAGATGGCCGGAGGGTTCCGCGATGGCGGGGCAGACGGCGCAGTGGGCCTGTCTTTACGACAAGGAGCACGAAACGGCCGAGGCGCGGGAACCGGGCTTTCCGTGAGGCAATTTGCGGCGCGGGTGATGGCGTGGCAGACTGACCGGAACACAGAATCCGGTTTTTCATAATGAGTGACGGAAGGCGGCCCCCATGTCGGTAGCGGAGGATTTCAGCGGCGTTTCAGTGCGCGACCAGGTTTCGGAAGCCGAATGGCAGGTGCGCGTCGATCTCGCGGCAACCTACCGGCTGGTGGCGCATTACGGCTGGAGCGACCTCATCTATACGCATATCTCGGCGCGCGTGCCGGGGCCGGAGCATCACTTTCTGATCAACCCCTATGGCATGAGCTTCGACGAGATCACGGCGTCGAGCCTTGTGAAGATCGATCTCGACGGCAATATCGTCATGCCGACGGAATATGCGGTGAACCCGGCGGGCTTCACGATCCACAGCGCGGTGCATATGTCGGTGCCGGATGCGAATGCCGTGATCCACACGCATTCGGATGACGGGGTCGCGGTGTCGGCGCAGGCAGACGGGCTGCTGCCGCTGTCGCAGACGGCGATGATCGTGCTCGAGGACCTTGCCTATCACGATTATGAAGGCATCGCGCTCGAACATGACGAGCGCGAGCGGCTGGTGCGCGATCTCGGCAACAAGCATTGCATGATCCTGCGCAATCACGGATTGCTGACGGCGGGCGCGAGCTGCCCCGACGCCTTCCTGCGGCTTTATTTTCTGGAGCGGGCTTGCACGATGCAGGTGCGCGCTCTTTCCGGCGGCGTGAAGCTGACCATGCCGAACCAGGGCGTGCCGGAGAAGACCGCCGACCAGGGCATGTTCCACAAGAAGCACGGCATCGGCAAACTCGCCTGGCCGGCGCTTCTGCGTACGCTCGACCGGATCGATCCGTCCTATCGCGATTGATCCGTTTCAGGAGCGCGCGCTTCAACGACTTTCCAATTGAGATGGGGAGGCTTTCGGCCTTCCGCATCCGTTACGCATTGAAAGAGGTCCGTTCATGGTGAAGTTCGGTGTGGGGCAGCCGGCGCGGCGCGTCGAGGACATGCGGCTGATTTCGGGCAAGGGGCGGTTTACCGACGATATTTCGCTTCCGAACGAGGCGCATGCCTACATGGTGCGGAGCCCGCGTGCCCATGCCGTCATCACCGGCATCGACGCGGAAGACGCGAAGGCGGCGCCGGGCGTGATCGCGGTCATCACCGGCGCGGATGCGGAAGCGGCGGGGCTCGGCATCGTCGCGAGCCCGGCGGCGGACATGCTGAAGAACAAGGACGGGACGGCGATCTTCAAGACCACGCGCAACCTGATCTCGCGGGAGCGGGTGCGCCATGTCGGCGACACGGTGGCGGTGATCGTTGCCGAGACGGCGGCGCAGGCACGCGACGCGGCGGAACTTCTCATCATCGACTATGACGATCTGCCGTCGGTCGCGGATACGGCAGGCGCCATTGCCGATGGCGCGCCGGTGATCTGGGAGGAGAACGGCAGCAACCTTGCCTATGACTGGGAGATCGGCGACGCCGCGAAAGTGGAAGAGGGCTTGAAGGCCGCGCATCACGTGACGCGGATCAAGCTCATCAACAACCGCATCGTCGTGAACGCGATGGAGCCGCGCGCGGCGCTCGGACATTACGAGGCGGACCGCGACCACTACACGCTCTATACCGGCAGCCAGGGCGTGCATTCGATGCGCAACTATATCGCGCAGTTCTCGCTCAAGATTCCGGTCGAGAAGCTGCGCGTGGTGACGGAAGATGTGGGCGGCGGCTTCGGCATGAAGACCTTCGTCTATCCCGAATATCCGCTGGTGCTTTATGCGTCGAAGCTGACGGGGCGGCCGATAAAGTGGACGGCGGACCGCTCCGACAGTTTCGTCACCGACAGCCAGGGGCGCGACCATGTGACGGAAGCGGCGGTGGCGCTCGACAAGGACGGGAAAATTCTCGCCGTGCAGGTGTCGACGATCGCCAATCTCGGCGCCTATCAGAGCCAGTTCGGGCCGTTCATTCCGTCGCTCGCGCCGCGCGGCATGCATGTCGGCGTCTATATGGTGCCGGCGATGCATAACCGCGTGCGCGCGGTCTATACGAACACGGTGCCGGTGGACGCCTATCGCGGGGCGGGACGGCCGGAAGCTTCCTATGTGATCGAACGGCTGATGGAGAAGGCGGCGCGGGAGATGAACCTTGCGCCGGACGAAATCCGCCGGCGCAATTTCGTGCCGCCGAGCGCGATGCCGCTCAATGCGCCGCCGTCGCTGCCTTTCGACTCCGGCGATTTCGAGCGCAACCTCAACGATGCGATGAAGCGCGCCGATGTGACGGGCTTCGAGGCGCGGCGCGCGGCGGCGGCGAAAGAAGGCAAGCTGCTCGGACTCGGCTACAGCTATTACGTGGAACGGACGGCGGCGGGCATGACCGATTATGCGCGTATCGCCGTCGACGGGAAGGACGGCATCGTGCATGTCTGGACCGGACAGCAGACGAACGGGCAGGGCCACGAGACGGCGTGGACACAGCTCATCTCGTCGCGGCTCGGCGTGGAGGCGGAAAAGATCAAGGTGCATCTTGGCGACTCGGACGTGTTGCCGGGCGGCGCGGGCACGGGCGGATCGAAGGCCGTCTACATGGTGTCGGGCGCGATTTCCGACGCGGGCGACAAGCTGATCGAGAAGGGACGCGAGATTGCGGCGAACGAACTCGAAGCGGCGAAGGCCGACATCGAGTATCGAGGTGCGGACGGCGAGCCTGTGTTCGCGGTGGCGGGCACGGACAAGGTGATCGACCTGTTCGCGGTGGCGCGGCTCGCAGAGGGGCAGGCCGATCTCGGCGAGTTCGCGGGCGACGGCGAATATTCGCAGAAGGGCAACACGTTCCCGAACGGCGCTCATATCTGCGAGGTCGAGATCGACACGGATACCGGCGTCTATCATGTGACGCGGTTTACGGCTGTCGACGATTTCGGGCAGATCCTCAATCCGATGCTGGTGGCGGGGCAGGTGCATGGCGGCATCGTGCAGGGGCTCGGCCAGGCGATGGGCGAGCATGCGGTCTACGATGCGAACGGCCAGCTCGTGACCGGCTCCTTCATGGATTACTGGATGCCGCGTGCGGGCGATTTCCCGCATTTCGATGTGAGCTACAACGAGATTCCGGCGCAGTCGAACGCGCTGGGCGTGAAAGGTGCGGGTGAAGCCGGGACAGTCGGCGCGCCGGCGGCCTTCATCAACGCGGTGATCGACGCGCTTCGGCCATACGGGATCGAGGAAATCGACATGCCGGTGACGCCGCTGAAACTCTGGAATATCGTGCGGGGCGAGCGCAGCGCGGCGGAGTAGACAACAAAGGGGGGATTGCGGTCGCCATTTTCTTCATGGCTGCCGCAAAAGATTTCTGCCTTCCGCCGGATGCGCATGGCGGCCGGCTGGGAACGAGGGGTCGCGTCATGTGGGCCGGGCGGTTCGAATTCGGCGACGGATGGGCTGTCTATCGCGGGCCGGCGGATGCGAACACGGCACATCGCCATGCCGCGATCCAGATTGCGGTGGCGAGAGAGGGTATGGTGGGGGTACGGTGCGGCGATGTTACGACGCGCGCCCGGACGGTGATCATTCCCTCGATGGTGCGCCATGAATTGCTGTCGCAGGCAACATCCGTGACGGCGTTTTATCTGGAGGCGGAAGGGCTTCCGGGACGTGCGTTGCGGACCCTTTGTCCAGGCGATCAGGCGATGCCCGCGCCACCTGCCATTGATGGTTTGCTCGGGGAGAGCGATCCGCCGGAAGCGATGGAAGGACTGTCGGCGCTGCTTGCAGTACGCGAGACGGGGCCCATCGACCCAAGGCTTTCCAGCGCGCTTGCCTGCTTGCGGCATGGGCCCGGCGCTCCCGGCGCCGTGGGAAAGGCCGCAAAGGCGGCAGGCATATCTGCTCCGCGATTGCGCGAACTGGCGCGAGCGGAGTTGGGTGTTGCGCTGTCACAATGGCTGTTATGGCAAAAGCTTGCGCGTGCTTCTCATGCGATTGCCGACGGCGCCGGGCTTGCAGAGGCGGCGGCGACAGGCGGCTTTGCCGATCAGGCACATTTCGCGCGGACGATGCGGCGCATGTTCGGTGTGACGCCGCGCATCGCCGCAGACCTGCTCGCCTGAATTTCAGCTCGGTTTCAAGGCACAATATATGCTGATCGAACCGGTATGTGTCGGGAAGACGTGCCGCTCCTCGAAATTGGTGAAGCCTGCCGCCGGGATCAACTCCGCCAGGATGCCCTCGGCGTTCGGCTGTGTGTATTCATAGCCATCGACTGCCTGAACCTGCCGAAAGAGCGTACGCATCAAGAAGGTGCGCTGGAGGCCGAAATCGGCGATGACGAGACGACCACCCGGTTTCAGAACACGGTTCGCCGCCGCAAGGATGCCGGATTTTACCTCCATCGGGCATTGATGGAGGACGAGACTCGACACGACCGCATCCGCAATTTCAGAGCCTGCGATCTGGTCCGCTTCATCGCCGAAGCCCTGCCGCCAGTCGACCTCCACGGCGGCGGCCTCGGCCTTTGCGCGCGCGATGGCGAGTACATCGGGGTCGGGATCAATGCCAATGATGCGTATGCCGGGCACGGCCTGTTTCAGAAGGATTGCCTGCGAGCCGGTTCCGGCGCCAATGTCGACGACCGTCTCGCCTGTTTGAAGAGCGAGGGCGTTCACGACGAGCGGTCGCCAGCGTTTCTCGCGTGTCATTACGGCGATCACCTTGTCGTAGCTGTTCGTGAATTCCGACTTCCCCAGGGCGGGGACGAAGCTGCGTTCCTGCATGACCATCTCCTTTGTACGAGCGATATCTAGGAGAAGCGGTTTGCACAGGTCTTGAACGAAACGCTGAGAGGGAACCGCAGGGCCGATGCGAGCGTTTCAGCGGCAGGGAGGGCATCCATGAGAGACAACCCCGAAGGTGAAGCCATCGAATGCGACGTGCCAGCGCGGCTAGACCGGCTGCCATGGGGACGCTTCCATACGCTGGTTGTGGCCGCGCTCGGTATCACGTGGATACTCGACGGATTGGAAGTGACGCTGGCGGGGGCTGTCGCCGGCGCGTTGCGGGAGAGCCCGTCGCTCGACATGAACGCGTCGGATATCGGGCTCGCCGCAAGCGCCTATCTTGTCGGCGCGGTTTTTGGAGGCGTCTTTTTCGGCTGGCTTACCGACAGGTTCGGACGGCGGAAACTGTTTTTCATCACGCTGGCGCTTTACGTTGCTGCGACAATCGCCACGGCATTTTCCTGGAGCCTTGCGAGCTTCGCCTTTTTCCGATTTTTGACCGGGGCGGGGATCGGCGGCGAATACACGGCAATCAATTCGACAATCCAGGAACTCATTCCGGCGCGCTTCCGCGGGTGGACCGATCTTGCGATCAATGGAAGCTTCTGGCTCGGTGCGGCGCTGGGTGCGGGGTTATCCATCGTCCTTCTCGACCCGGACATTGCCGGTGGAGACCTCGGTTGGCGGCTTTGCTTCTTCATTGGCGGCGTTCTCGGGCTTTTCATTTTTGCGATGCGGTTCTGGCTGCCGGAAAGCCCTCGCTGGCTGATGACGCATGGACGCGTCGCCGAGGCGAGCGGCATCCTCGCCGATATCGAGGGGCAGTATCGCAGACGGGGGCACGAGCTTGCCGAGGAAGGACTCGAATGCATAAAGCTGCGGCAGCACAGACCGCTGCGCGTTCGCGAGATTTTCCATACGCTGTTTCAGGTGCATCGCCGCCGCGCGCTGGTTGGGCTGGCGCTCATGTCGGCACAAGCCTTCTTCTACAATGCGATCTTCTTCACCTATGCGCTGGTGCTGACGGATTTCTACGATATTCCGGCGGCGCAGGTCGGCTGGTACATCCTGCCCTTCGCGGCGGGGAATTTTTTCGGGCCGCTTATTCTTGGGCGGCTGTTCGACACGGTGGGGCGGCGGATCATGATCGCATCCACTTACGCAATATCGGGCGTATTGCTTGCCTGCAGTGGCTATATGTTCGCCGAAGGGCTGCTGACCGCGCAGACACAGACGATTGCCTGGATGGTGATCTTCTTCTTCGCGTCAGCGGCGGCGAGCTCCGCCTATCTGACAGTGAGCGAGACCTTTCCGCTGGAAATGCGCGCGGTGGCGATTGCCGTTTTCTACGCCGTTGGGACGGGGCTCGGCGGGGTGGCAGGGCCGGCGCTCTTCGGATGGCTGATCGAATCCGGCTCGCGCGACGCGGTGTTCGGCGGATACCTGGTGGGAGCAGGCTTCATGACAGCCGCAGCAATCGTGCAGGCGATCTGGGGCGTTGCCGCGGAACGCCAGGCTCTCGAGACAGTGACGAAGCCGCTGAGGGCGTGGGACTGAGGCAGGGAGAAAAAATGCCCTCAAAATTCATCCTGTTTTGTTGACATTTTGTCATTTTGATCCAAAGCTTTCTTCATGACCACGGAGGAAGCGGGTTCCAGAACCCGAGAAGCCGCTGAAGCGGCCATTCTGGAGGATCGGCAAACAGGAGAGGCCACTGCCCCTGACGAGGCAGACGGCCAGGGCGTGGCCGTGCTTACCGGCGCGTCGCGGCGGAAACTTGAAAGCCGCCGCAAACTCTTTGTCGAACGCGGCTATCACGAAACGCGGCCGCAGGACATTTCCAAGGCGGCCGGCGTTGGCCACGGCACCTTCTATCTTCATTTCGAAGACAAGCTCGATTGCTTTCTCGCCTTCACGGAAGAGGCGGCGGATGAACTTGAAATCTTCGTGCAGACGCATCACGCGGTGGCGGGTTCCCTGGAGGAGGGCATCCGCGAACTGCTGACGGCCATCTTCGAATATTCGGACAAGAACCCGGGCGTGCTTGCCGCGGCGCTGACGGATATCAGCGTTTTGTCGACGGGGGACACCGGCAAGAAGATGCCGGTGGACCGCTGGGCGGATGTCTGGGCGCAGCTCATGGAGCACTGGAAGGAAACCGGCGAGGCCTTCGCCGAGCTCGACACGAGGATGGCGGGCTATCTGATTGTAGGTGCGATCAAGCAGGGCGGGGCCTACGGTTTTCGCCGGAGGCTTGAGCGGGCGGATGTGATCGAAGGAATGGCGCGGCTGTTTGTTCGTGCGCTGAAAAAATAACGCAAACAATGACGGTCCGAAGAGGCCGAGCGGGAGGAAATCACATGGCGAAGCTGTCCTATACGCGAGATGAGCTGATGGCCTCGCATGACTATGCGAAGCCGCACGAAGCAGTAGGCTACAAGCTGCATGGCGGGCTGCTGGCGGACGGCACTTATGTTTCGCCACGGGTTTTGAACCGGTGGCCCGCAGTGAAGGCCTGGCAGCGCGAATTGACGGCCAAGGGCTGGCCGCTGATTGACGCGACGGTGCAACTGCTGAAGCGCGGCAACTATCCGAACATTCCGCAGGAGAAATTTCTGCTTGCTCACGGTGTCGGCCAGTCGCTCTGGAACTCGCTGACCATCACCGGCGTGATCGAGGCACGGGGCCGCGCGCTTTGCGACCTGCAGGCGCCGGACTTCCAGGCGATCATCGAAGACGATATTTCGCAGACCTGCACAGGACATTTGCACAAGGGTCTTCTCTACGCGCATGGCGCGGATGAGGGCGGCGATCCGGACGAACCGGAATATGGCGCGCATGACCAGATGTGGTATGCGGCGCGCGATCTGTGCTTCGGAAAGGACCGGTATCCGCTGCCGGAGATACCTGAGAGCATCGGGCGGCCGGATACGGGAAGGCTTATGCCGCAGCTTCCGGCGGGCTTCGAGCAGCTTATCCTTTTGCTGATGAATGTTTTGATGATCGAAGTTCGCGCGGAGAGCTTCTTCGCGTTCTGCTGCGAGATCATGCGCGACCCTGAAGCATTTCCGGAGCGGCGGGGCGACGCAGCCAAGGCGGCGGAAATGGTCGAGCGTATCCGCACCGACGAAGCGATCCATGTCGGCTATTTGCAGACGACGATTTCGGAAATGCGGAGCTTCACCTTCAAGTCCGTCGATGGCGGGACGGTGAAGGGCAAGGATCTGATCGATCCGATCTGGGAAGGCATGGTGCATTGGCATTCGGTAACGCAAGCCGATTTTTCACGCGAACAGACGCGCGAGGCGATCAAGGCCGGGCTTGCGAACGCGCCTGAGGGAGCGAAGCTTTTTTCCGAGTTCGACGCGCTTGAAAAAGAGAAGCAGGCAGCATGATGCGCGACCTGCAGGGCAAGACGGCGTTCGTAACGGGCGGCGCCAGCGGCATCGGCCTTTCGATGGCCAGGGCATTCGGCGCCGCCGGCATGAACGTCATGCTGGCCGACATCAACGAAGACGATCTCGGGGTGGCCGTCGCCGAGCTGAACGAGCGGCAAATCAAGGCGGCAGGCGTTCGCTGCGATGTCGCGGACCGCAAATCGCTGGAGCAGGCGGCGGAAGAAACCGTCGCGACCTATGGCAAGGTGCATGTCGTCTGCAACAATGCAGGCGTGGGTGCAGGTGGCGCGATCGGCACTGTGAAGCCTGGCGACTGGGACTGGACCATCGCAGTGAACCTGATGGGCGTCGTTTACGGCACGGAAGCCTTTCTCCCTCACATCCGCGCGCATGGCGAGGGCGGACATTTCGTCAACACGGCGTCGATGGCGGGCATGATTTCCGTTCCCGGAATGGAGCCTTACACTGCGTCAAAATACGCCGTTGTCGGCATGTCGGAGGGATGGGCGGGACAGCTTGCGCCGGAGAATATCGGCGTATCGGTGCTTTGTCCCGGCTTCGTGCGTACCCGCATCCACGAAAGCGGGCGCGCGCGGCAAGAAAAGTTCGGGCCGGCCGCGACCGACGAGCGGGATCCCGCTCGGATCGAGGCGGCGAAGCAACTGGTGCTTGGCGGGCTCGATCCGGACCGGGTCGGCGCGCGGGTGCTGGAAGCCATACAGGCCAACGAGCTCTATATTTTTACACATCCGGATATGGCGCCGCTCTTCGAGGAGCGTGCGCGCAATATCATGGCCGCCTTTTTGCGCGCGAGCGAAAGCCCCGCGCTCAGCGGCGCGGCATACCAGACGCCGAAGGAAATCAAGGTTTTCGACTAAGAGTGTTTGGAAGCCGAACGAGGCTTTCTGGAAGCGCTCCTGATCTTTGTCGTCTTCAGATGGTTGACGGCAGGAGCGGTCGCATTAGTTGATGTTGAGGGCGGCGAGCCAGCAAGGAGAAGCAGAATGAAAAAACTTGCCACTCTGACATGTGGCGTCGCGCTTGCCGCCGTGATGTCTACAAGTGATGCATATGCGCAGAGAATAACGAAGGGCCCGGAGCTCGTCAGCGCGTGTCAATCGCTGATTGACAGCGGCTCGCAGGACGGTTCCCCCGGCGCGCTCTGCAAGAATTTCCTTGTCGATATGGTGAAGACGCAGGAGCAGACCCTAACGGTGGGAGAGCCGTTTCGTGCACGCAGGCTCGGACCGAACGAGGACGAAACGGCTTGCTTCCAGTTGCCGAAAAGCCTGCCGTTCACGGGCTTCGCTGGGCAGGTTATTGCCTATGCCGATACAAATCCGGAAATGAAGCGCGCGCCTGCTTATGAACTCGCCGCGAGGGCGCTGGCGCAAAGCTATCCTTGTACTGAAGAGCAGCTCCGTCACGAGCCACAGGAAGAGTAGAGCGGGAGAAGCCGCAACGCCCTGAGGCTGTTGCGGCTCACCCCGTGCGACGCAAAGTGTCAGGAGGCGTCTTCGCTTTCGCGAAGACTTTTCACCTTTTCATGGTGGCCTTCGATCACGGGCACCATTTCGTCGGCAATATTTCGCAGCGCCTCATCGTCGCCATTCGCTGCATAGGCGCGGTGGAGTTGCAGAGCCTTCTCGTGTGCTTCCTCCTGCATTTCCAGATAGAGAGCGTCGAATTCGCCTTCGTCCGCATTCCGCAGCTGGCTGATTTTTTCTTCATGCGCCGGATCAAGTGTGGTCGGAATCTGGGCGCGACTGCCGCCTTCCGATACGGCGGCGCTCAGCTTGTCGGATGATGCGGTGTGATCTTCGACCATCATCTCGGCGAAAGCCTTGATGTCGTCATTTCCCGACCTCGAGAGAGCGATTTCGCTCGATTGGATTTCAAAAAGGTCGCCTAAAGCGGCTTTGTTGACGTATTGCTCGGTCGTGATTTCCTTCATTTCTTCCGCCATGCCAGGCGCGGCGTTCTGTGCGGCGAGCGGAACCGCGGAGAGCGGCGCGAAGGCGAGAAGAGCGGCTGTGACAGCCACATGGGTACGAATTCGCATAATGGTTCTCCTGTGAAGAGACTTCTCCTCATTTGAGAACACATAACCAACGGCCAAGGCCGTTGGTTCCTTTTCGCAGTGACAAGAAGTCAGGCGTTGCGAAGGTACCAGGCGAAATCGAGATCGCTGATTGCCGCGAAGAAGCGATCGCATTCCGCTTCCTTGATGGTGAGGAAGATGTTCATGAACTCCTTACCCAGATATTCGGACAAAAATGCGGAGCTGCGAGCGGCCTCCAGTGCTTTCCACCAGTTCATGGGCAACGTGGCTTCCTGCTCATGCCTGTATCCATCTCCCGTGACCGGGGCGCTCGGCTCGATCTCATTTTCGATCCCCGTGGCTATGCCGGCAAGAACGGCGGCGAGGGCTACGTATGGATTTGCGTCGGCGCCGCAGACACGGTGCTCCAGGTGGCGCGTTTCGGGCTTGCCTGCCGTTATGCGGAGGGGCACCGAGCGGTTATCGAAAGCCCATGCTGGATTGAGCGGGGCGTAGGTGTTGCGACGAAAGCGGCGGAAGGAATTGGCGTTGGGTGCGAAGATGGCCATGCTTTCCGCCATCGTTGCCTCAAGGCCGCCGATTGCATGACGAAGATGGTGCGTAAGCTCGATGCCGTTGCCAGCGAAGAGATTTTCATGCTCCTCGTCCGCGAGTGAGACATGGACATGCATGCCGCTGCCGGAGGTTTCGGCATAGGGCTTGGCCATGAAAGTCGCGACATAGCCATGGCGATCCGCGACGCCTTTCACGAGACGCTTGTAGAGAATGGCATCATCGGCAGCGCGCATCGCGTCGGCGCGGTGCGCAAGCACGATCTCGAACTGGCCGGGTGCGTATTCGGAAATGAGCGTGCGGGCGGGCAGCCCCATCTTCTTTGCGCCGGCGAAGACCTCATTGAGGAAAGGTGCGAAGTCCTCAAGATCCTGCATCAGATAGGCCTGAAGGTGTGCGGGCGAGAAGCCGTTCGGCGCGGTGGGCGGCTTCGGCTTGCCGGAAAGGGCGACATCAGGGTCGATCAGATAGAACTCCAACTCGATGGCCACGACCGGAACGAGGCCTTTCGCTTCCAGCGCGGCGACGGTGCGTGCGAGTGCGTGGCGCGGGTCTGCCGGTGTCGGCGAGCCATCGCGTTCGTAAGATGCGAGAATTAATTGCGCGGTCGGCACGTCGTGCCAGGGCGCGTGGGTGAGGGTGCCGGCGACGGGATAGCAGGGACGGTCGCTGTCGCCCTCTTCCCAGACGAGGCCGGTTTCAAGAACGTCCGCGCCGAGCATATCGAGAGATTGGATGGAGCAGGGGAGTGGCCGCCCGTCACGATAGGCTGGAAGAAGTTCTTCCGGGCGCAGCACCTTGCCGCGCGCCACGCCAGACGGGTCGGTGAGGAAAGCCTGAATCTGGACTGTATCCGGATGAGCGGCGAGAAACTCCGCTGCTTCACTTTCACTCGCGCGCGTCATTCGAATTCTCCTTCGCCGCTGAGGGCGGACAATGCTTCGTCGAAGCGGATAACGAGGCTTTCGACATCCGCTTCGGTGGTGGTCGGCGCGACTAGCGTCATGTTGTGAAACGGCGTGACAAGCAGGTTGCGGTTCAGCAGAAAGAGATGAATGGCACGCTCGACCGCATGGTCGATTGCGGCGGCTGCTTCCGCGCCATTTCGGAGGGGCCGTTCGGAGAAGACGAGTTCCGCGCGCGCACCGAGCTGCGTAACGGTCCATGGCAAGTTGTGACGAGTTACGGCTGCGCGCATTCCATCGGCGAGCCGTGAGGCCAAAGCTGTCATGTGGCCGTAGTTCTTCGGTGTCATCACTTCTTCGAGGCAGGCGCGCATGGCGGCGAGAGCGAGCATGTTTCCTGAGAGCGTCGTGCCGATGCCGGAATAGCCCGGCGTTTTTGTTCCAAGAACGCGGCGCATGTCGTTTTCGACCTTATGCGTGAAGCCGAAGACGGCGGCAGGCAACCCTCCGGCGATGGGCTTGCCGAGGACGAAGAAATCCGGCGAAAGGTCATGCTCACGGGTGAAGCCGCCAGGCCCCGCGGAGATTGTATGGGTTTCGTCAAGACAGAGCAGCGTGCCGTGGCGGCGGGCGGAGGCGACAAGGCCTTCGACAAAGCCGGGTTCCGGCAAAACCATTGCGGTGTTGGTGAGGGCGGGCTCCGTGAGGATGAGTGCGACGTCGCCTGCCGCCAGAATTTTCTCGACAGCTTCGAGATCATTGAACGGCGCGGCGATGCTGGTCGCGGAAATGTCCGTTACCTGGCCAAGCAGGCTCGGCTTCATTATGGTCCCGCCGCCATCGAGTTTCACGAAGGCATCTTCCACCTGACCGTGATAGCAGCCGTCGAAGACGAGAACCTTTGGCCTGTTCGTCAGCGCGCGCGCCCATCGAACGACCGCGCGGTTTGCGTCGCTGGCGGTTGCCGTTACCTGCCAGAATGGAAGGCCGAAGCGGGCGGCGAGCAACGCACCGACCTGGGCTGTCAGATTCGAAGGCAGCATGGCGGTGAGGCCGCGCGCGGCTTGTTCGGAGATAGCCTTGGCGACAGGCGCGGGCGAGTGGCCGAACATGGCGCCGGTGTCGCCGAGACAGAAATCGGAATAGGCGTGGCCGTCGACATCAGTGACGGTGGAGCCCTTCGCTTCGCGTACGAAGATGGGGAAGGGCGTTTCCCAGTCGAGCATCCAATGAAGGGGTACGCCGCCGGGGAAATGGGCGGAAGCTTCCACCGCCATTTGACGCGAGCGGGGATGCAGCTCGTCAAAGCGGGTACTTTCGGCGGCGATGAGCGCTTCGGCGCGCTGCCTGATTTCAACAGGCATGGTCATTGTGGGGACTCCGGTGGGCAATACAGGTTTCTTTAGCGCAAGGCCGCCCCGCCGCATAGGGAGCGCGCCGCGGCTGCGCCCAAAGGACGCGCGACAAGCCGCACATGTTGAGCGCCATCTGCAAGGAGCAAAATGGAAAGTCTCAACAAAGCGGAGGATTTCAGATGGAATGGCGAGGGAAATTAGCCGGGTTTTTGGTGGTTGCTGCGATGGTGCCCACGGGTTTGGCTTGGGCGCAGGTGCCGCGCATTGCGACGGGGGCTGAGCTTGTTTCGGCCTGTTCGATGGCTGTGGGCCCTGGCGGGTCGACCGATGACAGGATCGCGCGGGCCTCGTGCCATCAGTTTCTCGCCGGTCTGGTGGCGGGCGTTTATGGTTCGGTGGAGAAGGGGACGCCAATGGTTGTGCGGCGGCTGGGACCCGGAATGGACGAAGAAGTTTGCTTCCGGCTTCCCGAGAAGCTTGCTTATGCAACCTTTGCGGAGCAGGTGATCTCATTTGCGCCGGAGCATCCGGAACTTTACGACCGTTCGGCCTTTGAGATGGGCGCAAGGACGCTGGCCGAGCATTATCCTTGTCCTGATTAAAGCACCTCGTACCTCAAGAAATAAAAGCCGTCCCTCGGGACGGCTTTTCTGCTTTTTGCTGCCTATTCGGCCCTGATCCGCAATCGTTTCCAGAATTGGACGCCACTCATAAAGGCTGGCAGCGGGCGCTCCGCCATCTTGGCGTATGGAGGAAGAGGATGGCGGGCCGGACCGCCGTTGCGACAATCCATTGTCACACTGGCGCGGCACCCTGGCACCGGCTAGTGAATAACGGTGCCCCCGACAGGATTCGAACCCGTGACCCCCTGATTACAAATCAGGTGCTCTACCAACTGAGCTACAAGGGCGACCGTGCGCGCAAGATAGTTGCGGCGAGCGCGCGCGGCAAGCGAAGCTTCCTCGGGGGTGATGGCAGGTAAATGGCCGATCTCCCGGCGATTCCATGTTAACGCCAGATGAACGAGTGTCTCATTATGGGTTCAAGCTCCATAATCTAGTTTGGTGCTGCTTGTGGGGGCGCTGGCGAGCTAGCCCCCGTCCTCCTTCGAGGGGCGCGCTCCCGCCGCCAAAAGGAGCATCGGGTTATGTGGATGAGAATCGCTATTCTGCTCGCAGGTTTGTTGATCTGGGACGTCGTGACATCTGAGAACGAGCAATCCGCGTTGGAACGCAGCGGGCAGGCCCTGATGAATTTCGGCCCTGTCCGCGATCTCGTGAGTTACGCTGAGGATGGCGCGCTGGTTGAAGACGTGCAGTCCCTGACTGCTCTGGTTTCCAGCGAAGCGGCGGCGGCCGTCGCGGCGCGAAACGTCGTCGAGGCGGAGCGGGCGGAGCGACGAGCGGCACGGGAAAGACGACGGGAACAACTTCGTCTTGCGCCAGAAGATGTCGACGCCATCGCCAAGGCGGTTACAGAACTCTATCGCGAGGAAGAAGAGCGCGCGGCGGAAGCTTCCGCACCGCAGGCGATGGCTGCGCCGGCACAGCCACCTGCCCCCGAGCCGGAGATCGTCGAGCGTTCGGTGGTTTCACTCGGCCCGGATATTCTCGGCGCCATTGTGGACGCTTCCAAGAAGACCGGCGCCAATTCAGGCTATCTGCTTCACATCGCCTTGCGGGAGAGCGGTCTGGCTCTTGGCGCGCAGGCGCCGACTTCGTCCGCGACCGGGCCTTTCCAATTCATTCAGCAGACCTGGTACCAGATGCTCGGCACGTATGGTCCCAAGCATGGGTTGAAGGCGGAAGCGGCGCTTCTGAAGAAAGCGGCGAACGGCACCTATGCGCCGGTTTCGGCGGCGGCACGGACGGAAGTGCTGGCTCTGCGGACTGATCCCAGCGTTGCGGCGCTGATGGCCGGCGAACTCACCATGGAGAACGCGAAGTCGATGGAGAGGCTGCTTGGCCGCTCGCCGGCACATGGCGAACTCTATGCGGCTCATGTCTTCGGTCCGGCGGGGGCAGCGAAGCTGGTACGAACGCGCGACACGGCGGCAGCTACCTCGGCGGCTTCGATCCTGCCATCCGCGGCAGCGGCCAATCGGTGGCTATTCTATACGTCGGGCGGGACGGCGCGCAGCGTCGCTTCGCTGTTCGACGAGCTGAGCCGGTTTATGTCCACTAGGGAGGTCGCGCAGGTATGCAATGCGAACCTGAACTTCCTGGGGGTCTAGAGATTCCGACGAAAAAGCTCGTAGAGAGCAACGGCGGCGGCATTGGAGACATTGAGGCTCTTCATGCCGCCTGCCGCCGGAAGACGGGCCAGAAGATCGCAATGCTCGCGCGTTAACCGGCGCAAGCCAGCTCCCTCGGCACCCAGCACGAGAGCGACACGTGGCGAGAGTTTGAGATCGGGGAGGGAGGCTTCGCCTTCGCCATCCAGGCCAACCACCTCGAAGCCCAGTTCCTTGAGTTCCTCGATCGCTCGAACAAGGTTTGTGATGCGGGCGACGCGGACCAGCTCAAGAGCGCCTGAGGCGGCCTTGGCAAGCACGCCGCCCAGGGACGGGCTGTTGCGCTCGGTGGTTATCAGAGCGCCCGCCCCGAAGACGGCGGCGGAACGGAGAATCGCTCCAAAATTATGCGGGTCGGTGACCTGATCCAGCACCACAACGCGGTTTGTACCCTCGCACGCTTCGACCACATCGAGATCTGGCAGGGGAGAGGCACGAAGGGCGATTCCCTGATGAACGGCGCCAGCGGGCAAAAGCGCGGCTATATCTTCGTTCTCCATAATCTCCAGGCGCACCGGAAGATCGGCCGGAAGGCGGGCGCCTTGCCGTGCCAGCTCGGTCTCGGCGTTGCGGGTCAGCACAAGGCGTTCGGCCAAGCGGGCCGGATTGGCCAAGGCGGCCAAAACCGCATGAAACCCATAGAGATAGGCATCATTTGCGCCGCCACCGCCCTTGCCGCCGGCTGGCGAACGGCCGTTGCGCCCCCGCGGGCTACCCGAGGTGGCGCTGCTATTGGAGAATTTACCCTGTTGCTTGCGTCGGCTCATGCGGGCGCTTATATTGCTGCTCTCGGGCTCATGCAAATGCCCCCTCAACAGTATGCCTTGCCGCGCCGGTCGGCTGGAGGCACGCTGCGGGGGTGTTCACGTTTTCGGGACCGGGATTTTAGTTGACACAGGGGCGGCAAACCGGAATAAAGCCGCGCGTGTCCGTCAGAGGCCAAAACACAACCACATCCGCGAACTTATTGGGATTTCACAACATTCATCGGACACGGAGGGGTGCCCGAGTGGCTAAAGGGGACGGACTGTAAATCCGTTGGCTATGCCTACGTTGGTTCGAATCCAACCCCCTCCACCATCCAGCGCAGGCAGGACGAAGACAGAGAGCAGGCAGGGTCGAACGGGATCCCGAGGCGGGTGTAGCTCAATGGTAGAGCAACAGCCTTCCAAGCTGATGACGAGGGTTCGATTCCCTTCACCCGCTCCAACCGTTCGCCGCATGCGCGGCTTGGCCGGTGCGAAACCGGCGGAGACAGACGAGCGATAAACCGGCCGAGGCCGGCGAGATAAATGAACGAATACGCGTCCGCCGAAATCGGATGCCAGTCGATCCAACTGAAGGTAGCTAACGCCCATGGCCAAAGAGAAGTTTGAGCGGAACAAGCCGCACTGCAACATCGGGACGATTGGTCACGTAGACCATGGCAAGACGTCGCTTACGGCGGCGATCACGAAGGTGCTTGCGGAGACGGGCGGGGCGACGTATTCGGCCTATGACCAGATCGACAAGGCGCCTGAAGAGAAGGCACGCGGGATCACGATCTCGACGGCGCATGTGGAGTATCAGACGGAAGCGCGCCACTACGCGCATGTCGACTGCCCCGGCCATGCGGACTATGTGAAGAACATGATCACGGGCGCGGCGCAGATGGACGGGGCGATCCTCGTCGTGTCGGCGGCCGACGGTCCGATGCCGCAGACGCGCGAGCACATCCTGCTTGCCCGTCAGGTTGGCGTGCCGGCGCTTGTGGTGTTCATGAACAAGGTTGACCAGGTCGACGATCCGGAGCTTCTGGAGCTTGTCGAGATGGAAATCCGTGAGCTTCTTTCGTCTTACGACTTCCCGGGCGACGATATTCCGATCGTGAAGGGCTCGGCGCTTGCGGCGCTTGAAGACTCGAACAAGGAAATCGGTCACGACGCGATCCTCGAGCTGATGAAGGCGGTCGACGCCTACATCCCGCAGCCGGAGCGTCCGAAGAACCTGCCGTTCCTGATGCCGATCGAAGACGTGTTCTCGATCTCGGGCCGCGGCACGGTTGTGACGGGCCGTATCGAGCGCGGTGTCGTGAAGGTCGGCGAGGAAATCGAGATCGTTGGCATCAAGCCGACGGTGAAGACGACCTGCACGGGCGTCGAGATGTTCCGCAAGCTGCTCGACCAGGGCGAGGCTGGCGACAATGTGGGCGTTCTCCTGCGCGGCACGAAGCGTGAGGACGTCGAGCGCGGCCAGGTTCTGTGCGCGCCCGGCTCGATCACGCCGCATACGGAGTTCGAGGCGGAAGCCTATATCCTGACGAAGGAAGAGGGTGGCCGTCATACGCCGTTCTTCACGAACTACCGCCCGCAGTTCTACTTCCGCACGACGGACGTGACGGGTGTGGTGACGCTGCCCGAGGGCACCGAAATGGTGATGCCGGGCGACAACGTGAAGATGAACGTGACGCTGATCGCCCCCATCGCAATGGAAGAGAAGCTCCGCTTCGCCATCCGTGAAGGCGGTCGTACCGTCGGCGCAGGCGTCGTCTCGAAAGTGTTGAAGTAAGGTTTGCCGCTCACGCGGCAGGACCTAGGAGTGTAGCTCAACTGGTAGAGCACCGGTCTCCAAAACCGGGGGTTGGGGGTTCGAGCCCCTCCACTCCTGCCACCGTCCACCGCGGACTCGATGCGGCGACGGAAGGGCAGGTCGGGGCCGGGCCCTTTGCGAAGCGGGCGACTGAACTGGATAAGGCGCCGAGAGGCAGTTGGTAGAGAAAATGGCGAAAACCAATCCACTCGAATTTATCCAGCAGGTGCGGTCGGAGACTGCAAAGGTCACTTGGCCGACCCGCCGCGAGACCATTATCACGACGGTGATGGTCTTCATCATGGTGGCCTTCGCGATGGTGTTCTTCTTTCTGGCCGATACCGCGCTGAGCTACATCGTCTCGCTCGTGCTCGGCTTCGGCGGCAATTGAGGTCAGGGGTCTTCGGATCCCGTCGGAAACAAATATGGCTAAGCGCTGGTATATCGTTCACGCCTACTCGAACTTCGAAAAGAAGGTCGCGGAATCTCTGCGTGAGCAGGCCGAGCAGCAGGGCCTCTCGGAGCAGTTCGAGGAAATCCTCGTGCCGACCGAAGAGGTTGTCGAAGTGCGCCGCGGCCGCAAGATCAACGCGGAACGCAAGTTCTTCCCCGGCTATGTGCTGGTGAAGGTGGATCTGACCGACGAGGCTTATCACCTTGTCAAGAATACGCCGAAAGTGACGGGCTTTCTCGGCGCGGACAACAAGCCGCAGCCGATCAGCCAGGCGGAAGTCGACCGCATCCTGCATCAGGTGCAGGAAGGCGTGGAGCGGCCGAAGCCCTCGATCACATTCGAGATCGGCGAGCAGGTTCGCGTGGCGGACGGTCCGTTCGCATCGTTCAATGGTTTCGTCGAGGAAGTCGACGAAGAGAAGGCACGGCTCAAGGTTGCCGTGTCGATTTTCGGCCGGGCGACTCCGGTCGAGCTTGAATACGCACAGGTCGAGAAGCTCTAGGGCTTTTCGCTTTTGCGCTTTGTGGGAGGCACGGCGGAACGCGTTCCAAGGTGCCGCTGACCACTAACCCAAAGCGCCGGCGAGTGGCCGGCAGGGGAAAGACATGGCGAAGAAAATCGAAGGTTACATAAAACTGCAGGTGCCTGCAGGCGCGGCAAATCCGTCGCCGCCGATTGGCCCCGCGCTCGGTCAGCGCGGTCTCAACATCATGGAATTCTGCAAGGCATTTAATGCTGCCACGCAGAAGATGGAACAAGGCATGCCGATCCCGGTCGTGATTACGGCCTTCTCGGACCGTTCCTTTACTTTCGCGATGAAGACGCCGCCTGCCTCGTACTTCCTGAAGAAGGCCGCGAAGGTGACGTCGGGTTCCAAGACCCCGGGCCGCGCCAGCGCCGGCACCGTGACCGTCGCCCAGTGCCGCGAGATTGCCGAAGCGAAGATGGCGGACCTGAACGCCAACGATCTCGATCAGGCGACAAAGATTATTGCCGGTTCCGCCCGTTCCATGGGCCTTCAGGTAGTGGAGTGAGTGTCATGGCAAAAGCAGGAAAGCGTATTGAGAAGGCTCGCGAGGGCATCGACCGCAAGAAGACTTATGGCCTCGACGAGGCTGTGAAGATGGTCAAGGACCGTGCGAGCGTGAAGTTCGACGAGACCATCGAAGTTGCGATCGCTCTCGGCGTCGACCCGCGTCACGCGGACCAGATGGTTCGCGGCGTCGTGGCGCTACCGAGCGGTTCAGGCCGTACCGTCCGTGTTGCGGTTTTCGCAAAGGGCGACAAGGCTGACCAGGCGCGCGCGGCAGGTGCGGATATTGTCGGTGACGACGATCTCGCCGAGATCGTGCAGTCGGGCAAGATCGACTTCGATCGTTGCATTGCAACGCCGGACATGATGCCGCTGGTCGGCCGTCTCGGTAAGGTGCTCGGCCCGCGCGGCCTGATGCCGAACCCGAAGGTAGGCACGGTGACGCCGGATGTCGCAGAGGCCGTGAAGGCGGCCAAGGGTGGCGCCGTCGAATTCCGCGTCGAGAAGGCGGGCATCATTCATGCCGGTGTCGGCAAGGCGAGCTTCAGCGAAGACCAGATCCTGGTGAATATCCGGGCGCTGATTGACGCGGTGCAGAAGGCCAAGCCGACGGGTGCCAAGGGCACCTACATCAAGCGCATCGCGATCAGCTCGACGATGGGCCCCGGCGTAAAGGTCGAGCCGCAGAGCGTTGCGGCGAGCGCGTAAGCGCTGGAAGAGTTTCCGGCCGTGCCTTCGGGTGCGGGCGGCAAGTGCGGACGGGAGTGTAACCACTTCGGCGTGAGCCGGAGTGGCTACGCCATCGTCCGTTCACCTGTCCGAGACTGCGGGTGCCGAGGTTTTCGAGCCGAGGCTTAATCGCCAAAAGAGGGCGGCCGGCAATAGACGGGAGTTTGAACGATTTCACGGGCCTTCGGGGCCATGGGATCGGTTGGAGCCCGGGACGACAGGCAAGTGAGCGCCGCTCGGCAGTTGCGATATGCGACTGAGATAGAGCGGCAGATGCCAATGGCGGCAAGGACGGAAGTTAACCGGCCGAACCGCCCCCAAGTGTACGAGGGTTTCGTACACACGGAGAGAGCAAAGTGGACAGAGCTGAAAAGTCAGAGCTCGTGACGCATCTCAACGGCGTGTTTGCTAACGCCGGTGTGGTTGTCGTTGCCCACTACAGCGGCCTCACCGTGAACCAGATGTCTGATCTGCGTTCGCGGATGGCCAAGGCTGGTGCTTCGTTCAAGGTAACGAAGAACCGGCTGGCGAAGCTCGCTCTGGACGGCACCCCGATGACGGAGATCGGCGATCTCTTCGCGGGGCCGACGGCAATCGCCTATTCGCAGGACCCGGTGGCAGCCCCCAAGGTTGCGATCGAGTTTGCCAAGGAGAACCAGAAGCTGGTGATCCTCGGCGGCGCAATGGGCCAGACGGTTCTCGATGCCAAAGCAGTGAAGCAGCTTGCCGATCTGCCGTCGCTCGATGAACTGCGCGCGAAGATCGTGGGCATGATCCAGACCCCGGCCACCCGCATTGCGGGCGTGCTGCAGGCTCCTGGCGGCCAGCTTGCGCGTGTCCTGAATGCCTATGCCACCAAGAGCGAAGCGGCTTGACCGCTGCGGTGACCCGAACCAACCGAATCCAACCAGAGAGACTTTGAAATGACCGATCTTGCGAAAATTGTTGAAGACCTGTCGAACCTGACCGTCCTCGAGGCGGCCGAGCTGTCGAAGATGCTCGAAGAGAAGTGGGGCGTTTCCGCCGCTGCTCCGGTGGCTGTTGCCGCCGCGGGTGCCGCGCCTGCCGCCGCTGCCGAAGAGCAGACCGAATTCGACGTCATTCTTGCCGCCGCCGGCGACAAGAAGATCGAAGTGATCAAGGAAGTGCGTGCGATCACCGGTCTTGGCCTCAAGGAAGCCAAGGACCTGGTCGAAGGCGCTCCGAAGACCGTCAAGGAAGCCGCGTCCAAGGACGAAGCTGCCAAGATCAAGGCGCAGCTCGAGAAGGCCGGCGCGAAGGTCGAACTCAAGTAAGTTCGCTACACGAGTATGGCCGGAACGAAAGGGCGCAGGTCCGCTCGTTCCGGCCGACGCTCCGGCGCTCCATGTGCCGGATACCCCCCACGGAGAATACGGGCCTAAGACCGGGCTGCCCCTCTCTCCGACTGAAAGCCCGGCCGCCGTTCTAATGCAGAGCGTTGCGAGGAGCACATATGACGCAGTCCTTCACTGGTCGAAAGCGGGTTCGTAAGGTCTTCGGGCACATTCCGCAGATCGCGGAAATGCCGAACCTGATCGAGGTTCAGAAATATTCATACGACCAGTTCCTGCAGGTTGATGAACCGACGGGTGGCCGCGAGGAGCAGGGGCTTCAGGCGGTTTTCAAGTCGGTTTTCCCGATCAGCGATTTCTCCGAGTCTTCGACACTCGAATTCGTGAACTACGAATTCGAAACGCCGAAGTACGACGTCGAGGAATGCCAGCAGCGGGGTATGACCTTTGCCGCGCCACTCAAAGTGACGCTTCGCCTCATCGTATTCGAAGTCGATGAGGACACGGGTGCCAAATCCGTCAAGGACATCAAGGAGCAGGATGTCTACATGGGCGACATGCCGCTCATGACGGAGAATGGTACCTTCGTCATCAACGGCACCGAGCGCGTGATCGTCTCGCAGATGCACCGCAGCCCCGGGGTCTTCTTCGACCACGACAAGGGCAAGACACATTCGAGCGGCAAGCTGCTGTTTGCTGCGCGCGTGATCCCCTATCGCGGTTCGTGGCTCGATTTCGAGTTCGACGCGAAGGACATCGTATTCGTGCGTATCGACCGTCGGCGCAAGCTTCCGGTGACGACGCTGCTTTATGCGCTGGGTCTCGATTCCGAAGAAATTCTCAGCACGTTCTACAACAGCGTTACCTTCACCAAGGTGAAGCAGGGCTGGCGCGTACCGTTCAATGCAGACCGCTACCGCGGTGCGAAGCCGGAGCGCGATCTGATCGACGCGAAGACGGGCAAGGTTGTGGTCGAAGCTGGCCGGAAGGTTACGCCGCGTCTCGCGAAGAAGCTCGCGGAAGAGGGGTTGAAGGAACTCCTCGTTCAGGATGAGGACATCCATACGCGCTACCTCGCGCAGGAAATCGTCAACATGGAGACCGGTGAAATTTTCGCCGAGGCCGGTGACGAAATCACGCCCGAGCTTCTGGAAGCGCTGGTCGAGGCTGGCCATACGGACATCATCACGCTCGACATCGACCATGTGAACACGGGCGCCTTCATCCGCAATACGCTCGCGGTGGACAAGTGCACGAACCGGGAGCAGGCGCTGATCGACATCTACCGCGTCATGCGCCCCGGCGAGCCGCCGACGGCGGATACGGCGGAAGCGCTGTTCAAGAGCCTGTTCTTCGATGCCGAACGCTATGACCTTTCGGCGGTTGGCCGCGTGAAGATGAACATGCGTCTCGACCTCGACGTGTCGGATACGGTGCGCGTGCTTCGCAAGGAAGACATTCTTGCTGTCATCAAGACGCTTGTCGGCCTGCGCGACGGCAAGGGCGAAATCGACGATATCGACAATCTTGGTAACCGCCGCGTGCGCTCTGTCGGCGAGCTGATGGAAAATCAGTATCGCGTTGGCCTGCTGCGCATGGAACGGGCGATCAAGGAGCGCATGTCGTCGGTCGATATCGACACGGTCATGCCGCACGATCTGATCAACGCCAAGCCGGCAGCGGCCGCGGTGCGTGAATTCTTCGGCTCCTCGCAGCTGTCGCAGTTCATGGACCAGACGAATCCGCTTTCGGAGATCACTCACAAGCGCCGCCTCTCGGCGCTTGGGCCTGGCGGTCTCACGCGCGAGCGTGCGGGCTTTGAGGTGCGCGACGTGCATCCGACGCATTATGGCCGCATCTGCCCGATCGAAACGCCGGAAGGTCCGAACATCGGTCTTATCAACTCGCTGGCGACTTTCGCGCGCGTCAACAAGTACGGCTTCATCGAAAGCCCGTACCGGCGTGTGAAGGGCGGCAAGCTGGCCGACGACATCGTCTACCTCTCGGCGATGGAAGAAAGCCGCTATCGCATCGCACAGGCGAATGTGGCGATCGGCAAGAAGGGCGAGATCGAAGGCGAGCTCGTCAATTGCCGTATCGATGGCGATTTCGAGATGGTGCCGCCGGACCAGGTGGACTTCGTCGACGTGTCGCCGAAGCAGATCGTCTCCGTGGCAGCGGCGCTCATCCCGTTCCTCGAGAACGACGACGCGAACCGCGCTCTCATGGGCTCGAACATGCAGCGTCAGGCCGTGCCGCTCATCCGTTCCGAGGCGCCGCTTGTCGGCACTGGCATGGAAGAAGTGGTGGCGCGCGACTCGGGTGCCGCCATCGGCGCACGCCGCACCGGCGTCGTCGACCAGGTGGATGCAACGCGTATCGTTATCCGTGCGACGGAGGAAGTCGATTCCTCCAAGTCGGGCGTGGACATCTACAACCTGCGGAAGTTCCAGCGCTCCAACCAGAACACCTGCATCAACCAGCGTCCGCTGGTGCGTGTAGGCGATCAGGTAAAGAAGGGCGACATCATTGCGGATGGTCCGTCGACCGAGCTCGGCGATCTGGCGCTCGGCCGCAACGTGCTCGTCGCCTTCATGCCCTGGAACGGCTATAACTTCGAGGACTCCATCCTCATCTCCGAGCGTATCGTTCGCGACGACGTGTTCACGTCCATCCACATCGAAGAGTTCGAAGTGATGGCGCGCGACACGAAGCTCGGGCCGGAGGAAATCACGCGCGACATTCCGAACGTCGGTGAAGAAGCGCTGAAGAACCTCGACGAAGCAGGCATCGTCTATATCGGCGCGGAAGTGAACCCCGGCGATATTCTCTGCGGCAAGATTACGCCGAAGGGCGAAAGCCCGATGACGCCGGAAGAAAAGCTTCTGCGCGCCATCTTCGGTGAAAAGGCGTCCGATGTGCGCGACACATCGCTCCGCTTGCCGCCGGGCGTTCAGGGCACGGTTGTCGAAGTGCGTGTGTTCAACCGTCATGGTATCGACAAGGACGAACGCGCGATGGCGATCGAGCGCGAGGAAATCGAACGTCTCGCGAAGGACCGCGACGACGAATTCGGTATTCTCGATCGCAACGTCTATGGCCGCCTCTCCGAAATCCTGCTCGGCAAGCAGATCGCTTCGGGCCCCAAGGGCATGGAAGCGGATGCCAAGGTAACGCAGGCAAATCTTGACGATCTCAGCCACGGTCAGTGGTGGCAGATCGCTCTCAAGAACGAGAAGGCTCAGAGCGAAATCGAAGCGCTGAAGAAGCAGTACGACGAAAGCAAGGAGCGTCTCGAAGCGCGCTTTGCCGACAAGGTCGACAAGCTGCAGCGCGGCGACGAGCTGCCGCCTGGCGTCATGAAGATGGTGAAGGTTTTCGTTGCCGTGAAGCGCAAGCTGCAGACCGGCGACAAGATGGCCGGCCGTCATGGCAACAAGGGCGTGATCAGCCGTATTGTTCCGATGGAAGACATGCCCTATCTCGATGATGGTCAGCCTGTCGACATTGTGCTCAATCCGCTTGGTGTGCCGAGCCGCATGAATGTCGGCCAGATTCTGGAAACCCATCTCGGGTGGGCGTGTGCGGGCCTCGGCAAGAAGATCGAAGTCGCGCTTGATGCCTATCACCGCGAGAACAAACCGAAAGAGCTGAAGGATCTCGTCAAGCAGATCTACGGCGACGATCCGACGGTGGCTTCGCTCGATGAGGAACAGCTTGTCGAGATGGCGGGCAACCTGACAAACGGTGTGCCGATCGCAACGCCCGTTTTCGACGGTGCGCGCGAGCCTGAAATCGTCGAGATGCTGGAACTGGCGGGTCTCGATCGCTCGGGACAGGTCACGCTTCACGACGGACGCACGGGTGAACCTTTCGACCGCAAGGTCACGGTGGGCTACATCTATATGCTCAAGCTTCACCATCTTGTGGACGACAAGATCCACGCGCGTTCCATCGGACCGTACTCGCTCGTTACCCAGCAGCCGTTGGGAGGCAAGGCTCAGTTCGGCGGTCAGCGCTTCGGTGAAATGGAAGTGTGGGCGCTCGAAGCCTATGGCGCCGCCTACACGCTGCAGGAAATGCTGACAGTGAAGTCGGACGACGTGGCTGGCCGTACAAAGGTCTATGAGGCCATCGTGCGTGGCGACGATACGTTCGAGGCCGGTATCCCAGAGAGCTTCAATGTGCTCGTGAAGGAAATGCGATCGCTCGGCCTCAACGTTGAGCTGCTCACGCCGGCAGCGAACTGACAAGAAAAGACGAGGCGGCGCGCTTCACGAAGCGCGCCGCCGCCTTCTCCCGGCAGTCCGGGAATGCAGAAGGCAGAAATTTGGAATACGGGGTAAGCGGACGGAAGGCCCCACCGGACCGCACTTACACGATCCCCGTTGGCTTTGAGGCTGAGCTCAGGAGAAGTCCATGAACCAAGAGGTCATGAACCTTTTCAATCCGACGGCGCCGACGCAGACGTTCGACCAGATCAAGATTTCGATTGCGAGCCCGGAACGGATCCTTTCTTGGTCCTATGGCGAGATCAAGAAGCCGGAAACGATCAACTATCGTACGTTCAAACCGGAACGCGACGGGTTGTTCTGCGCGCGCATCTTTGGCCCGATCAAGGATTACGAATGCTTGTGCGGCAAGTACAAGCGCATGAAGTATAAAGGCATCATCTGCGAGAAATGCGGTGTCGAAGTGACGCTGTCGAAGGTCCGGCGCGAGCGCATGGGCCATATCGAACTCGCTGCGCCCGTTGCTCACATCTGGTTCCTGAAGTCGCTGCCGTCTCGTATCGGTCTTTTGCTCGACATGACGCTGAAGGATCTGGAGCGGGTCCTTTATTTCGAGAACTACATTGTTCTGGAGCCTGGCCTCACGTCTTTGAAAGAACGCCAGCTTCTGACGGAAGAAGAATATATCGACGCGCAGGATCAGTACGGCGAAGACAGCTTCACTGCCGGTATCGGCGCTGAGGCAATCCGCGAACTGATGATGGCGCTCGATCTCGAGAAGATCGCAGCCGACCTTCGCGTCGAAATCGCGGAGTCGACTTCCGAGCTGAAGCCGAAGAAGCTCGCCAAGCGTCTGAAGCTTATCGAAGCGTTCATCGAATCCGGCAACAAGCCGGAATGGATGATCATGACGCAGATCCCGGTTATTCCGCCGGAGCTGCGCCCGCTCGTGCCGCTCGATGGCGGCCGGTTTGCGACGTCCGATCTCAATGATCTCTATCGCCGTGTCATCAACCGCAACAACCGTCTTAAGCGGCTGATGGAACTGCGCGCGCCGGATATCATCATCCGCAACGAAAAGCGCATGCTCCAGGAATCCGTGGATGCGCTGTTCGATAACGGCCGCCGCGGCCGCGTCATCACGGGCGCGAACAAGCGTCCGCTGAAGTCGCTTGCCGACATGCTGAAGGGCAAGCAGGGCCGTTTCCGTCAGAACCTGCTCGGCAAGCGCGTCGACTATTCTGGCCGTTCGGTCATCGTGGTGGGTCCGGAGCTGAAGCTCCACCAGTGCGGCCTGCCGAAGAAGATGGCGCTCGAACTTTTCAAGCCGTTCATCTATTCGCGGCTTGAAGCGAAGGGTCTCAGCGCGACGGTGAAGCAGGCGAAGAAGCTCGTCGAGAAAGAGCGTCCGGAAGTTTGGGAAATCCTCGAGCAGGTGATCCGCGAGCATCCGGTGTTGCTCAACCGCGCGCCTACGCTCCACCGCCTCGGCATTCAGGCGTTCGAGCCGGTGCTCATCGAAGGCAAGGCGATCCAGCTTCATCCGCTGGTTTGCGCGGCCTTCAATGCCGACTTCGACGGCGACCAGATGGCCGTGCACGTCCCGCTGTCGCTCGAAGCGCAGCTGGAAGCGCGCGTGCTGATGATGTCGACGAACAACATTCTGCATCCGGCGAACGGGTCGCCGATCATCGTTCCGTCGCAGGACATCGTCCTTGGTCTCTATTACGTGACCATTCAGAAGGACAATGAACCGGGCGAGGGCATGGTCTTCGGCAGCGTTTCCGAGATTGAGCACGCGCTTGCCGTCAAGGCGGTGACGCTGCACGCGAAGGTGAAAGCCCGCTACACGACGAAGGATGCCGACGGCAACTCCTACACCGAGGTCGTGGACACGACACCGGGCCGCATGATGGTGGGCGAGCTTCTGCCGAGGCACCCGAATGTGCCGTTCGATCTCGTCAACCGGCTGCTCACGAAGCGTGACATCTCCAAGATGATCGACGTGGTGTATCGCCATTGCGGTCAGAAAGAGACGGTCATCTTCTGCGACCAGATCATGGCGCTCGGCTTCCGCCAGGCGTTCCGTGCCGGTATCTCTTTCGGCAAGGACGACATGGTCATCCCGGAAGAGAAGGCGAAGCTCGTTGAGGAGACTCAGACGCTCGCGACCGAGTATGAGCAGCAGTACATCGACGGCCTCATTACCCAGGGCGAGAAGTACAACAAGGTCGTCGACGCGTGGGCGAAGTGCACGGATCGCGTCGCCGACGTGATGATGCAGAAGATTTCTGCTGTGCAGATCGATCCGGAGACGAAGCGCGAGAAGCAGATCAATTCGATCTACATGATGGCTCACTCGGGTGCGCGTGGTTCGCCCGCCCAGATGAAGCAGCTCGCGGGCATGCGCGGCCTGATGGCCAAGCCGTCCGGCGAAATCATCGAGACGCCGATCATCTCGAACTTCAAGGAAGGCCTTACCGTTCTCGAATACTTCAACTCGACCCATGGCGCGCGTAAGGGCCTTGCGGACACGGCGTTGAAGACGGCGAACTCGGGCTATCTAACGCGTCGTCTGGTGGACGTTGCGCAGGATTCGATCATCACCGAGGAAGACTGCGGTACTATCGGCGGCATCACGGTCCAGCCCGTGATCGAAGCGGGCGACGTGATCGTTTCGCTCGGGACGCGCGTTCTCGGCCGTACTACCGCCGAAGACGTGATGAATCCGGCTACGGGCGAAGTCCTCATTCCGAAGAACCATCTGATCGACGAAGCGGATGTGGACACCATTGAGGAAGCGAACGTACAGGGCATCAAGATCCGCTCTGTGCTCACCTGCGAAGCTGCAAACGGTGTTTGCGGCGCGTGTTACGGCCGCGATCTTGCGCGTGGTACGCCGGTGAACATGGGTGAAGCGGTGGGTGTCATTGCCGCGCAGTCGATCGGCGAGCCGGGCACGCAGCTTACCATGCGTACCTTCCATATCGGCGGCACAGCCCAGGTGGTCGACAGCTCGTTCATCGAATCCAACCACGCCGGCACGATCAAGATCGTGAACCGCAATGTGGTGAAGGATTCGAATGGCGTGCTCGTCGTCATGGGCCGCAACGTGCAGGTGCAGATCATCGACGAGCATGGCGGTGAGCGGGCTTCGCACAAGCTGACCTACGGTTCGCGTCTGAAGTTCGACGATGGCGACAAGATCGAGCGTGGCCAGCGGATTTCGGAATGGGATCCCTACACCATGCCGATGCTGACCGAAGTGAACGGCATCGCGGAGTTCGAGGATCTGGTGGACGGCGTTTCGATCCGCGAAGTCGCGGACGAAGCAACCGGCATCTCGAGCCGCGTGGTCGTCGACTGGCGCGCCTCTCCGCGCGGCAGCGATCTCCGGCCGGCCGTTGTGGTGAAGGACAAGAACGGCAAGATACTGAAGCTTGCGAACGGCAATGATGCCCGTTACCTGCTTTCGGTCGACGCCATTCTCTCGGTCGACAATGGCGCGGCGGTCCATGCCGGCGACGTGCTTGCACGTATCCCCACGGAAGGCGCCAAGACGCGCGACATCACGGGCGGCCTGCCGCGCGTGGCGGAGCTTTTCGAGGCGCGCCGTCCGAAGGACCATGCGATCATTGCCGAAGCAACGGGTCGTGTGGAGTTCGGCAAGGACTACAAGAACAAACGCCGCATCATCGTGCATCCTGTGGACGAGAGCCTCGAGCCGATCGAATACCTGATCCCGAAGGGCAAGCACATCTCGGTGCAGGAAGGCGATGTTATCGAGAAGGGCGAGTTCATTCTCGACGGTCACCCCGCGCCGCACGACATCCTGGCGATTTCGGGTGTGGAGGAACTGGCTGCCTATCTCGTGAATGAAGTGCAGGACGTCTACCGTCTGCAGGGCGTGGCGATCAACGACAAGCATATCGAAGTGATCGTCCGCAATATGCTGCAGAAGGTCGAAGTGACGAGCCCGGGCGAGTCGATCACGCTGCCGGGCGAACAGCTCGACCGTGCGGAATTCGACGAAATGAACGCCAAGCTCGAGGCGCAGGGCAAAACACCGGCGACAGCCGTTCCGGTTCTGCTCGGCATCACCAAGGCGAGCCTCCAGACGCGATCCTTCATCTCGGCGGCGTCGTTCCAGGAAACCACACGCGTCCTCACCGAGGCGGCGGTTTCCGGCAAGGTCGACCAGCTTGTCGGTCTGAAAGAAAACGTCATCGTGGGCCGGCTTATTCCGGCTGGCACTGGCGGCATGCTTCAGCGTCTGCGCGGCGAAGCGCAGAACCGCGACGACAAGATCCTCGAGGACCAGGGCGGAGCCACTCCGACCGCGTCGACGGAGATCAAGGAGCCGGCCGAAGGCGCAGCTTGACGCTTCTCTTTAATATCAACGTTAGGAACAGGCCGCCCTCAGGGGCGGCCTGTTTCGTTTATGCCCCCCCCAGCGCTTGCCGGTACGGATGAGAAACAGAATGAACAGGGCGGCGAAGATCAGGTCGCCCGCTGTGGCGCCGATTGCCGGCGCGGGCAGGCTGGTGCTGGTCCATGTAAGGCTACGAGAACACACAGGCCCGGTTTGCCGATTGCGGCCCGGCTTTCATTAAATATGTCGCAGGCCGGGGGAATCACTCAGAGAATCAACTGTTAACCGGTGGCGATTTTCTCCTCGATGAAAGTCCGGAATGGGACGCGGGAGGGGGCATTTTTTGCGCCGAGGTCCGGATATGGCTGCTTCCAGGCCGGTTCGGAGGCGAAACGGCTCATCAATCGTTCCGAAGCGGGGTTTTGCGGGCAATTTTCAAGGATTGGGGTTGACGGGTAGGGACCCCCAGAGTAGTTTCCGCCCACTTTCGCTCCAGGTAGTAGAGGCACCCGGGCCGATGACCGTTAAATCCCTGAGGGGATTTGGTTTTTGGCCGGATCTAGACACTGGGGCCGGTAAGCAGAATACGAGGAATGGCGCAAGATTCCGGGCGCAAGGCCGGAATCCTCTGCATTTGGACGCAAGGCCCTAAACGGGTTTCGTGTCCATGAGCGCGCGCAGCCCAATTCCGGACGATGTCCGGGGCGGCGCGGCTATTTTTTGTTTGGACAGACAGGATCGAGCAGGCGAATGCCCACCGTCAACCAACTGATCCGCAAGCCGCGCAAGCCGCTTGTGAAGCGAAATAAAGTACCGGCCATGCAGGCCTGCCCGCAGAAGCGCGGCGTCTGCACGCGTGTCTATACGACGACGCCGAAGAAGCCGAACTCCGCTCTGCGTAAGGTCGCCCGTGTGCGCCTGACCAACCAGTTCGAAGTGACGAGCTATATTCCCGGCGAAGGCCACAACCTGCAGGAGCACTCCGTGGTGCTCATCCGCGGCGGCCGCGTGAAGGATCTTCCCGGTGTCCGCTACCACATCATCCGCGGTGTGCTCGATACGCAGGGCGTGAAAGACCGCCGCCAGCGTCGTTCGAAGTACGGCGCGAAGCGTCCGAAGTAAGGGTCAGAGATATGTCCAGACGCCACCGCGCAGAAAAACGAGACGTTATCCCGGACGCCAAATATGGCGACGTGATCCTCGCGAAGTTCATGAACAGCCTGATGTATCACGGCAAGAAGTCCGCCGCCGAAACCATCATTTACGGCGCGTTCGACCAGATGCAGCAGAAGGCCAGCGTCGATCCGCTGCGCACCTTCCATGAAGCCCTCGAAAACGTGATGCCGGCGCTTGAAGTTCGCTCGCGCCGCGTCGGTGGCGCGACCTACCAGGTGCCGGTCGAAGTTCGTCCGGACCGCCGCCGCGCGCTCGCCATTCGCTGGATCATTGCCGCCGCCCGCGCGCGCAACGAGACGACAATGGTTGCGCGTCTCTCGGGCGAGCTGCTCGACGCCGCAAACAATCGCGGTTCGGCCGTCAAGAAGCGTGAAGATACGCATCGCATGGCCGAAGCCAACCGCGCCTTCTCGCACTACCGCTGGTAAAGCGTTCAAGACCTCCAAAGGCAGACCGTTATGGCACGCAAAACAAAGCTCGAAGATTACCGCAATATCGGCATCATGGCTCACATCGATGCCGGTAAGACGACGACGACCGAGCGCATCCTGTTCTATACGGGCGTGAGCCATAAGATCGGCGAAGTGCATGACGGCGCTGCCACCATGGACTGGATGGAGCAGGAGCAGGAGCGCGGCATCACGATCACGTCCGCCGCGACGACGTGCTTCTGGAAAGACAAGCGCATCAACATCATCGATACGCCCGGCCACGTGGACTTCACGATTGAAGTCGAGCGTTCGCTCCGCGTGCTCGACGGCGCGGTTACCGTGTTCGACTCCGTTGCCGGTGTTGAGCCGCAGTCGGAAACCGTCTGGCGCCAGGCTGACAAGTACCGCGTTCCCCGCATGTGCTTCGTCAACAAGATGGACCGCATGGGCGCGAACTTCTATCGCTGCGTTGACATGATCGTGACGCGTCTCGGTGCGGTGCCGCTCGTGACGCAGCTGCCGATCGGTTCGGAGGCGGAGTTCGAAGGTCTGATCGACCTTCTGAAGATGCAGGAGATCGTCTGGAAGGACGAGTCTCTCGGCGCTGAATTCGAATATCGCGACATTCGTCCCGAGCTCAAGGAGCAGGCGGACGAGTATCACGCGAAGATGGTTGAGCTCGCGGTCGAGATGGACGACGCCGTGATGGAAGCCTATCTCGAAGGCAACGAACCGGATGAAGCGACGCTCAAGAAGCTGATCCGCAAAGGCACCATCTCGCGCAAGTTCGTTCCCGTTCTCTGCGGCAGCGCCTTCAAGAACAAGGGCGTGCAGCCCATGCTTGATGCGGTCGTGGATTTCCTGCCGTCGCCGCTTGAAGTCGAGCGCATGCAGGGTATCGACCCGAAGACGGAAGAGCCCGATACGCGCGGCGCTTCCGACGATGAGCCGCTTTCGGTTCTCGCGTTCAAGATCATGAATGACCCCTTCGTCGGTTCGCTCACCTTCTGCCGCATCTATTCCGGCGTGATGACAACCGGCACGGGCGTGCTGAATTCGACGAAAGACAATCGCGAGCGCATCGGCCGCATGCTGCAGATGCATGCGAACCACCGCGAAGACATCAAGGAAGCCTATGCGGGCGACATCGTCGCCGTTGCGGGCCTGAAGAACACCACGACGGGCGACACGCTCTGCGATCCGCTGAAGCCGATCATTCTGGAGCGCATGGAATTTCCGGAGCCCGTTATCGAGGTTGCGGTCGAACCGAAAACCAAGGCCGACCAGGAAAAGATGGGCATCGCGCTCAATCGCCTTGCGCAGGAAGATCCGTCTTTCCGCGTATCGGTCGATCAGGAATCCGGCCAGACGGTCATCAAGGGCATGGGTGAGCTTCACCTCGACATTCTCGTCGACCGTATGCGCCGCGAGTTCAAGGTCGATGCGAATGTGGGTGCGCCGCAGGTGGCTTACCGCGAGACGCTCACCAAGCGTGCCGAAATCGACTACACGCACAAGAAGCAGACCGGCGGTTCGGGCCAGTTTGCCCGCGTCAAGATCGTGTTTGAGCCCGGCGAGCCTGGTTCGGGCTTCCAGTTCGAAAGCAAGATCGTCGGCGGTTCGGTTCCCAAGGAATACATTCCCGGCGTTCAGAAGGGTGTCGAGAGCGTGAAGGACTCGGGTCCTCTCGCGGGCTTCCCGATGATCGACTTCAAGGCCACCTTGATGGACGGCGCCTACCACGACGTCGACTCGAGCGTGATGGCCTTCGAAATTGCCTCCCGTGCCGCCTTCCGTGAAGGCGCACAGCAGGCGGGCGTGAAGCTCCTTGAGCCGATCATGAAGGTCGAGGTTGTGACGCCGGAAGAATATATGGGCGACGTGATTGGCGACTTGAACAGCCGCCGCGGTCAGATCAGCGGCACTGAGCAGCGCGGTATTGCGCAGGTGATCCATGCCAATGTGCCGCTCGCCAATATGTTCGGTTACGTGAATACGCTGCGTTCGATGAGCCAGGGCCGTGCCCAGTACACGATGCAGTTCGACCATTACGAACAGGTGCCGCAAGCGGTGTCCGATGAAGTCCGGGCGAAGCTCGCCTGATTAGTTGATCGAAGTCAGTTCCTGAAGGATGGAGCGCCGATATGGCCAAAGAGAAGTTTGAGCGGAACAAGCCGCACTGCAACATCGGGACGATTGGTCACGTAGACCATGGCAAGACGTCGCTTACGGCGGCGATCACGAAGGTGCTTGCGGAGACGGGCGGGGCGACGTATTCGGCCTATGACCAGATCGACAAGGCGCCTGAAGAGAAGGCGCGCGGGATCACGATCTCGACGGCGCATGTGGAGTATCAGACGGAAGCGCGTCACTACGCGCATGTCGACTGCCCGGGCCATGCCGACTATGTGAAGAACATGATCACGGGCGCGGCGCAGATGGACGGGGCGATCCTCGTCGTGTCGGCGGCGGACGGCCCGATGCCGCAGACGCGCGAGCACATCCTGCTCGCCCGCCAGGTCGGCGTGCCGGCGCTTGTGGTGTTCATGAACAAGGTCGACCAGGTCGACGATCCGGAGCTGCTCGAGCTTGTCGAGATGGAAATCCGCGAGCTTCTTTCGTCTTACGACTTCCCGGGCGACGATATTCCGATCGTGAAGGGCTCGGCGCTTGCCGCGCTTGAAGACTCGAACAAGGAAATCGGTCACGACGCGATCCTCGAGCTGATGAAGGCGGTCGACGCCTACATCCCGCAGCCGGAGCGTCCGAAGAACCTGCCGTTCCTGATGCCGATCGAAGACGTGTTCTCGATCTCGGGCCGCGGCACGGTTGTGACGGGCCGTATCGAGCGCGGTGTCGTGAAGGTCGGCGAGGAAATCGAGATCGTTGGCATCAAGCCGACGGTGAAGACGACCTGCACGGGCGTCGAGATGTTCCGCAAGCTGCTCGACCAGGGCGAGGCTGGCGACAATGTGGGCGTTCTCCTGCGCGGCACGAAGCGTGAAGACGTCGAGCGCGGCCAGGTTCTGTGCGCGCCCGGCTCGATCACGCCGCATACGGAGTTCGAGGCGGAAGCCTATATCCTGACGAAGGAAGAGGGTGGCCGTCATACGCCGTTCTTCACGAACTACCGCCCGCAGTTCTACTTCCGCACGACGGACGTGACGGGCGTGGTGACGCTGCCCGAGGGCACCGAAATGGTGATGCCGGGCGACAACGTGAAGATGAACGTGACGCTGATCGCCCCCATCGCAATGGAAGAGAAGCTCCGCTTCGCCATCCGTGAAGGCGGTCGTACCGTCGGCGCAGGCGTCGTCTCGAAAGTGTTGAAGTAAGCAAGGTGACAGGGGCGCGGGAGAACTCGCGCCCCCACTTCTAAAGTCGCGAAAGCGCAGGGCCGAGAGGCACGAGGACGAAAATGCAAAGGCAGAAGATCCGCATCCGGTTGAAAGGCTTCGATCACCGTGTGCTCGACGTTTCGACCAGGGAGATCGTCAACACAGCGAAACGTACCGGCGCTCAGGTGCTCGGTCCGATCCCGCTCCCGACCCGGCTCGAAAAGTTTACCGTGCTTCGCGGCCCGCACATCGACAAGAAGAGCCGCGAGCAATTTGAAATTCGGACACACAAGCGTGTGCTCGACATCGTAGACCCCACACCCCAGACGGTCGATGCGCTGATGAAGCTCGATCTTGCGGCCGGTGTGGATGTCGAGATCAAGCTCTAAGTCGAGCCTGGTCGTCGATCAAAACGAGGAATGGGACCCATGCGTTCCGGTGTGATTGTCAAAAAGGTCGGTATGACCCGTCTCTTCATGGAAGACGGTCGTCATGTCCCGGTCACGGTGCTGAAGCTCGACAACTGCCAGGTTGTCAGCCAGCGTACGGATGAAAAGAACGGCTATACGGCGGTTCAGCTCGGCACAGGCCGTGCCAAGGCGAAGAATGTTGCGAATGCCCAGCGTGGCCAGTTCGCGCGCGCCTCGGTCGAGCCCAAGCTTGAGCTGGTCGAGTTCCGGGTGAGCCCCGACAACCTGCTCGATGTGGGTGTGGAGATCACCGCCGATCATTTCATCGCCGGCCAGTACGTCGATGTCAGCGGTACGTCGATCGGTAAGGGCTTCGCGGGCGTCATGAAGCGCCACAATTTCGGCGGTCTTCGCGCCACGCACGGCGTGTCCGTCAGCCATCGTAGCCACGGCTCGACCGGTCAGAACCAGGATCCGGGCAAGGTCTTCAAGGGCAAGAAGATGGCCGGCCACATGGGCGCGACGCGCGTCACCACTCAGAACCTCGAGGTCGTCCGTACGGACGCCGACAAGGGCCTGATCATGGTGAAGGGCGCGGTGCCGGGTTCGAAGGGCGGCTGGGTGCTCGTTCGCGATGCCGTAAAGACCAAGTTGCCGGAAGGTGTTCCCGTTCCGGGCGCGTTCCGCCGCAACGGCGAGGAAGCTGCCGCCGCTCCGGCCGCGGAAGCTCCCGCAGAGACACCGGCTGAGGAAGCCGGGCAGGAAGGTGCGTGATGAAGATCGACGTAACGACACTTGAGGCCAAGAAGGCCGGTTCCGTCGACCTCACGGACGGTGTGTTCGCGCTCGAACCGCGCGGCGACATTCTGCATCGCATGGTCGCGTGGCAGCTGGCGAAGCGTCAGGCCGGCACGCACAAGACGAAGGGCCGCTCCGAGATCGCGCTCACGGGCAAGAAGTTCGTGAAGCAGAAGGGCTCCGGCGGCGCCCGTCACGGCGATCGCAAGGCGCCGCAGTTCCGCGGTGGCGGCAAGGCATTCGGACCGGTGGTTCGCAGCCATGCCTTCGACATGCCGAAGAAGGTGCGCGCGCTCGCTCTGAAGCTTGCGCTGTCGGCGAAGGCGAAGAGCGACAACCTCGTCATTCTCGATGAGGCGAAGCTTGCCGAACCGAGGACGAAAGCGGCAAAGGATGCGTTCGAGAAGCTCGGCCTCAAGTCGGTGCTGATCATTGACGGCGCGGAGCTGGATGCGAATTTCGCTCTCGCTGCTCGCAATCTTCCGAATGTTGATGTGCTGCCGGTTCAGGGTATCAACGTGTACGACATTCTGCGGCGCGAGAAGCTTGTGCTGACCAAGGCCGCGGTTGAGAGCCTGGAGGCTCGCTTCAAATGAACGAGCATTATTACGACATCATCGTGTCGCCGGTCATTACCGAGAAAGCGACCATGGCTTCGGAAGCAAACCAGGTCATCTTCAAGGTGGCTCCGAATGCGACGAAGCCGAAGATCAAGGAAGCGGTCGAGAAGCTTTTCGACGTGAAGGTGAAAGCGGTCAATACGCTGATCCGGAAGGGCAAGACCAAGCGGTTTCGCGGTATCGCGGGACGGCAGAGCGATTTCAAGAAAGCGATCGTGACCCTCGAAGAAGGTCATTCGATCGATGTGACGACCGGGCTCTAAGATCATGGCATTGAAAAAATATAAACCGACAAGCCCCGCGCAGCGCGGTCTCGTGCTGGTCGACCGCTCGGCCCTCTACAAGGGCAAGCCGGTCAAGGACCTCACCGAAGGACTGACCAAGTCCGGCGGCCGCAACAACCACGGCCGCATCACGGTGCGGTTCCGGGGCGGCGGGCACAAGCGCAGCTATCGCACGGTCGATTTCAAGCGCCGCAGGTATGACGTGCCGGCGACGGTCGAGCGGCTCGAATACGATCCGAACCGTACCGCGTTCATCGCGCTCGTGAAGTATGAAGACGGTGAGCTCGCCTACATTCTGGCGCCGCAGCGTCTGCAGCCGGGCGATGTGGTGATCTCGGGTAGCCGCGTGGACGTGAAGCCGGGCAATGCGATGCCGCTGGCGAACATTCCGGTCGGCACCATCGTCCACAATGTGGAGATGAAGCCGGGCAAGGGCGGTCAGATCGCGCGTTCGGCCGGCACTTATGTGCAGCTCGTCGGCCGCGACCAGGGTTACGCGCTGCTCCGTCTTTCGTCGGGCGAACAGCGCATGGTTCCGGCGACCTGCATGGCATCGATTGGCGCCGTCTCCAATCCGGACCACTCGAACATCACCATTGCGAAGGCGGGCCGCAATCGCTGGCTTGGCAAGCGTCCGCATGTTCGCGGCGTCGTCATGAACCCGGTCGACCATCCGCATGGCGGTGGTGAAGGCCGCACCTCGGGTGGCCGTCATCCGGTCACGCCTTGGGGCAAGCCGACCAAGGGCAAGAAGACACGCGCCAACAAGGCGACGGACAAGTATATCGTCCGCAGCCGTCACCAGAAGAAGAAGGGTTAGGGAGCTCGATATGTCACGTTCTCTCAAAAAGGGTCCCTTCGTGGATGGCTACCTTCTCAAGAAGGCGGAAACCACGCGTTCTTCGGGCCGCAAGGAAGTCATCAAGATGTGGAGCCGCCGCTCCACGATCCTGCCGCAGTTTGTCGGTCTCACCTTCGGTGTCCATAACGGCAAGAAGCACGTTCCGGTGCTCGTGACCGAGGACATGGTGGGCCACAAGTTCGGCGAGTTTTCGCCGACGCGGACCTACTTCGGTCACACGTCCGACAAGAAAGCGAAGAAGGGCTAAGTCATGGGCAAAGCCGTAAACAAGCGTCGCCTGCCCGAGAATGAAGCGCAGGCCGTAGGCCGGATGCTTCGGGTGAGCCCGCAAAAGCTCAATCTCGTCGCGCAGCTCATTCGCGGCAAGAAGGTCGAAACGGCGCTCGCCGATCTGACCTTCTCGCGCAAGCGGATTTCGGACGACGTGAAGAAGATCCTGCAGAGCGCCATCGCGAATGCGGAGAACAACCACGATCTCGACGTGGACGATCTCATCGTCGCGGAAGCTTATGTGGGCAAGAACCTGGTAATGAAGCGCTGGCATGCGCGCGCTCGCGGCCGCGTCGGCCGGATCGAGAAGCCGTTCAGCCAGATCACGATTGTCGTGCGCCAAGTCGAGGAGCAAGCCTGATGGGTCACAAGGTCAATCCAATCGGACTGCGCCTGGGCATCAACCGGACCTGGGATTCGCGCTGGTTCGCCGGCCGTCACGAGTACGGCAAGCTGCTGCACGAAGACATCAAGATCCGCGAAGTCCTTGAGAAGCAGCTGAAGCAGGCTGGTATCTCGAAGATCGTGATCGAGCGTCCGCACAAGAAGTGCCGTGTGGCGATCCATACGGCCCGTCCGGGCGTGGTGATCGGCAAGAAGGGCGCGGACATCGAAAAGCTGCGCCGCGAAATTGGCAAGATCACGGCGTCGGAAGTGCATCTCAACATCGTTGAAGTGCGCAAGCCCGAGATCGATGCGACGCTTGTCGCGGAGAATATCGCCCAGCAGCTCGAGCGCCGTGTGGCGTTCCGCCGTGCGATGAAGCGGGCAGTGCAGTCCGCCATGCGTCTCGGCGCCGGCGGCATCCGCATCAACTGCGCGGGCCGTCTCGGCGGTGCCGAAATCGCGCGGACGGAGTGGTATCGTGAAGGCCGCGTGCCGCTGCACACGCTTCGCGCCGACATTGACTATGGCGTCGCGACGGCGAAGACAGCTTATGGCACCTGCGGTGTGAAAGTCTGGATCTACAAGGGCGAGATCCTCGAGCACGATCCGATGGCGTCCGAACGTCGTGCGCTGGAAGGCGGCGACTCCGGCGGTGGCCGTTCGCGCCGCGACGATCGCGGCTGATACGGCAAGAATTGAGCGAAGAGAGTTTCGACCATGTTGCAACCGAAGCGCACTAAGTTCCGCAAGGCTCACAAGGGCCGTATCCATGGCAAGGCCAAGGGCGGAATGCATCTCGACTTTGGGGCGTTCGGCCTCAAGGCGCAGGAGCCGGCTCGTATTACGGCCCGGCAGATCGAGGCGGCGCGCCGCGCGATCACCCGTCACATGAAGCGTGCGGGCCGCGTGTGGATCCGGATTTTCCCGGACGTGCCGGTTTCCTCGAAGCCGACCGAAGTTCGAATGGGTAAGGGCAAGGGAGCGCCGGAATACTGGGCCGCTCGCGTGAAGCCGGGCCGCATCATGTTCGAGATCGATGGCGTCCCTCTCGCGGTCGCCGAAGAGGCCATGCGTCTCGGTGCGGCGAAGCTGCCGATCAAGACGCGGTTCGTAGCGCGTCCCGGCGAGCAGGCCTGAGGAACAAGACCCCGCCCCAGGGCGGAGCGAATGAAAGGGTAAGGCCATGAAGGCCAGCGATGTACGAGATATGACGCCGGACCAGTTGCAGGATGAACTCCTGAAGCTGAAGAAGACGCAATTCAACCTGCGTTTCCAGGGTGCCAGCGGTCAACTCGAGAAGGTTCACCAGATGCGCCAGGTGCGTCGCGATATCGCGCGGATCAAGACGATCCAGCGGCAGCGCAGCGCCGAAACGGCAAGCAAGAGCTGAGGACACGAAAATGCCGAAGAGAATCCTTCAAGGTGTCGTGGTCAGCGACAAAAACGAAAAGACGATCGTGGTGAACGTCGAGCGCCGCTTCCAGGACCCGCTCCTGAAGAAGATCGTGCGTCGTTCGAAGAAGTACCACGCGCACGACGAGAACAAATCGGCGAAGGTTGGCGATATCGTGAAGATCCGCGAATGCAAACCGGTTTCGAAGCTGAAAAAGTGGGAAGTTTTTACGGACGAGGCCTGATCCTTTCTGGATTGCAGGAACCGGTTCGAGCAAGGCGGATGAAGTCATGATCCAGCAAGAGACCAACCTGGAGGTTGCCGACAACTCTGGCGCACGTCGTGTGATGTGCATCAAGGTGCTCGGTGGCTCCAAGCGGAAGTACGCTTCCGTCGGCGACATCATTGTCGTCAGCATCAAGGAAGCGATTCCGCGCGGCAAGGTGAAGAAGGGCGACGTCATGAAGGCGGTCGTCGTGCGCACGGCGAAGGATATTCGCCGCGCCGATGGCAGCGTCATCCGCTTCGACCGTAATGCCGCGGTCCTGATCAACAACCAGGGCGAGCCGATCGGTACGCGTATCTTCGGCCCGGTTACCCGCGAACTGCGTGCGAAGAACCACATGAAGATCGTTTCGCTCGCGCCGGAGGTGCTCTGATGGCTGCGAAAATCAAAAAGGGTGACAAGGTCGTCATCCTGACCGGCAAGGATAAGGGCAAGAAGGGCGACGTCGTCGCTGTCTTCCCGAAGGAAAACAAGGCGCTCGTGCAGGGCGTCAACATGGTGAAGCGCCATGAAAAGCCCTCGCAGACGGCGACGGGCGGTATCGTGACGCGCGAAGCGAAGGTGCATCTGTCCAATATCGCGATCCAGGATCCGAAGACGGGCGCTCCCACGCGAGTTGGATTCAAGACGCTGGACGACGGCCGCAAGGTCCGTTTCGCCAAGGCGTCGGGAGAGACGATCGATGGCTGAAGCTCAATATATTCCGCGGCTGAAGGTTCAGTATCTGGAGAAGTTTCGTCCGGAACTGACAGAAAAGTTCAGCTACAAGAACCTGCTTGAGGTTCCGCGGCTCGACAAGATCGTGCTCAACATGGGCGTCGGCGAGGCCGTCGGCGACTCCAAGAAGATCAAGAGCGCGTTCGAGGATTTGCAGGCGATTGCCGGCCAGAAGCCGGTCATCACCAAGGCGAAGACGTCCATCGCGACGTTCAAGCTGCGTGAAGGCATGCCGATCGGCGTGAAGGTCACGCTGCGCAAGGATCGGATGTATGAGTTCCTGGACCGCCTGGTCACGGTCGCGCTGCCGCGCGTGCGAGACTTTCGCGGCCTGAATGCGAAGAGCTTCGACGGTCGTGGCAACTATGCCATGGGCCTCAAGGAGCACATCGTGTTCCCGGAGATCGACTACGACAAGGTCGATCAGATCTGGGGCATGGACATCATCGTCTGCACGACGGCGAAGACGGACGACGAAGCGCGCGAGCTGCTTCGGAAGTTCAACTTCCCCTTCACGAAGTGATTTTTCAGCGGTCCGCTAGTGGCGGACCCGACGGAGGTTTGAATGGCTAAGAAGAGCGCCATTAATAGGGATCTGAAGCGGCGCAAGCTGACGGCGAAATACGCCGCCAAGCGGGCGAAGCTGAAGGCCGCCACGATGGACGAGGCGCTTTCGATGGAAGACAGGTTCCAGGCGCAGCTGAAGCTCGCCGAGTTGCCGCGCAATTCCTCGAAGACCCGTATTCATAATCGCTGCGAGATTACCGGCCGCAGCAAGGCTTATTACCGCAAGCTGCGCATGTCGCGTATCGCCCTTCGGGACCTCGCGTCCAGAGGGCAGATCCCCGGCATGGTGAAGTCGAGCTGGTAGGAGACACGCGAATGACGATGACCGATCCTCTTGGCGATATGATTACGCGCATCCGCAATGCCCAGCTTCGCGGCAAGGGCAAGGTGGTGACGCCGGCCTCGAAGCTTCGCGGCTGGGTGCTGGACGTTCTCGCCGAAGAAGGTTTTATCCGGGGTTATGCGCGCGTCGAATATCCGGGCGGCAAAAGCGACTTCGAGATCGAACTGAAGTACAACGAAGGCGCTCCGGTCATTCAGATGATCGAGCGGGTTTCGACGCCGGGCCGCCGTGTGTATTCGTCCGTCAAGACGATGCCGACGGTGCATAACGGCCTCGGAATTTCGATCCTCTCGACCCCGAAGGGCATCATGTCCGACGTGGCCGCGCGGGAGCAGAATGTGGGTGGCGAGGTGCTGTGCCGCGTCTTCTGATGACGGCACTGCATTCGATGATACTGACGACAGGAAAAAGAGACCATGTCGCGAATTGGTAAGTACCCCGTCGAAGTCCCCAAAGGGGTGACGGTGACACTCAACGGCCAGGACCTGGCCGTGAAGGGCCCGAAGGGTGAGCTGAAGCTCACGCTGGTGGACGATGTGACGGTGGAGCAGGGCGAGAGCGGCCTCAAGGTTGCACCGCGTGAGGACACGCAGCGCGCCCGCGCGATGTGGGGCCTCAGCCGTACCCTGGTCAAGAACATCGTCACGGGTGTGACGGATGGGTTCACGAAGACGCTCGAGATCAACGGCGTCGGCTACCGCGCCGCAATCCAGGGCAAGAACCTGCAGCTGAACCTCGGTTTCAGTCACGACGTGCTCTATCCGATCCCGGAAGGTATCGACATCAAGTGCACGAAGCCGACCGAGATCGTGATCACGGGCATCGACAAGCAGAAGGTCGGGCAGGTTGCTGCCGAGATCCGCGGCTATCGTGGACCGGAGCCGTACAAGGGCAAGGGCGTGAAGTACGCCGGCGAATATATCTTCCGCAAGGAAGGCAAGAAGAAGTGAGCTGCGCGCGATGAGCAACATGAAAACACTCTCTCAACGCCGGGCCATGCGCAATCGCGCCAAGCTCGCGAAGGCATCAGTCGTCCGTCCGCGCCTTTCGGTGTTCCGGTCGTCCAAGCATATCTATGCGCAGGTGATCGACGATACGCGTGGCGTAACGGTTGCGGCGGCGTCCTCGCTCGACGAGAAGTTCGGCAAGAAGGCCGGTACCGACGTTGCAGCGGCGGGCGAGGTCGGCAAGCTTCTCGCCCAGCGCGCGAAGGATGCCGGTATTACCGATGTCGTCTTCGACCGTGGCGGCTACATCTATCATGGGCGCGTCAAGGCGCTCGCTGAAGGCGCCCGCGAAGGCGGTCTCAACTTCTAAAGGATTTTTGCTGTGGCACGTAAAGAGAACAGAGACCGGGATCGGGAAGAGCGCGACAGCGAATTTGTGGACAAGCTGGTCCACATCAATCGCGTTGCCAAGGTCGTCAAGGGCGGCCGGCGCTTCGGTTTTGCCGCGCTCGTCGTGGTCGGCGATCAGAAGGGCCGCGTTGGCTTCGGCCATGGCAAGGCGCGTGAAGTGCCGGAAGCGATCCGCAAGGCGACGGAAGCCGCGAAGCGCGCGATGATCCGCGTGCCGCTGCGCGAAGGCCGGACGCTGCATCACGATGTCGACGGCCGTCACGGCGCGGGCCGCGTGGTTCTCCGCGCGGCGCCTCCCGGCACCGGTATCATCGCGGGCGGTCCGATGCGTGCCGTGTTCGAGACGCTCGGCGTCCAGGACGTGGTGGCCAAGTCGCTCGGTTCGTCGAACCCCTACAACATGGTGCGCGCCACGTTCGACGCGCTGAAGAACGAGCAGAGCCCGCGTATGGTTGCGGCGCGCCGCGGCAAGAAGGTCAGCGAAATCGTCGGCCGCCGTTCGGATGCCGCCGCCGAGGCCGGCCTCGAATAAGCCGAGATCAGAGGAAAACGAGCGATGTCAGCGAAGAAGTCCGCCAGCAAGGCGACAGTTACCGTGCAGCAGATCGGCAGCCCGCTTCGGCGCGAGCCGTCGCAGCGCCAGACCCTGATCGGGCTTGGCCTGAACAAGATGCGCCGCACGAAGACGCTGGAAGACACGCCTGCCGTGCGCGGCATGATCAACAAGGTGGCCCATCTCGTCCGCGTCGTGGACGAAGCTTAATTCTGACAAGGGCGTAAGGCTCGCGAGGCAATCCGATGAAACTGAACGAAATCCGGGATAACGAAGGCGCGCGCAAGTCGCGCATCCGTGTCGGTCGCGGTATCGGCTCCGGCAAAGGCAAGACCGGCGGCCGCGGCGTGAAGGGCCAGAAGTCCCGTACCGGCGTCGCGATCAAGGGCTATGAAGGCGGCCAGATGCCGATTCATATGCGCCTGCCGAAACGCGGCTTCAAAAACCTGTTCCGCCCCGATTACAACTCGGTCAACCTCGGCCGGGTGCAGGCGGCGGTCGATGCCGGCAAGCTCGACAAGGGCGCGACGGTGGATGCGGCGGCGCTTGTTGCGGCCGGTGTCATTCGCCGTGCGAAAGACGGTGTCCGTCTTCTCGCCCAGGGCGAACTGAAGGCGAAGCTCTCCTTCGAAGTCGCAGGCGTCTCCGCCAGCGCGAAGGAAGCCGTTGAAAAGGCCGGCGGCTCGGTCACGGTTGTTGGTCCGAAGGCGAAGGCGGCGGCCGAATAAGGTCTGCGCTTCCTTGAAACATGCGCCTCCGGCTACGGTGTGCACAGGGTGAGATGAATGGCATCAGCGGCTGAACAGCTCGCGGCGAACCTCAACTTCGCGGCCTTCTCGAAGGCGACCGAGTTGAAGAAGCGCATCTGGTTCACGCTGGGTGCGCTCATCGTCTACCGGCTTGGCACCTATGTGCCTCTGCCGGGAATCGACCCGTCGGCGCTTGCCCAGGTCTTCAGCCAGCAGCAGTCCGGCCTGCTCGGCGTCTTTGACATGTTCGCGGGCGGCGCCATCGGCCGCATGGCGATCTTCGCGCTGGCGATCATGCCATACATCTCGGCCTCGATCATCATCCAGCTGATGACGACCGTGTCGCCCCATCTCGCGCAGCTCAAGAAAGAGGGCGAGCAGGGCCGCAAGCAGATCAACCAGTATACGCGCTACGGCACGGTGGTTCTGGCCACCCTGCAAGGCTACGGTATCGCCGTCGGCCTCGAAGGCGCGCAGAATGTCGTCATCGATCCGGGCATCTTCTTCCGCATCACCACTGTCATCACGCTGGTCGGCGGTACTGTTTTCCTGATGTGGCTCGGCGAGCAGATCACGTCGCGCGGCGTCGGCAACGGTATCTCGCTCATCATCTTCGCCGGCATCGTCGCCGAGCTGCCTCGCGCGCTCGCGGGCACGCTGGAACTTGGCCGTCAGGGTGCGCTTTCCACCGCCATCATCCTTTTCCTCGCGGTCATGGTCGTCATTGTCATCATGGCGATTGTCTTTGTGGAGCGGGCGCAGCGGCGCCTTCTCGTGCAGTATCCCAAGCGCCAGGTCGGCAACAAGCTTTATGGCGGTGACAGCTCGCATCTGCCGCTGAAGCTCAACACGGCCGGCGTCATCCCGCCGATCTTTGCCTCGTCGCTGCTGCTGCTGCCGGTGACGATCGCGAATTTCACGTCGGGGCAGGGGCCTGACTGGCTCAACAGCGTCACGGCGCTGCTCGGCCACGGCCAGCCGCTCTATATGGCTTTCTATGCCGCGGGCATCATCTTCTTTGCCTTCTTCTACACGGCCATCGTCTTCAATCCGCAGGATACGGCCGACAACCTGAAGAAGTATGGCGGCTTCATTCCGGGCATCCGTCCGGGCCAGCGCACGGCGGAATATATCGACTATGTGCTGACACGGCTCACAGCCGTCGGTGCGATCTACCTGACGATCGTCTGCCTTCTGCCCGAGCTGCTGATCTCTCAATACAGCGTGCCCTTCTATTTTGGCGGCACCTCGCTTCTCATCGTGGTCAGCGTGACGATGGATACCGTCTCGCAGATACAGAGCCACTTGCTGGCGCATCAGTATGAGGGGCTCATCAAGAAGTCCAAGCTGCGCGGGGGCAAGCGATGAAACTGATCCTGCTGGGCCCGCCCGGCGCCGGAAAGGGCACACAGGCGAAGCGTCTCGAGGAAGCCCATGGTCTCGTCCAGCTCTCGACCGGTGACATGCTCCGCGCGGCCGTCGCCCAGGGCAGCGAGGTCGGCAAGGTGGCCGAAGGCATCATGGCGCGGGGCGAGCTCGTGCCGGACGATGTCGTGGTCGGCATCATCGCCGACCGGATCGAGCAGCCGGATGCGGTGAATGGCTATATTCTGGATGGTTTCCCGCGCAACGTGGCGCAGGCGGAAGCCCTCGACAAGATGCTTGCGGGCAAGGGCACGACGCTCGATGCCGTGGTCGAGCTCGGTGTCGATGACAGCATCCTCCTGAAGCGGATCGAGACCCGCGCGGCGGAAACAGCAGGCGGCCCCCGGGCCGACGATAATGCGGAGGCGCTGGCGAAGCGCCTCAAGGTCTATCATGAGCAGACGGCGCCCCTGATCGCCTATTACAAGGCCAAGGGCAAGCTGCGGACCGTAGACGGCATGAAGAGCATGGATGAGGTAACCGGCCAGATCGAGACGGTCCTCGGGATTTCAAAAAGGAAAGGGAGTTGGCTTAGCCGGTTGACTGGGAAGAAGTAAATTCTATAATCCCGGCCTTCGCGGCGGTGCTTTCAGAGAAAAAACCGGCTAACGGCTGAAAATGGCGGAATTCCGCGGTTTTCGGGCGCTTAGAGCCGGGTTTTTGCTCAGGTGCCGGGTTAGGCGATTCCCGTAGTTAGGAGATAAAAGTGGCTCGTATCGCTGGCGTCAACATCCCGACCAACAAGCGGGTGGTCATTGCGCTGACCTATATCCATGGCATTGGCAACACCAAGGCCAAGGAAATCTGCGGCACCGTCGGTATCCCGGCCGAGCGCCGCGTGAACGAGCTGACAGACGCCGAGGTCATCCAGATCCGCGAAGCGATCGACCGCGACTATCTGGTCGAAGGCGATCTGCGCCGCGAAGTTTCCATGAACATCAAACGTCTCATGGACCTCGGTTGCTATCGCGGCCTGCGCCACCGCAAGGGCCTGCCGGTGCGCGGCCAGCGGACGCACACCAACGCGCGCACCCGCAAGGGTCCGGCGAAGGCGATTGCCGGCAAGAAGAAGTAACGCCCTAGAGGCATTGAGCCGGGGCGCGTTCCTGCGTTTCCCGCGTGACACGAAGGTTTAAGACGGATGGCTAAGGAAAAGACGCGCGTCAAGCGCAAGGAACGGAAGAATATCTCATCGGGCGTCGCCCATGTGAATTCGACGTTCAACAACACCATGATCACGATCGCGGACGCGCAGGGCAATGCGATTTCCTGGTCGTCGGCCGGGTTGATGGGTTTCAAGGGCAGCCGCAAGTCGACGCCCTTCGCCGCGCAGATGGCGGCGGAAGATGCGGGCAAGAAGGCGATGGAACACGGCATGCGCACCCTCGAGGTCGAGGTGTGCGGTCCGGGTTCGGGCCGCGAGTCGGCGCTTCGCGCGCTGCAGTCGGTCGGCTTCACTGTCACGACCATTCGTGACGTCACGCCGATCCCGCATAATGGTTGCCGTCCGCCGAAGCGGCGCCGCGTCTAACGACCGATATCCGGCCGCTGCCTTTCGGGGCAACCGGCCACGTCCGGGCTCGCACGATTGAATGGTGGAGCGGACGTTAAAGAGATCAGGTGGCGGATGTCTCCCGCCCGGGGCGCTTTCAAGCGTCCCGCAAACGACGACGAGGTACTTAAATTGATCCAGAAGAACTGGGAAGAGCTGATCAAACCGAACAAGCTCGAAATCAATCCGGGCCATGACGCGCAGCGTTTCGCGACGGTCGTGGCAGAGCCGCTTGAGCGGGGCTTCGGCCTGACGCTTGGCAATGCGCTGCGTCGCGTGCTGATGTCGTCGCTGCAGGGCGCGGCCGTCACCGCCGTGCAGATCGACGGTGTGCTGCACGAGTTCTCCTCGATTGCCGGTGTGCGCGAGGACGTGACGGACATCATCCTGAACATCAAGCAGCTTGCGCTGCGCCTTCATGCCGAAGGCCCGAAGCGCATGTCGCTGTCGAAGAAGGGCCCCGGCGTCGTTACCGCCGGCGATATCACCGCCGGTGCGGATATCGAAGTGCTGAACCCCGATCTCGTTCTCTGCACGCTCGACGAGGGCGCCGAGATCCGCATGGAATTCACGGTCGCGCTCGGCAAGGGTTATGTCGCGTCGGATCGCAACCGTCCTGAAGATGCGCCGATCGGCCTGATGCCGGTCGACAGCCTCTACAGCCCGGTGAAGCGCGTTTCCTACAAGGTCGAGAACACCCGTGAGGGCCAGGTTCTCGACTATGACAAGCTCACGCTGCAGATCGAGACCAACGGCGCGATCACGCCGGACGATGCCGTCGCCTATGCCGCGCGCATCCTGCAGGACCAGCTCCAGACCTTCGTGAATTTCGAAGAGCCCGAGCAGAAGCATGTCGAGGAGAGCCGTCCGGAACTCGAGTTCAATGCCGCGCTCCTGAAGAAGGTGGACGAGCTCGAACTCTCCGTTCGGTCGGCCAACTGCCTGAAGAACGACAACATCGTCTATATCGGCGACCTGATCCAGAAGACGGAAAGCGAAATGCTTCGCACTCCGAACTTCGGCCGCAAGTCGCTGAACGAGATCAAGGAAGTTCTCGCCCAGATGGGTCTCCATCTCGGTATGGAAGTTCCGAACTGGCCGCCGGAGAATATCGAAGAACTGGCGAAGCGGTACGAAGATCAGTATTGAAGCATTTTCCGGTCAAGTGGATGCCGGTTAACCGCCGAAAATGCGATACGTGTATAAGTCAACGACTGCCGCGTCCTGACGACGCCGCATAAAACGAGGAGTAGGGCCCATGCGCCACGGAAATTCCGGCCGCAAGCTCAATCGGACCGCAAGCCACCGCAAGGCCATGTTCGCGAACATGGCGATCGCGCTCATCAAGCATGAGCAGATCGTCACGACGCTGCCGAAGGCCAAGGAACTTCGTCCCTATGTCGAAAAGCTCATCACGCTGGGCAAGCGGGGCGACCTGCATGCGCGCCGCCAGGCTTATGCGGCACTGCCGGACAAGGTCTGGGCGGCGAAGCTCTTCGATGTGCTGGGCCCCCGTTACCAGGAGCGTCAGGGCGGTTACATCCGTGTGCTGAAGGCGGGCTTCCGCCACGGCGACAGCGCCCCGATGGCGGTCATCGAGTTCGTCGACCGCGACGAGAGCGCCAAGGGCCAGGATTCCGGCCCCGTCCATGTCGAGGGCGATGAAGAAGCCGCCTGATCCTTCGGGCGCTTCTGAAGATTTAAGGGCGGTGCTTCGGCGCCGCCCTTTTTCTTTGGGCGTTCTCCATGACAACACCGTAACGCTTCCTTCCCCAATTCCTTCTTGTCAGCGTCCACCGGCCCCCGCAAAATTCCCCCGCGGCATCTATCGGGGCTTTTGAGGCCGAATGCCCGTCCTTGTGCCGGGGCGCGCGCAATGGTGGTGGAAATGTTGTCGGAGTCGTCTTACGCGCAAGCGGTCGTCATGGCGCTTGCCGGAATCGTCCTTGTCGCCGTGCTCGCCTTCTTTCCCTGGGCGGCGCGGGCGCAGGACAAGGAAGTGCCTTCAAGCCGCGCGCAGGTGCAGCTCTCTTATGCACCCGTCGTGAAGCGCGTCGCGCCCGCCGTGGTCAATGTCTATACGAAGCGTGTCGTGAAGGAGCAGGCGCGTTCCCCCTTCCTCAACGATCCCTTCTTCCAGCAATTCTTCGGCAACCGCTTCAGCTTCGGCATGCCGCGCGAGCGCGTGCAGCAGTCGCTCGGTTCCGGCGTCATCGTCGACCCGTCGGGCCTCATCGTCACCAACTACCATGTCATCAAGGACGGCCAGCAATTCACCGTTGCGCTGTCGGACCGGCGCGAATTCGAGGCCGAACTCGTTCTCTCCGACGAGCGCACCGACCTTGCCGTGCTGCGGATCGACAATGGCAAGCAGAAGCTGCCGCATCTGACCTTCAAAAATTCGGATTCCGTGGAAGTCGGCGATCTCGTGCTCGCGATCGGCAATCCCTTCGGCGTCGGCCAGACGGTCACGTCGGGCATCGTCTCGGCCTTGGCGCGCACGCATGTCGGCGTCTCCGATTACCAGTTCTTCATTCAGACGGATGCCGCCATCAATCCGGGTAATTCCGGCGGCGCGCTCGTCACGATGGATGGGCGCCTCATCGGCATCAACAGCGCCATCTATTCGCAGACAGGCGGCAGCATCGGCATCGGCTTCGCGATCCCCTCCAACATGGTCGAGAGCGTTGTCGCCTCCGCGCGCGATGGCGATCATGTCCGGCGTCCATGGTTCGGCGCATCGCTGCAGCCGGTCGATGCCGAGCTCGCGCAGTCGCTCGGGCTCGATCGTCCGGGCGGCAGTCTCATCCGCGACATCTATCCCGGCGGTCCGGCGGACAAGGCGGGGCTGAAAGTCGGCGACGTTATCCGCGCCATTGATGGCTTCGATGTCGAAGAGCCTCAGGCGGTGCGCTACCGTTTCGCTACCAAGGGGCTCGGCGGTAAGGTGAATGTCGGCTATAGCCGGGACGGCGCGCGGCGCGAAACGCAGGTGGCGCTCATCGCGCCGCCGGAAGACCCGCCTGCCGATGAAACGAAAATCGCCGGCCGCAATCCCTTCGCCGGCGCCACCGCCGCCAATCTCTCGCCCGCGATAGCCGACAAGCTCGGTCTCGACATTGTGGGAGAGCAGGGCGTCGTCATCGTGAATGTCGAGCCCGGCTCCGCCGCCAATCAGGTCCAGTTCCAGCGCGGCGATATCATCGTCGAAGTCGCGGCCACGAAAATCGCCACGGTGCGCGACCTCGTCCGCATCACCGCCGCCACACGTCCGCAATGGGACTTCGCCATCAAACGCGGCGACCGCGTCTTCTCCGCGACGGTGGGCGGCTAACCGCCAACTTCCCACCCTCCCCTTGGGGGAGGGTCAAACCGCTGCAAGCGGTTTGGGGCGGGGTCTCCGCGGAAGCCTCAGATACAATCGATAGCTGGTGTCCGGATCAGCGCCGCGACCCCGCCCGAAATTTGTTTCGCTCACGCTCACAAATTGTCGACCCTCCCCCAAGGGGAGGGTGGGAACCGAGATCAGCCTAAGACCCTTCTTGCTCGCCCATCTGCGACTGCAGGTAATTCTGCAGCCCGATCGACTTCACCAGTTCGAGCTGGGTTTCGAGGAAGTCGATATGCTCTTCCTCGTCCTCCAGAATGGCCTCGAAGATTTCGCGGCTCACATAGTCGCGCGCCTGCTCGCAATAGGCGACGGCCTCCTTGTAGAAGGCGTGGCCCTCATATTCGAGCTTCAGGTCGCATTCCATGCATTCGACGACCGTTTCGCCGATCAGCAGCTTGTCCAGGTCCTGCAGGTTCGGCAGGCCATCGAGGAAGAGAATCCGCTCGATCAGCTTGTCGGCATGCTTCATCTCATCGATCGATTCGCGATATTCGACCTCGCCAAGCTTCGTGAAGCCCCAGTTCCGGAACATCCGGGCGTGCAGGAAATACTGATTAATGGCTGTCAATTCGAGCTTCAGGGCCTTGTTCAGGAACTCGATGACCTTGGCATCGCCGCGCATATTCGACCTCATTCATTGGCATCTGCCATGAGGGTATGCCGGACGCGCGTCAGATCAAACCGCATTTTGAAAAAATGCAGCAATTACAATCAGTTGCGAATGAGTTTGAGAGTATCTCGCGGAAGTCAGTCGGCGGCGGCGAGGAGGTTCGCCACCGTGGCGTTGCTGCGGGCTTCCTCGATATAGGAGGCCAGCGCCGGCAGGCAGCGGCCGCATTGGGGCTTGCAGCCCATGGCGCGGTGAACGGCGGCGGGGGTTTCCAGATGCGGGGCCTCGGCCAGCGTCTCGCGGACGGTCCGGCAGTTCTTGGCATTGCACACGCAAACGATCATCTGAACTCGTTTCCTGCCCCGGCTTTTGGCCAAATCCAAGGGTTTTCCCCTTGGGAGGGCGTACCCTGCCAAATGTGCGAATGGTTTGCAATAGCGTTGTGAATGCGAATCCATTGCATAAATGTCGCAGGGGCGCGGGGCCCGTGAGGGTCCGCCGGAAACGTGCTAGATAGCGGCCCATGAGCAATCTTTTTGAAGCCGCCGGAATGGACGAGGGGGCGCCGCGCCCGCTGGCCGACAGGCTGCGGCCGAAGGTGCTTGAGGAAGTTGTGGGGCAGGAGCACCTGATCGGCCCCAAGGGCCCGCTCGGGCGCATGCTCGCGCAGGGCCATCTCTCCTCGGTGATTTTCTGGGGCCCGCCCGGCACCGGTAAGACCACCATCGCGCGCCTGCTGGCGGATCGCGTGGGGCTTCATTTCGAGCCCATGTCGGCGATCTTCTCAGGCGTCGCCGATCTCAAGAAAATCTTCGAGGCGGCGCGCGGCCGCCGCTCCACCGGCAAGGGCACGCTTCTCTTCGTCGACGAGATCCACCGCTTCAACCGCGCCCAGCAGGACAGTTTCCTGCCCGTCATGGAGGACGGCACGGTAACGCTGGTCGGCGCCACCACCGAGAACCCATCCTTCGAGCTCAACGCCGCTCTGCTCTCACGCGCGCAGGTACTCGTCCTCAACCGGCTGGACGACGCGGCGCTCGAAGAACTTCTGTCGCGCGCGGAAGCGTTCTATGGCGAGAGCCTTCCGCTCACGGAGGATGCCCGCGCCTCGCTCCGCGCGATGGCGGATGGCGACGGCCGTTATGCGCTCAATCTCGCGGAGGAGGTTCACGCGCTCCGGGCCGTCGAGCCGATGGATACGGCGGCCCTCATCACCGCCGTGCAGCGCCGCGCACCCCTTTACGACAAGGGGCGGGAAGGGCACTACAATCTCGTCAGCGCGCTCCACAAGTCGATCCGGGGCTCCGATTGCGATGCTGCGCTCTACTGGCTGGCGCGCATGCTGGTCGGCGGCGAAGAGCCGCTCTATATTGCCCGCCGCCTCGTCCGCGCCGCCATCGAGGATATCGGTCTCGCGGACCCAGAAGCCGTGCATCAGGCGCTCGCCGCGAAGGATGTATTCGATTTTCTCGGTGCGCCGGAAGGCGAGCTGGCGCTGGCGCAGGCGACGATCTATCTCGCCACCGCGCCGAAGTCGAACGCCGCCTATGCCGCCTTCGGCGCGGCGAAGCGGTCCGCTCGCGACACAGGCTCCGTCGCGCCGCCCGCGCATATTCTCAATGCGCCGACAAAGCTCATGAAAGAGCTTGGCTATGGCGCCGGCTACGAATACGACCACGACGCGCCGCAGGCTTTTTCCGGTCAGGACTATTTCCCGGAGGAAGTCGGGCGGCAGGAATTCTATCAACCCGTCGAGCGCGGCTTCGAGCGCGAGATCGGCAAACGGCTCGCCTATTGGCGCAAGTTGAGAGAGGAGAGGGAAGCATGAACACCGTTCTCGCGGTTGCCGCCGGCGGCGCTATCGGCGCGGGCGCTCGTCATCTTTTCAATCTTCAGATGCTGCGTCTCCTCGGCCCCAATTTTCCCTGGGGCACGTTCGGCGTGAATGTTATCGGCTCACTCGTGATGGGGCTCGTTGTCGGCGCCTTTGCACTCCGCTCCGACCTCTCGCCCGAGGTGCGCAGCTTCATCACAACAGGCATTCTCGGCGGCTTCACCACCTTCTCCGCCTTCTCGCTCGATGCAGCCAACATGATGGAGCGCGGCGATTTCGGCCTTTCCGCGCTTTACATGGCGGGCTCCGTCGCCGGCGCGGTCGGCGCACTTTTCATTGGCCTCTGGATCGCAAGGGCGCTTTTTCCGGCATGAATCAGGTATCTCAACTAGACGTTACGGAAGAAGAAGACGGCGTTCGTCTCGACCGCTGGTTCAAGCGGCGTTTCCCCATGCTCACGCATGGCCGCCTCGAAAAGCTGCTGCGGACAGGGCAGGTGCGGGTCGACGGCGCGCGGGCAAAGGCCAATGCGCGCCTCGCCACGGGCCAGGTCGTGCGCGTACCGCCGCTCGGCGAGGATGCGGACAAGCAGGCGCCGAAGGCGGTCCATGCCCCGAGCGTCGACGATGCGGAGATGCTGCGTGCGAACGTCATCTACAAGGATAAATCCGTCCTTGTACTGAACAAACCTGTCGGCCTCGCCGTGCAGGGCGGCACCAAGACGGAGCGGCATCTAGATGGAATGCTCGATGCGCTCATCTTCGACGCAAAGGAGCGGCCGCGCCTCGTTCACCGTCTCGACCGCGACACATCCGGCGTCCTCGTGCTCGCCCGTACCGCCAAGGCGGCAGCGGCGCTCGCGCAGGCGTTCAAGCAGAAGGACGCGCAGAAGATCTACTGGGCGCTTGTTGTCGGCGTGCCGGTGCCGCGTCAAGGCACCATCGACCTCGCGCTGTCGAAGCAGGGCGGTCCGCGCGCCGAGCGCGTCTTTGCGGCAAAGCGCGGTGACGAGGGCGCGCGCGATGCCGTCACCCATTTTTCTACCGTCTCCACCGCCGCGCATACGCTCGCCTGGGTCGCCTTCATGCCGCTCACCGGCCGCACGCACCAGATCCGCGCCCACGCCGCCGCCATCGAAACGCCCATCGTCGGCGACGGCAAATATGGCGGCGTCAACGCGCATCCGGGCGGCGAGATCCCGCGCAAGCTTCACCTTCACGCGCGCTCCATCGACATCGCCCATCCCGATGGCGGGCGCCTGCACGTTGAAGCCGACCTGCCGCCGCACATGAAGACAAGCTGGAAACTGCTCGGCTTCGATGAGCGCGACGCGAAAGATGCCTTTGCGGGGTTGGAGGCGTAATGGCTTTTCCCCTCCGCCTCGTCGTCTTCGATTGCGACGGAACGCTGATCGACAGCCAGCATATGATCGTCGCCGCCATGGCCCATGCCTTCGAGACGTATGGGCTCGAAAACCTGCCGCGCGAGAAGGTGCTCTCCATTGTCGGCCTCTCGCTCGACGAGGCGATCCATGCGCTGGTGCCCGATGTCGAGGAGCCGCTTCGCCGCCGCCTTACCGAGGCCTACAAGGGCGCTTTCCACGAATTGCGCAACCGCAAGGAGCTCGCCGAGCCGCTTTTCCCCGGCGTGCGCGAGACGCTGGAGGCGCTCGCCGCGCGCGAGAACGTGCTGCTCGGCATCGCCACCGGCAAGTCGCAGCGGGGCCTCCGCCACGCGCTCGAAACGCATGAACTCGGTCATTATTTCGTCACGTTGCAGACGGCGGATGACGCGCCTTCCAAGCCCCATCCTGAAATGCTCCGCCGCGCCATGCGGGCGGCGGGCGCGGATGCGCGAGACACCGTGCTGGTCGGCGATACGAGCTACGACATGGCGATGGCGCGGGCGGCGGGCGCGCATGCGTTCGGCGTCGATTGGGGCTATCATGCGCCGGAGATGCTGCGCGTCGCCGGCGCCGATATCGTGCTGTCGGATTTTTCCGGCCTCGCCCCGGCGCTCGATGCGATCTGGACTGACAGCAATGTCAAAGAGACGGAACCCGCCGGAGGAGCATAGACCATGAGAAAATTTCTTCGATTTGTCGTCGTTCTCGCCTTGCTCGTCGCCGGCGGGCTCTATGCGCTCACCTTTGTCGATCTCGGCCGCTTCAAGCCGCAGATCGAGGCGGCGGCGCAGGATGCAACGGGCCGTACACTGAAGATCGAAGGGCCGCTCAATATCGGCTTCTCGCTGGTGCCGACGGTCGTCACGGAGAAGATCAGCTTCCAGAACGCGGATTGGGGCACCAGGCCGCAGATGGTCACGGCGGAAAAACTCCGCCTCCAGCTCGCGCTGCTGCCGCTCCTCACTGGCAATGTCGATGTCCGCGAGGTCACGCTCGAAGGGGCGGATGTCTATCTCGAAACCGACAGGCGCGGCCGGGGCAACTGGGAGTTCGGCGAGGCGGGCGCGCAGCCGGCGGCAGATGAAAGCGCGGGCGGCGGCATGTCGCTGGCCGGTGTACCGCAGATCGAAATCCGCAACCTCGCAATCGCCTATCGCGATGGTCAGACAGGCAAGGTCAGCGACGGCTCTTTCGAGGAAGTTTCGCTGCTGGACCGCGCGGGCGGCTTCCATGTGGTGGTCGAGGGCATAGTCACGGGCTCGAAGGTTTCCTTCAGCGCCGATGTCGAGGGCGACATGCAGCAGGCGACCTTGAGCGACGCCTCCCTCACCGTCGCCGGTACCAGCATCGGCGGCGACCTCGCGCTCGACATGCGCAACCGTCCGAAGCTGACCGGCGCGCTCTCCGGCACCGCCTTCGACGTCACGCCCTTCCTTTCGGGCGGTGGCGAAGGCAAGGGCGGTCCCGTCTTCAGCCGCGATCCGCTGCCGCTCGATGCGCTCACGGTCGCCGATGCCGACATCGATCTCACGCTGGGCGAGCTGCGCTATGGCAAGGTCAGCCTCACAAGTCTCAAGCTGCCGCTGAAGCTCACGGGTGGCAAGCTCGCGGCGCCGCTCACCGCGGAATATCGCGGTTCGCCGGTCAAGCTCGCCATCAATGCGGATGGCGGCGCAAATCGCGTCAATGTCGATGTGAACGCGGCGAATTTCGACATCGGCAAATTGCTCGCCGATCTCGATGTCAGCACCATGCTGAATGCCCGTGCAGATTTCGGCGCCAAGCTCGCGGGCGGCGGCAAGTCGATGCATGCCATCGCATCCTCTCTTTCCGGCCAGACCAACCTTGTCATCGGCAAGGGCACGATCAATTCGCGCGCGCTCGCCATCGTTTCGGACGATCTCGTGAATGTGCTGATCCCGAATGGCGAAAGCGGCGAAACGGCGCAGCTCACCTGCGCCATCAGCCGGTTCGATTTCCAGGGCGGCGTCGGCAAGGCGACGGCACTGGCGCTCGAAACCAACACGCTGCTGACGACGGGCTCCGGCACGGTCGATCTCGGCAAGGAACGGGTGGATCTCCTCTTCAAGCCGAAGCCCAAAAAGGCGAGCCTCGTCAGTCTCGCTTTCCCTGTCCGCCTCTCTGGCCCGCTCACATCGCCCACCGCCGGCCTCGATCGCACGGGCGTCGTCACAGGCGTTGCCACCGCCGTCGCCGGTACGGCGCTCACCGGCGGCATCGGCGCGCTCCTGCCGTTGATGAGCACAGGCTCGTCCGTTGTCTCGGGCGGCGATTGCGCTGCCGCCGCCGCCGCCGCAAAGGAATCCTCCGGCGGCATCACCGGCACGATCGGCGGCGCGGCCGAAGGCGCCGCCAAGGGCGCGGGCGATGTCCTCGAAGGCATCGGCAAGGGCCTCGGCGGCATCTTCGGGAACTGAGGAGAGGGAAGACAAAGGTACGAATGACCGACAACGCCAACGATAACGACAAGGCCGAAGACGCCGCCGCCGCCATCTTCGATCTCGCGCGCAACCGCTCGCTGGATGAACAGGTCGCGCATCCTGGCCGCGAGAAGCGCCGCGTGCTGAAGCGTTTCTACAAAAAGGCCGAAGCGGGTCCGCATGAAAAGGGCCACGCGATCCTGCTCGACGGACGCGCCGTGAAGACGCCCGCGAAGGAGCCGCTCGCGGTGCCGGTTCTGGCGCTCGCCCGCGCCATCGCCGATGAGTGGGAGGCGCAGGCGGAAGAGATAGACCCGCGCGCCATGAAGCTCACAAAGCTCGCCAACACCGCCATCGATCTCGTCGCGCCGCGCCGCGAGGCGGTGATCGCCGAACTCGTGAACTTCGCCGCCACCGATCTCCTCTGCTACCGCGCCGATGCGCCCGCCGCTCTGGCGGCGCGGCAGGCGGCGGCGTGGGAGCCGCTTCTTGCCTGGGCGGCCGGGCAGGGCATCCGCCTCCGCGTCACCACAGGCCTCATGCATGTCCCGCAGGATGAGGCGGCGCTCGATGCCTATGGCGCTTCCGTAGCCGCGCTCGATCCGTTCCGCATTGCCGGGCTTCATAACGCCGTCACGCTCACCGGCTCCGCAATCATCGGCCTCGCCGTCGCGCTTGGTCATATCGGCCCCGAGGCCGCTTTCGAAACCGCTCATATCGATGAAACATGGCAGATGGAAATCTGCGGCGAGGACGATGAAGAACTCGCCCGTCTCGCCGCCCGCCGCGCCGAACTTCTGGAAACCGCCCGTTTCCTCGCCCTCATGGATGCCTGACGCAGCGTTTCCCCGCTCTTCAGCCGCTCCGCGGGCAAGCTTTGCCCCGCCCATAGGAATGGCGGCCAAGCCATTGGCAAAAAGGAGATTTCGGTGCTATTCAGGTCGCCTCGCGCGACGCGATTTCGCCAGCGGGCCGCTCTCCACAAGCCCGCTTCCCGGCGTTCAGTAAAAGGTATCAGGCCGCCCAAGAAAGCGGCTTCTGCGGTTATGAGGGGGCGGCATGAAGGACATTCTTCGTCGGCTTGAAGAGCGGCGTCAGGAGGCGCGGGCAGGCGGCGGTCAAAAGCGGATCGACGCACAGCACGCCAAGGGAAAGCTCACCGCGCGCGAGCGCATCGAGCTGCTGCTCGACGAGGGCTCCTTCGAGGAGTTCGACATGTTCGTCGAACATGACTGCGCCGATTTCGGCATGGAGAAGCAGAAGATTCCCGGCGACGGCGTGGTGACGGGCTGGGGCACGGTGAATGGCCGCCCGGTCTATCTCTTTGTGAAGGACTTCACGGTCTTTGGCGGCTCGCTCTCGCGGGCCCATGCCAAGAAGATGACCAAGGTGCAGGACATGGCGCTGAAGACCGGCGCCCCCATCATCGGCCTCTTCGATGCCGGCGGCGCGCGCATCCAGGAAGGCGTGGACGCGCTTGGCGGCTATGGCGACGTCTTCACGCGCAACGTCATGGCGTCCGGCGTCATCCCGCAGATTTCCGTCATCATGGGCCCCTGCGCCGGCGGCGACGTCTATTCGCCCGCCATGACCGACTTCATCTTCATGGTTCGCGACACCTCCTACATGTTCGTGACAGGCCCCGACGTCGTGAAGACGGTGACGAATGAAACCGTCACCTCGGAGCAGCTCGGCGGCGCCTCCATCCACACCACCAAATCCTCCGTCGCCGATGGCGCCTGGGACAATGACGTGATCGCGATGACGCAGATCCGCCGTCTCGTGGATTTCCTGCCGCTCTCCAACAAGGACGAGGTGCCGGAACGTCCCTTCTTCGACGAGCCGAACCGCATCGAATACTCGCTCGATACGATCATCCCGGCCAATCCGAACATGCCCTACGATATGAAGGAGCTGATCCTGAAGGTCGTGGATGAAAGCGACTTCTTCGAAATTCAGGAGAGCTTCGCGAAGAACATCGTCACCGGCTTTGCGCGCATCGAGGGCCGCACCGTCGGCATCGTCGCCAACCAGCCGATGGTTCTCGCCGGCGTGCTCGATTCCGACGCCAGCCGCAAGGCCGCGCGCTTCGTGCGCTTCTGCGACTGCTTCTCCATCCCGATCGTCACCTTCGTCGACGTGCCGGGCTTCCTTCCGGGCACCGCGCAGGAATATGGCGGCCTCATCAAGCATGGCGCGAAGCTTCTCTTCGCCTATACGGAAGCGACCGTGCCGAAAGTCACCGTCATCACGCGCAAGGCCTATGGCGGCGCCTATGACGTCATGGCCTCGAAGCATATCCGCGGCGACCTCAACTATGCCTGGCCCACCGCCGAAATCGCGGTCATGGGCGCCAAGGGCGCGGTGGAAATCATCCATCGCCAGGACATCAAGGACCCGGAAAAGATCGCGGCTCATACCAAGGCCTATGAAGACCGCTTCCTCAATCCCTTCGTCGCGGCCGAGCGCGGCTATATCGACGAAGTCATCATGCCGCATTCCACAAGGCCGCGCATCGCGCGCGCCCTCGCGCTCCTCCGCCACAAGGAGCTCGAGAACCCGTGGAAAAAGCACGACAACATTCCGCTCTGAGAGGCGATCCCATGTTCAAGAAAATCCTGATCGCCAACCGGGGCGAAATCGCCTGCCGCGTGATGAAGACCGCGAAGAAGATGGGCATCGCGACGGTGGCCGTCTATTCCGACGCCGACAAGGACGCGCTCCATGTCGAGATGGCGGACGAGGCGGTGCATATCGGTCCGCCCGCCGCATCCGAATCCTATCTCGTCATCGACAAGATCATCGCCGCCTGCAAGGAGACCGGCGCCGAGGCGGTTCATCCCGGCTACGGCTTCCTGTCGGAGAACGCGAAATTCGCGCAGGCGCTGAAGGATAACGGCATCGCCTTTATCGGCCCGAACATCAAGGCCGTGGAGGTGATGGGCGACAAGATCGAGTCGAAGAAATTCGCCAACGCCGCCAAAGTCAACACGGTGCCGGGCTATCTCGGCGTCATCAAGGATGTTGCCGAAGCCACGAAGATCGCCAATGAGATCGGCTATCCGGTCATGATCAAGGCGTCCGCTGGCGGCGGCGGCAAGGGCATGCGCATCGCCTGGTCGGAAAAGGAAGTCGCGGACGGTTTCACGTCGTCCATGTCTGAAGCGAAATCCTCCTTCGGCGACGATCGCGTCTTCATCGAGAAATTCGTGACGCAGCCGCGCCACATCGAAATCCAGGTGCTCGGCGACAAGCATGGCAACGTGATCTATGTGATGGAGCGCGAATGCTCCATCCAGCGCCGCAACCAGAAGGTCATCGAAGAGGCGCCGTCGCCCTTCCTCGACGAAGCGACGCGCAAGGCGATGGGCGAGCAGTCCGTCGCGCTGGCGAAAGCCGTGAACTACGAAAGCGCGGGCACCGTCGAATTCATCGTCGACAAGGACCGCAATTTCTACTTCCTCGAAATGAACACGCGGCTCCAGGTCGAGCATCCGGTAACGGAGCTCATCACCGGCATCGACCTCGTGGAACAGATGATCCGCGTCGCCTATGGCGAGAAGCTCTCGATCAAGCAATCGGATGTGAAGATCAAGGGCTGGGCGATCGAAAGCCGCGTCTATGCGGAAGATCCCTATCGCAATTTCCTGCCCTCGACCGGCCGCCTTGTGCGCTACCAGCCGCCCGCCGAAGGCACGCATAACGGCCTCACCATCCGCAACGATACCGGCGTCTATGAAGGCGGCGAGATATCGATGTTCTACGATCCGATGATCGCCAAGCTCTGCACGCATGGGCCGGATCGTCTCGCCGCCATCGACCACATGGCGGTCGCGCTCGACCAGTTCCACATTCAGGGCATCCAGCACAACATTCCCTTCGTGAACGCGATCATGGAGCATCCGCGTTTCCGCGAGGGCCGCATCACGACGGGCTTCATCGCCGAGGAATATCCGGACGGCTTCCACGGCGTGCCCATGTCGGACGACCGCGCGGTGAAGCTCGCCGCCATCGCCGTCTTCATGAACGAGGTTCATGCCGCCCGCGCGGTGCAGATCACCGGCCAGCTCGCCAACCGGCCGCGCAAGCTGCCGAAGGATTGGGTCGTCTCGGTCGATGACTGGACGCAGCGCGTCTCGGTCGAGGAGACCGGCGGCGCCTGCCGCGTCGTCTTCCTCGACGATGAAGGCGGCCGCAAGGAAACGCATCTCGTGCGCTCGGAATGGGTGCCGGGTCAGGCCGTCTTCCGCGGCGAGGTCGATGGCGTCACCATGGTGGTCGAGATCGTGCGCGCCAAGCAGGGCTATCACCTGCGCTATCGCGGCGGCTCCTCCCATGCCGTCGTCCGCACGGCCGTGGGCCACCGCCTCAATGCGCTGATGCCGGAGAAGGTCGCGGCCGATACCTCGAAGCTGCTCCTCTGCCCGATGCCCGGCCTTGTGAAAGCCATTCACGTCGAGGTCGGCCAGGAGGTAAAGGCGGGCGAGGCGCTGGCCGTCGTCGAGGCGATGAAGATGGAAAACATCCTCCGCGCCGAAAGCGACTGCACGGTCGAGAAGATCAACGCCGCCCCCGGCGACAGCCTCGCCGTCGACGCCGTCATCATGGAATTCGCGTAGGCCCCTCACCCTTCCGCCGTCTGACGACGGCTCCCTCCCTCTCCCCAAAGGGGAGAGGGAAGAAAGCGGCGCCCGTCACCTCCCTCTCCCCTCGGGGAGAGGGGTGAAGGGTGTCTTGCGGCACGCAAGCGAAAAGGTCAGGTGGACCTTTTCGACCCCTGAACGCCCGCCGAAGGTGGGAAGGGTGAGGGGGCGCCACAACCTCATCACCCCAACCCTGTCTCCCGCCCCCCTCCCGCGCTATAGTCCCTCCGGGGCACGGAAACGGAAGGAGACATCATGCGCGGCGGCATCCGGTCGGCAGCTTTCATTCTGGCTTTCCTGTTCGCGGGCGGCCCGGCCCTTGCCGCGCCCGAGGCGCCTGCCAGCCGCGCCATCCAGTGGCAGAGCGGCGACGATGTCTTCACGGCCGCCGAAGAACTCACCATCGACCGGAAGGTCGCCGGCTCGCTGACGGCCGCCGGCCAGATCGTCATTCTCACCCGCGATGCCGAAGTGGCGGGCGATGCCTGGATCGCGGCGCGCCGCGCCGCCGTCGAGGGCGAGCTTGACGGCGATCTCTCGATCCGCGCCCAGGAGGCGCTGGTCAACGGCCATGTGAAGGGCAACGTCACTTTCTACGGCCTCGAACTCGCGCTCGGCCCCGATGCGCGGATCGACGGCGATGTCGATTACTACGCCCCCTCCACCGCGCGGATCGACGAAGGCGCGCGCGTTGCGGGCGCCGTCAACGGCAATGCGTTCGAGACGGGCAGGGGCTATGAAAGGCGCGCCGAAATGCGCGATCGCTGGCGCGAGGATCATATGCGCGCGCAGGAAGAAAGCCGCGGCCTCGCCGCGCCCGGCTATCACATGACGGCGGGCGGCGCGGTCATTTTCGGCGTGCTCGCCATCCTCTTCGCGCTCGCCGCGCCCGTCACCGCGCGGCGGATGCGAGACGGGCTTGTCGGCGAGCCGGCGCTTGCGGGCGGGCTGGGGCTTCTCTGGCTGGTCGGCGTGCCCGTACTCATCGTCCTCGTCGCCATCAGCATTGTCGGCTTGCCGCTCGCCTTCCTGCTGCTGCTGCTCTGGCCGCTCGGCATGATCTTCGGTCTTGTCGCGATGCTCGTCGCTGTCGGCGAGCTCATCGCCAGCCGCCTGCGCGAGGTCGGCAAGGGCACGCTCGGCCGCATCGTCGGCATCATCATCGCCACGGCGCTGGTCTGGATCGGCATCTCGATCCCCTTCCTCGGCGCGCTCATCTGGCTCGCCGCCGTCGCGCTCGGCATCGGCCTCCTCTATATCGGCTTTCGCACGATCGAGCGCACGCCATTGTGAGCCTCGCAGCGGACGAAATCGCCGCCCATCCCGATATTCTCGCCGCGAGCCGGCGCCAGTCCGTCGCGATGAACGCCGCCTATCGAGTTATGAGTGGGGAGGAGGGGAGAGTGGGGAGGGTGGGAAGATCGGATAATCTTATCCCCGCGCACTTGTCCCCGGTGCCGCAAGACGAATCCCGGCGAAAGGGTCGGGGATAACTGGTCATAAATCCGTATACGGATTATATGAAAGTGTGATTTGCGACGGTTCGGTGACAGTCGCGTGACAGTTCCTGATCCATCATGAGGGGATAGGCCCGCAAGTCGCGTTGCGGAAACGGAAATCGGACTTGTCCCCGTTTTCATCCGCCCACTGACGAAATCAGCCTCTTCCGAACACGTCCCGGAAGGTCTTTTTGAGGGCCAGGTCGACATCGGCCATTGTCGCGGTGTGTCCGAGATCGGCGAGGCTTGTCACGCCGAACTGGCTTATCCCGCAAGGCACGATCCCCGAAAAGTGATCGAGGTCCGGCTCGACGTTCAGGCTAACCCCATGAAACGTCACCCATTTCCGGATGCGCACGCCGATGGCGGCAATCTTGTCTTCCGCCGTCAGGCCCTTTTCCGGCCGTTTGACCCATACGCCCACGCGGTCCGGCCGCGTCTCGCCGGTCACGTTGAATTCCGCCAAAGTCGCGATCAGCCAGCGTTCGAGGTCCTGCACATAGGCGCGCACGTCGGGCTTCCGCCGTTTCAGGTCCAGCATGACATAGGCCACGCGCTGGCCTGGCCCGTGATAGGTGTACTGTCCGCCGCGCCCTGTGCTGAAGACGGGAAAGCGTTTGGGATCAAGGAGATCGGTCTCATCGGCGCTGGTGCCGGCGGTGTAGAGGGCAGGGTGTTCGAGCAGCCAGACCAGCTCCGGCGCCGTCCCTTCCGCAATCGCCGCCGCGCGTGCCTCCATGGTTTTCACCGCCTCCTCGTACGGCACGGGAAGGTCGGAAATCCGCCATTCCGGGGCTTCCAGCGTCGTTTCGTCGAGGGCGAGGGGCTTAACCATGAAGTAACTCTAGCATGCGAGTTTAGGCACTGTGTAATGGCGTACCGGGCAAGTGGGGCTCAGCGTGAATTCCGTCAATAATGTCTTCGTCGAACTCTCCGTCGTGCTTGGCAAGTCGACCATGCCGATCCATCAGCTGTTGAAGATGGGGCGCGGCGCGGTGATCGAGCTCGGTACCCGGCAGGATGAGGAAATCTGGGTCCTCGCCAACAATGTGCCGATCGCGCGCGGTGAAATTATAGTGCAGGGAGAACGGGTTGCGGTTTCGATCACCACCGTTCTGGCGGGCGGCGAGAGCTAGTCATTTCCCCCTTTTCGCTATCGGACAAGGACCCTTCAGGGGTCCTTTTTTGTATTTATCTTTTTATCTATGTGAAATGTAATATTATACGGACGTGAGTTGAATTATACGGCATAGTTGTTATGTCTAACGGGAATTAAGCGCGGGTTCGCGCCCGAAAGCCACCTTGGGAGGTGCGCATGTTTCCGATCCTGATCGATCTTGCCTCCCTGAAAGTGGTCCTTGTCGCCGAAGGCGAAGTGGCTGAAAAGCGTCTCGCCGCGCTCGATGCAGCGGGGGCGGCCCATCTCGAGGTCTATTCGCAGGCGCCCACGGCGACGCTGGCGAAGCAGGCGGGAAAGCGGCTCAAGGGCGCGCGCCCCGCTTCGGAAGCCCTTCAGGAGGCTCATATCGTCTTCCTGGCGGGTCTTGACGACAGGGAGAGTGCCGCGCTGGCGGGCAAGGCGAGGGCCGCAGGGCGCCTCGTGAATACGGAAGATGTGAAGCCGCTCTGCGACTTTCATGTTCCCTCGATCCTCAGGCGCGGCGATCTCACGATCTCCGTGTCGACCGGCGGCAAGTCCCCCGGTCTCGCACGGCGGCTGAGGCGGCACCTGGAGGGTCTCTTCGGACCTGAATGGGCCGGGCGGCTCGATGAACTCGGCCGGCAGCGCAAGGCATGGCGCGCCGAAGGCATCGAAATCGCGGAAATCGGCCGCAGGGTCGATGCCTATATCGAAGAGAAAGGCTGGCTGTCATGACAGCGATTGATTTGAGGCGGCGCCCCGGCACCGCGGCGATGGATGAAGGGCGCGCGGCCATCATGGACGCGGCGACCGTGACCTCGCCCGCGCTTGCGCGGCTTCGCGAAAGCCATAAAGGCCTTGGCGGCGTTGAACTTCTCGAGGCGATGATCAAGACCGAGTTTCCCGGCAAGATCGCGGTCGTCTCGTCGTTCGGCGCGGAATCGGCCGTCCTTCTGCACATGGTCGCGCAGGTCGATCCGACGACGCCGGTCATTTTTCTCAATACCGGCAAGCTCTTCGGCGAAACGCTTCGCTTCCGCGACCGCCTGCAGGAAAAGCTCGGCCTGACCGATATTCGCGCCGTCGGCCCGCACCCGGCCGACCTGGCCGCGAAGGACCCGAATGGCGGCTTGTGGAATGCCGATCCCGATGCCTGCTGCTATGTCCGCAAGGTTCTCCCCCTTGAGCGGGCCCTTGCGGGTTTCGATGCGTCGATCACCGGCCGCAAGCGCTTCCAGACCAACGCGCGGGCCGGCATGGACCCGATCGAAGAGGAGAAGATTCGCGGCACCGGCGTGCCCGGTTCGGATGCCGGCACCCGCTTCAAGATCAATCCCCTTTCCTATTGGGGGCAGGACGATCTCGAACGCTACATGGACGAGTACAAGCTGCCCCGCCATCCGCTGGTGAAGGACAACTACCTCTCCATCGGCTGCATGCCCTGCACGGAGCGTGTTCCGGAGGGCGGTTCCTATCGCGATGGCCGCTGGGTCGGGCGCGACAAGGACGAGTGCGGCATCCACCTGCCGAACAATCTGGACGGCGACGGCATTTAGGTCTTGGCCGGTGCTATTTGCCGCTTGAGCAAGCGTCAGGGATTTGTTACATCCGCCCGGCTCACGAGACATGCGGTCGTGGCGGAATTGGTAGACGCGCAGCGTTGAGGTCGCTGTGGGGTAACTCCCGTGGAAGTTCGAGTCTTCTCGACCGCACCATAACAAGCCCGGCCTTCTGGCCGGGCTTTTTACTTCCCGGTCCTATTGCATTTTTCGCGGTTTGGTCCGCTTTTTTCCACCTGTCGCGGCTGGCGGGCTCAGGGCAAATAACGCACACTCGCCGCAGTTTACGAGTGCGATTCAATCGGGGAGCAGCGCCGTTTGGCCGAACCGACACCCACCAACACATTGGACGACGCTGCGGAGGAGGCCCTTTCGCCGGCCTTCGTTCGTTCGGTCGTGGACGCGGTGGACCGGGCCGACAAGACGCTGGTCCGTCAGCTTGTGTTGCCGCTCCGGACGGCCGACCTTGCGGAACTTCTCGAATTGTTGCGGCCGGACGAGCGCCAGGATCTGGTGGAAATGCTCGGCACGGACTTCAATCCCGAGGTCCTCAGCGAACTGGACGAAAGCGTCCGCGACCATGTGATCGAACTGCTCGATCCGAAAGACCTCGCCGCGGCGCTGACCGAAATGGATTCGGACGACGCCGTCTATCTTCTCGAGGATATGGACGAGGCGGAGCAACGCCTGATCCTCGATCAGCTTCCCGCCAGCGAACGCGCCGCCCTTGAACAGTCGCTCGACTATCCCGAGTACAGCGCAGGCCGCCTCATGCAGCGCGAGCTCGTCGCCGTGCCGCCTCATTGGGACGTCGGCCAGACGCTCGACTATCTGCGGGAAGCGGAAGAGCTGCCGCATGAATTCTACGAAATCTTCGTCGTGGATCCGGCCTACAAGCCCGTGGGCACCGTCCCGTTGTCGCGCGTCACACGCTCCAAGCGGCCGGTCCTGATCTCCGAAATCATGGAGACGGAACAGACACTTATTCCGGTGGAGATGGACCAGGAAGAAGTGGCGCTGCAGTTCACCAAGTACGACCTGATCTCCGCCGCCGTGGTTGATGAAGGCGGGCGGCTCGTCGGCGTCGTGACCGTCGATGACATCGTGGAAGTTATCAGCGAGGAAGCAGCCGAGGATATCCGTCTGCTTGCCGGTCTTGGCGAGGAATCGATATCGGACTCGGTGCTGCAGACGAGCCGCAGCCGCGTTCCCTGGCTGATGGTCAATCTCGTTACAGCGACGCTTGCAGCTGCGGTGATCGCGCTTTTCGACGCCACCATCGAAAAGATGGTCGCTCTTGCCGTTCTGATGCCGATCGTCGCCTCGATGGGCGGCAATGCAGGCACACAGACCATGACGGTCACGGTGCGGGCGCTCGCGACGCGCGATCTTGTCCATTTCAATGCGCGCAGGACAATTGCGCGCGAGTTTTTTGTGGGCGTTCTCAACGGAATGATCTTCGCGTTGATTCTTGGCGGGCTCTCCGCCCTTTTGTTTGGAAACGAATGGCTCGGGGCGGTCTTTGCCGGCGCGATAATGATCAATCTCGTGGTCGCGAGCCTGACCGGCATTCTCATTCCCCTGGGGCTTGATAAGCTCGGTGCCGATCCGGCGGTCTCGTCTGCTGTTTTCGTGACGACGATGACGGATGTCGTGGGGTTCTTCTCGTTTCTGGGACTTGCGGCGCTGATTTTGTTCTATTGAGGCTGAGTGGCGGCAGGAGGAATTGAAATGTCCAGCGGGTGTCATTCGAACCGCGTTTTGGCGCTGGTGTTTCTCTGCCTGTTGGCGCCGGGCGCGGCGGCGGCAGAAAGTTGGCGCGACGGTTCTCCAATGACCACAGGCCGTGCCTTTGCGGGTGGAGCGCTGGTCGGCAATGAGCTCTATGTCATCGGCGGCGACAGCACCTCCGGTCCGCGTAACGTCGCGGAAATTTACGACATGCGCGGTGATATCTGGCGTGCATCGCCGGGTCTTCCGGTCGGCCTGCAGCAATTCGGTATCGCGGAGCTAAACGGGAAGCTTTACGTCTCCGGCGGCTATGAGGCGCCGCAGGCCGGGCGCCCTGAATTCGGAGCGTTTGGCGAAATTCTTCCGCCCACCACAGAAGGCGGCGATACCGCGCAGACATGGATATACGATCCGCAGATCGGTACATGGGTAAACGGTCCCCAATTGCCCGCTGCGCGGGCAGGGCATGGCGCTGCGGTGGTGGATGGCAAAATCTATACGCTCGGTGGCCGCGGCTCCGATGCGCAGCGTGTGCTGGTCTATGACCCGGGCAGCAACCGCTGGAGCGCGACGGGGGAGGCCATGCCGGCGCCGCGCGTGGCGGCGGCGACAGTCGCTGTCGGCGACCGCATCTACGTCATCGGCGGATTGAGCAACGGCGTTGCGACAGCACGCGTGGACATTTTCGACACAGCGAGCGGCCGTTGGCAGAGCGGCCCGCAACTGCCTGAAGCCCGCTCCGGCCATGTTGCCGCGCTGGTGGGTGGGAAGCTGCATGTAACGGGTGGCGAGCAGCGCCGTCCGCCACGTACCTTTGGCGATCATTTCATTCTCGATGCCGAAGCCGGATCATGGAGCCGTGCCGTGCCGATGCCCAATCCGCGGCACGGTGCGGTCGCGGCGGCTGTTGACGGGAAGTTCGTCGTGGTCGGCGGCAGTCCGGGTGCCGGTGTTTATACCGTCTTCACGGAATCCGACGTGGTGGACATCTACTCCGCCGATTAGGCACGCTCCATGCCCAATACGGGGTAGTGACGGCACGAAAAGGGCGCGGCAAAGTCGCCCGGCAAAAGATCAGGGAATGCCAGCATGCTTGCGAACGACTATCCATCGCTCGATTTCGACCTCGGAGAGACGGCGGACATGATCCGCGACACCGTGCGCGCCTTCACCGCCGACAAGATATCCCCGCGCGCTGCCGAGATAGACCGGACGAACGAATTTCCTCGCGATCTCTGGCCGCAACTTGGTGAGCTTGGGCTCTTGGGGATTACCGTCGAAGAAGAATATGGCGGGACGGGGCTCGGCTATCTCGAGCATGTCGTGGCGATGGAGGAAATCAGCCGGGGTTCGGCGAGTGTCGGGCTTTCCTATGGCGCGCATTCCAATCTTTGCGTCAACCAGCTCCGCCGCTGGGGCACCGACGCGCAGAAGCGCAAATACCTGACGAAGCTCATGTCGGGCGAGCATGTGGGCGCGCTTGCCATGTCGGAGCCGGGCGCGGGATCGGACGTCGTGTCGATGCGGCTGAAGGCAGAGAAGAAAGGCGACCGTTTTGTGCTCAACGGCAGCAAGATGTGGATCACCAACGCCCCCGACGCCGAGACGCTGATCGTCTATGCGAAAACAGATGCGAGTGCGGGGCCGAAAGGCATTACGCCGTTCCTTATCGAGAAGGGAATGAAGGGTTTCCGCCCGGCGCAAAAGCTCGACAAGCTCGGCATGCGCGGTTCGAACACCGCCGAACTCGTGTTCGAGGATTGCGAGGTGCCGGAGGAGAATGTTCTGGGCAAGCTGAATGAGGGCGTGCGTGTGCTGATGTCCGGTCTCGATTACGAGCGTGCTGTGCTCGCCGCTGGGCCGCTCGGCATCATGCAGGCCTGCATGGATGCCGTGATCCCCTACGTCCACGAGCGCAAGCAGTTCGGCGAGCCGATTGGCACGTTCCAGCTCATGCAGGGCAAGCTTGCGGACATGTATTCGACGATGAATGCCTGCCGCGCTTATGTCTATGCGGTGGCGAAAGCCTGCGACCGGGGACAAACCACGCGCAAGGACGCGGCGGGTGCGATCCTTTATGCCGCGGAAAAGGCAACGTGGATGGCGCTGGAAGCCATTCAGGCCTTGGGCGGCAACGGCTACATCAACGACTATTCGACAGGCCGCCTGTTGCGCGACGCCAAGCTCTACGAGATCGGGGCGGGGACAAGTGAGATACGCCGCATGCTGATTGGCCGCGAACTCTTCAACGAGACGGCCTGATGCCGGAAGTTTACAGGCTGCTCGGCGGGCCCGGTTCTCCTTACTCGCACAAGGTGAGGGCGGTGCTGCGCTACCGGCATCTGCCACATCGCTGGATCGTTCCGCTTGGCGCCTTTCGAGGCACGGGCGCGCTCGGGGAGGGGACCGAGATCGCCGGGGCCGGCAAGCGGCAGGTGCCGGTGATCCAGTTTCCCGAGGGTTCCTATCATTCCGATTCCACACCGATCATCGACGAACTGGAAAAGCGTCATGCGGGCCAACGCCCGGTCGTACCCGAGGATACGGGGATGGCTTTCCTCGCGCGGCTGATCGAGGAAGCAGCGGACGAGTGGCTTCCTTTGCCGATGTTCGACTACCGGTGGAATGAGGAAGCGGATCGCGCCTTTTGTCCGCGCCGCCAGATGGCGGGCTGGCTTGGTGCGGTGCCGGAGGCGGAACTCGGCGAGGCCGCCGCCGCTTTCCTTTCCCGGCAGGAAACGCTACGCGAAATACTGGGTGGCACAGCGGAAAACCGGCCGCTGCTGCAATCGACCTATGACGAATTGCTCGGCTACATGGAAGCGCATCTCGCGACGCAGCTCTTCCTCTTCGGCTCGCGCCCGTCCATCGCGGATTTCGGCCTTTACGGTCAGCTCAGCCAGTATGCCGTGGACCCGACGACATCCGAGCTGATGAAGAAAAAGGCCGTGCGCCTGTTCCAGTGGGTGCAGCTCATGGACGATGCCTCCGGCATCGACGGCGAATGGAGCGCACCCGATGCGCCTCTTTCAGCCGGCGTGCGGGGATTACTGAAACTCACGGGCGAAGTGGCGCTGCCGATGTTGCAGGCTGCGGTGGATGCGCATCTGGCGGGCAAGGATTTCCATCCGATGGTGGCGGAAATCCGGGGGCACGGTTTCAAGACCATTGCGCGCCCTTATCAGGCCCATACGCTGCTCTGGCTCAAGCAGCGTTACGCCGAGCTCGATGTCGGCGTGCGGGCCCGCATCGAACCGGCGCTTGCAGAGAGCGGTTGCCTTCCGTGGCTTTCGTTCCGCGATGGCGAGGCAGAGAAGACGCCACGTTACGGAATGGCATAGGTTCGGGGGAAAGAGACCGTGGCAGCAACGAAAAGACCACCGAACAAACGAATAATTCGGCGGTCATTTGATGTGGCCGTCGAACGTGCTGCTAGGTTGGCCGCCTTTTCGTTAGCGCCACCGCACAGCTTTGGAGCCGAGATTTCTGATCGAGCGGAGAAGCTGGCACACGATGATCTAATTGTGTTTGCTATTTCTGCTCGGCGACTTTTCGATGCCGCTGGTCTGGTTACGCTGAGCCAATCTTCCAAAATTATGGAACTCAGGCCGCAGATGAGCCAATGGCATTTGGCTTTGGAGCACTTGAAAAACGTCTCGCTCCGACTTGTGCTGAATATGATCGTCCACAGCGACACGTTGGAGATATCGACCTATGAGCTTCATGTTCTGGCGCTCGCTGGGCATAAAGTTCCCTCCGAGATTGCCATTAGTCAAATAGCGCAAAAGGATTTTGGAAGAGTCTCTCCCATTATCTTGCTGCGGACGGATAGAGAGCCCTATCGCTTTGTTAGACTCTCTGAATTGGTTGATAGATTTTCTGACTGCTTGGATGAAGTGATCGACCATTGTTGGAAGTTGGGAATCGATCTTGAAACCTTGGCAGACGACGAATGAGAGCTACTTCATAAGCTTCAGCGCCCGGAAGATCGTCGGCGCGACATAAGTTGCGTACAAGCCGAGACAGGCGAAGACGGTGTAGGCGGTTATCGCGTCAGGCAGCCCGATCGCAACGCCTGTGCGGCCTAGAACTTCACGGACGACGATGCCGCAGGCGATGCCACCCACCGCCATGAAGATCTGCAGCCACCATGCAGGCAAAACAGGATCCTGCGGCGAAGCCTTTCGGTCCATTGCCGCGCCGGCAAACCAGCCCAGCAACAGGAAGAGGATAGCTGCTATCTGATCCGGTTCTCGCTCGTTCGGCCAGATCACCCAGAGCAGAGGAATTGCGGCGATAATAACCGCGAAATCCATCCAGGCGGGAAGGAGGCGCCAGCGGGCAACGATGTTTTCATGCACAAGAACCGCGAACACGGCGATGCTGGCAAGGCCAAGCCCGATGCCGACCAGCACATCCTCGACATCGTGTACGCCGAGATAAAGGCGGCTGAAGCAGACCCCGGCAGCAAGGAAAACCGCCACCGCCCAGGCCCATGGCCGGCGGATTTCATAGGCCAGCCAGAACCACATGGCGATCGCGACCTGTGCGTGGCCGGACGGCAGGCCGTAGGAATCGGAGACGCGCTCAGCGTCAAGCTGGAATGCGGGGTCAGGCCGCGCATCCTGCCAGAAATCCTTGAGCCAGCCGTTCAGGACCGCCGTTACCGCGATCAGCACGGCGAGCCGTGTGAAGAGCGCCCGATTCCAGAGCCAGTAGCCGATCGGCAGGAATATGAGGAAGAAGGGGGCATAGCCAAGCCATGTGAACCCATTGAAGACGACCGTGGCTGCATCGCTGCGCAGCGGTATCACCCAGCTCAGATCGTGCAGGAATTTTTCCATGCCTATCCCCCCGTTCCTTTGGCGTTATATCGTTTTGGGTTAGGTTCAGCCCGAATCCCAGCCCTTGCGGCCAGTCTATCCGTGGAAACCAGCTCATGTCACAGAACAGTAACGAAGCAGATCCGGTGGTGATCGTCAGTGCCGCCCGCACGCCCATGGGTGGTTTTCAGGGCGCGCTTTCGACCAAGACGGGGCCGGAGCTTGGCGCGATTGCGGTCAAGGGTGCCGTGGAGCGGGCAGGGCTGTCGCCGACGGCGGTGGACGAGGTTCTGATGGGATGCGTGTTGTCCGCAGGCCTCAAGCAGGCGCCGGCGCGGCAGGCGGCACTGGGCGCGGGGCTCGACGAGGGTACGCCGTGCACGACCGTCAACAAGATGTGCGGCTCGGGCATGAAGGCGGTGATGATGGCGCATGACGCGCTCATGGCAGGGCATGGCGAGGTGATCGTCGCTGGCGGCCTCGAAAGCATGAGCAATGCGCCCTACCTGCTGCCCAAGGCGCGAGGCGGCATGCGGCTCGGCCATGGCGAGGTCAAGGACCACATGTTCCTGGACGGGCTGGAGGACGCCTATGAGGGCCGTCTGATGGGTGCCTATGCCGAGGAGACCGCGAAGCACTACCAGTTCACCCGCGGCGCGCAGGACGCCTATGCGCTGGAGTCGCTGGCGCGGGCAAAGCGGGCGGTGGAGGGCGGCACGTTCTCCCATGAAATCGTGCCGGTTGAGGTTCAGACCAGGAAGGGCGCTGTCGAGGTTGTCAACGACGAGCAGCCGCTGACGGCGGACCCGGCGAAAATCCCCACCCTGAAGCCGGCCTTTGCGAAAGACGGGAGCGTGACGGCCGCCAATTCCAGTTCCATTTCGGACGGCGCAGCCGCACTGGTGCTGATGAAGCTTTCGGAAGCCGAACGGCGCGGACTGACACCGCTTGCCGCCATTCGCGGGCAGACCATGCATGCGCAGGCGCCTGCGTGGTTTTCCACCGCCCCTGTCGGTGCGATTTCCAAGCTCATGGAGCGCACGGGTTGGACGGCCGGGGATATCGATCTCTGGGAAGTGAACGAGGCCTTCGCCGTCGTCGCCATGGCCGCGATCAAGGAACTCAATCTCAGCCACGACAACATGAACATCTATGGCGGCGCCTGCGCGCTCGGCCATCCGATCGGCGCGTCCGGCGCACGCATTCTCGTGACCTTGCTCAACGGTCTGAAACAGACCGGCGGCAAGCGCGGCATCGCCTCGCTCTGCATCGGTGGCGGCGAGGCGACGGCGGTCGCTATCGAGCGGTTGAACTAGGCGGCGGCCTTTCCGAGTGTGTTCTTCACATGCTCGGCGAGGGCAATGAGGCCATTCAGTGGGCGGATCAGCACTTCGATATGGGCCATTTCGCCCTTGTCGTTCACGGTGATGCGGTCGATGCCCTTCAGTTTCTTGTCGCCGATGCGGGTTTCGAATTCGAGGATGATTTCGTTCCCGTCGACCCATTCCTTGGTGTAGGTGAAATCCTCAACGCCCTGAATTACGGCGTTCAGGATCGCCGTCACATAAGGTTTCGACTGCTTGGGCGTGTAGAAGGCGGGTGAGGAAATCATCGCATCTTCGGCGACCAGCGCACCGAGCAGCGCGGGATCGTGCTTTTCCACGAAGGCGTACCAGCGCGTGAGAAACTCTCTCGCTTTGTTGGACATGTTTCCCTCCCGGGGATTATTTCAGCACGCCTTGCAGGATCAGGCGTGTGTGAATGTCGATCAGTTCCTTGCGGCCAATGCGACCTTTGGGATCGTACCATGTGCAGATACCCGTCAACATGGCGAGGATGGCGTAGGCGCTCACAGCTACATCGTCAATTTTGAACAGCTTGCGTGCCGCACCCGTTTCGAGAATACCGCTGAGGCGGTCTTCGTAGGCGCGGCGAAGAGCAACGATCTTCTTCCGGTTTCGCGGTTCGAGGCTCCGCAGTTCCGCCGAGCCGATGAAGACCTCGCGCTTGCGCTCGATGTGGTAGGTGAGATGAAAGGCGATGAATGCCTTGAGGCGGTCCAGCGGGGGCTCGATGCCTTCCAGCTCCGCGTCGATCCGTTCGAGCAGCGTCACCATGTGGTTGTGGATCAGGTCGTAGAGCAGGTCCTGTTTGGTGGCGATGTGGTTATAGAGGGAGCCCGGCTGCAGGCCGACGCGGGCCGCGAGCTGGCGAAGGCTCATGGCGTCGAAGCCTTGGGCGTAAATGAGGTCGAGGCCTGCTTCCCTGATGGCGGCCTGCGTCTTCTTGCCCGATGAACCAGCGGTTCTGCTCAATAAAGTCGTCCTTGCCGGGACCTTGCCCTGTCCAGGATACGAACGTATGATCGTTTTTATAAAGAATCCAGCCCGGGGATGATTGTCGTGTCGGTTCTCAAAACAAGCGTCAATGCGCGGGATGCGCGGTTCAAGGAAAATGCCGAGGCGATGGCCGGTCTCGTGGCCAATCTCGCGCAGGAGAGGGCCAAGGCCGCGACGGGGGGCGACCAGAGGTCGCGCGAGCGGCATGTGGCGCGCGGCAAGCTCCTGCCACGCGAGCGGGTTCACGGCCTCATCGATCCGGGTACGCCATTCCTGGAGTTATCCCCGATGGCGGCACATGGCATGTATGGCGAAGACATCAACGCCGCCGGCATCATCACAGGCATAGGGCGGATCGCGGGGCAGGAATGCGTGATCGTCTGCAACGATGCGACGATCAAGGGCGGCACCTACTATCCGGTCACTGTGAAGAAACATCTCCGGGCGCAGGAAGTGGCGCTCGAAAACAATCTGCCGTGCTTCTATCTCGTCGACAGCGGCGGCGCGAACCTGCCGAACCAGGCGGAAATCTTTCCTGACCGCGAGCATTTCGGCCGCATTTTCTACAATCAAGCGCGCATGTCCGCGAAGGGCATTCCACAAGTCGCCGTTGTCATGGGGTCGTGTACGGCGGGTGGCGCCTATGTGCCCGCCATGTCGGACGAGACGGTGATCGTCCGCAAGCAGGGCACGATTTTCCTCGGCGGTCCGCCGCTCGTGAAGGCGGCGACCGGGGAAATCGTGACGGCGGAAGATCTCGGCGGCGCGGACGTCCACTCGCGGAAGTCAGGCGTGACCGATCACTATGCGCTGGACGACACGCATGCGCTCGCCATCGCGCGGCAGATCGCCGGTACGCTCAATCGCAAGAAACGGGTGGATATCCCCCTCCGCGAGCCGAAAGCGCCGCTTTACGACATTGCCGAACTCGATGGTATCGTACCGTCCTCGCTGTCGGTCCAGTACGACGTGCATGAAGTAATAGCGCGCTTGGTAGACGGCTCCGAGTTCGACGAATTCAAGAAGCTTTACGGCACCACGCTTGTTTGCGGTTTCGCCCATATTCACGGGCTGCCGGTCGGCATCATCGCCAATAACGGCATTCTCTTTTCGGAATCCGCGCTCAAGGCGGCGCATTTCATCGAGCTGTGCTGTCAGCGCAAGGTGCCGTTGCTCTTCCTGCAAAATATCGCTGGCTTCATGGTCGGCCGCGAATACGAGACGGGCGGCATTGCCAAGGACGGCGCGAAGATGGTGACGGCGGTGGCGTCGGCGAACGTGCCGAAGGTCACCTTGATCATCGGTGGTTCCTATGGCGCCGGCAATTACGGCATGTGCGGCCGCGCCTACAGTCCTCGTTTCCTGTTCACCTGGCCCAATGCGCGGATTTCCGTGATGGGTGGCGAACAGGCGGCGAGCGTTCTCGCGACGGTGAAGCGCGAAGGCATGGAAGCGCGCGGGGATAAGTGGAGCATGGAGGAGGAGGCCGAGTTCAAGGCGCCGATCCGGGCGCGCTACGATGAGGAGGGGCATCCCTATTTCGCGACCGCGCGTCTATGGGACGACGGCATCATCGCGCCCGGCGAAACGCGGCGCGTGCTGGCGCTCGCTTTTTCCGCCGCCCTGAACGCACCGATACCGGAGACGCCCTTCGGCGTCTTCCGGATGTGAGGAGGGCATGTTTAAGATTGAATACGCGGCATCGATAATCACGGCTATTTCCACCGTGTCCTTACTCTCTAGCGTTGTCTTCAATATTGGCTATTTTTCGTTTTTAGGATTTGAGTACATACATTTCTTGTCAATTTCTGACCATGTGATCGCTGCGATACTTTGGGTTCCAACACTCCTTTTCTCAGCTATCGGAATATATTTCTCAGGTTTTTCAAACAGCATTTCCGCAAGAATGGTTTTCCGTTTTCCAACTAAAGAAATCGGAAGACTGCAACGTTGGGCGATGGCTGTATTTCGAACTGCTCCAATTTTTCTCGGTTCGATATCTCTGACCGTGGCCGCTTCAATTTCGACAGGAGCTTATGGCGTTCAAGACTTCAATATCATTCTATTCTTATCTAGCGCTTTTGTGGCAGCGCTTGTTGTGCGATGGCTTATCGACAAAATCAGAATCGGTTTTGAGTTGCCCTTGGTTCCAGTTTTGATGGCGACCGTAGTCATGTTCGGCTTAATGCTGTTCACGCTGGGCCGCTATTGGGCTGAGAAGGATTTCGAGCGGAGCTCACATAGCGCCAGCCGCTTTCTCATGGACGATGGCTCCACTCGCTCTTTGGGAATTTTACGGGCGGCTAGTGCTGGTTTGATCGTCTTTGACAAGGAAGAAAAAACCGTGAGCCTGGTGCGGTTGGATATTGTTTCGTCGATCTCTCGACGTAGTGGGGATGTTGATGAAGCATTAAATCCTGCTCAGTATCCGTCAATCTCCAAGAGTTGGAGTGACATCATGCATTGGTTGCGTAGGGAAGAATAAAGATGTTCAAATCCCTCCTGATCGCCAATCGCGGCGAAATTGCCGTTCGTATCATCCGCACCGCACGGCGCATGGGCCTCAAGACCATCGCCGTCTATTCGGATGCCGATGCCAATGCCTATCATGTGGCGGAGGCCGACGAGGCCTATCGGATCGGACCGGCGCCTGCTGCGGAGAGCTATCTGCGTATCGACGCCATTCTCGATGCCTGCGCGCGCTCCAGCGCGGAAGCGGTGCATCCGGGCTATGGTTTTCTCTCCGAGAATGCGGGTTTTGCCGAAGCCTGCGAGAAGGCGGGGCTGATATTTGTAGGGCCGCCTGCCAGCGCGATCCGCGCGATGGGATTGAAGGACGCCGCCAAGGCGTTGATGGAAAAGGCCGATGTGCCCATTGTCCCCGGTTATCACGGGGATAACCAGGACGCGGATTTCCTCGGCGAGCAGGCGGAGAAGATCGGCTATCCCGTTCTCATCAAAGCCGTAGCCGGCGGTGGTGGCAAGGGGATGCGCCGCGTCGACGATCCGGCCTCCTTTGCCAAAGAACTCAAGAGCGCGCAGCGGGAAGCCGGTTCTGCCTTCGGCGACGAGCGCGTGCTGGTCGAGAAATATGTAGCCCGTCCGCGTCATATCGAAATTCAGGTCTTTGCCGACAGCCACGGGCAGGCGGTATCGCTCCATGAGCGGGACTGCTCGTTGCAGCGGCGGCACCAGAAGGTGATCGAGGAAGCGCCGGCCCCCGGCATGCCGCCCGAAATGCGCAAGGCGATGGGCGAAGCGGCGGTCGCTGCCGCGAAGGCCATTGGCTATCGCGGCGCGGGAACGGTGGAATTCATCGCCGATGCTTCGGATGGGCTGAAGCCCGACGGCTTCTGGTTCATGGAGATGAACACGCGGCTGCAGGTCGAACATCCCGTGACGGAAGCGATCACGGGGCTCGACCTCGTGGAATGGCAGCTCCGCGTCGCAGGCGGCGAGCATCTGCCGCTGACGCAAGACAAGATACCGCTGAAGGGACATGCGGTGGAGGTGCGTCTCTACGCGGAAGACCCGGCGAAGAAATTCTTCCCATCCACGGGCCGGCTGCTGCGGCTTCGCGCGCCGGAGAACATGCCGCATGTCCGCACGGATATGGGCGTGCGCGAGGGCGATGAAGTCAGCATGTTCTACGACCCGATGATCGGCAAGATCATCGCGCATGGCGAGACGCGGCGGATTGCGCTCAGAACGCTCCGGGGATTTCTTTCGCGCATGGAAGTGGCGGGGCCGAAGACCAACCTCGCGTTTCTCGCGGCCGCGATGGCGCATGAATCCTTCATTGCCGGTGATATCGACACGGGTTTCATCGACAGGCATCTGGACCAGTTGGTGCCGAAAGGTCCGGTGGAGCCGTGTGTGCTTGCGGTGGGGGCGGCGGCACATCTCATCGGGCGAAGTGCTGTCTTGCGTGCCGCGCAGGCCGGAAGCGACGAGCCGCATTCTCCGTGGGCCGAAGCGGACGGTTGGGTGCTGGGGGGGCACCGTGCCGAAACGCTGCGATTCATCGTGGGCGGCGAAAATGTGTCGCTGACTGTTGCTCCGGAAGGAAATGGCTGGCGGCTCTCGGGCGAAATGGTCGGTGCGAATATCGCCGTCAGCGCCATAATGGACGGGGATGGAACCATCAGCGCCACGGTCGACGGCGTCAGGCTGAAGGCTGCCTGTGTGCCGAGCGGGCGCGGATTTATTCTTGTCCATGAAGGGATATCGACCGATTTTTCGATAGTGGATCCGCTCGATGTCGATATCGTATCGGACGCGGATACAGGCTCGCTGAAGTCGCCGATGCCGGGCAAAATCGTGCAGGTATTGGTGGAGCCGGGCGCCAGAATCCGCAAAGGTGCCGCGCTCGTCGTGATGGAAGCCATGAAAATGGAACAGACGCTGACGGCGGCGGTCGACTCGGTCGTGGCGGCCGTCCATGTCGGCATTGGCGATCAGGTCGAAGCGGGTGCAACGCTTGTCGCTTTCGAGGAGAAGCCGGGGTGACGGTTCATCTCATCAAGCTATGTGTCGGCGCCGACGATATCGCCGACCTCGCCGCATGGCAGGCGGCACGGCTGGCCGAGAAGAAAAAACTGAAACAGCCGCAGGTGCTCGCCCATGTGACGCGTATGACGCCGAAGCGAGCGGACGAGCTTCTCGATGGCGGTTCACTCTATTGGGTCATGAAAGGCGTTATCCGCTGCCGGCAGAAGCTGATCGGCATCGAGCCGTTCACGGATGCGGATGGCATCGGGCGCTGCCGCCTTGTGCTGGACAATGAAATTATCCCGACCCGCAGGCAGGACAGGCGGCCTTTTCAGGGCTGGAGGTATCTCGCCGCGAAGGACGCGCCGCGTGACGTGAAAAAGGGCGATCCCGAGGACGATATGCCCGACGAAATGCGGCGCGAGCTGGAAGAGCTCGGGCTTTTGTAGACCCGCCCAAATGGGCAGGTGACAGAAGGCTTCCCTGATGGTCGGCTAGAGAAAACCACCGGGAGGGGAACATGCGGCGCGATATCGAATTCAAGACGGAAGACGGCGTTACCTTGCGGGGCTGGTTCTATCCGGCCAAGGGCGTCAAGGGACCGGCGCCGACCGTGGTGATCGCGCATGGCTTTTCTGCCGTCAAGGAGATGTATCTCGGCGATTTCGCCGCCTTCTTTGCGGAGGAAGGAATCGCGGCTCTCGTCTATGACCATCGCAATTGCGGCGCGAGCGACGGAACACCGCGCGGTCATCTTGATCCGCGCGCGCAGATCGACGGCTATCGCGATGCGATTACTCATGCGCAGTCGATGCCGGAGGTCGATCCGGAGCGTATCGGCATCTGGGGATCGAGTTATTCTGGCGGGCATGTGCTCGTCGTCGCGGCCATAGACCGGCGCGTCAAATGCGTGGTGTCGCAAGTGCCTCTGGTCGGTGGACTGGAGACGGCGCGGCGGCTTATCCGCGGGGATCACTGGAAGGGATTGAGGGCTGCCTTTGCGGCCGACCGGGCGGCGCGTATGCGCGGCGAGACCGGCGCCCGGATGCCGGTGACGGCGCCTGAAGGCGAACCGAGTGCCTTGCCGACCGCAGATACCTATGAATTTTTCACCGAATTCAGCCGTTCGAACGAGACGCCCTGGCAGAACGAGGTGACGCTTCACTCGGTCGAATTGTTCACCGAGTATGAGCCGGGGATATATGTGTCGCGGATTTCTCCGACGCCGTTACTGTTGATCGCCGCTCTCGAAGATCACCTGACGCCTTTCGACATGACCGCTGCCGCCTATGAAACGGCGCTGGAGCCGAAGAAGTTTCTGGCGCTGCCCTGCGCGCATTTCGAGGCTTATACCGGAGACATGTTCAAGATGTCCGCGCCCGTGCAGCGCGACTGGTTCAAGACGCATCTCTGAGAGATGTGTCAGACCGGCATGTTGTCGATGAGCCGCGTCTTGCCGATTTTCGCGGCAACGAGAATCCGTGCGGGACCGGTTGGGCGATCCGAGGGGAATGGCGCCAGCGAGGCGGCATCCCGAATGTCGAGATAATCCACCTTGTCGAAGCCTAGCGCCAGGATTCTGGTTGCGCCTTCCTTCGTCGCTTCCGCTATGGGTGCCCCGCCTGAAACTTTCGCGGCAGTCTCCTTCAGGATGACATTGAGCTGACCTGCGGCTTTCCTTTCATCCGGCGAGAGGTAGACGTTTCGGGACGACATGGCGAGGCCGTCGGCTTCGCGCATGATCGGGCCACCCAGAATTTCCACCGGAATGTCGAGATCGGCGACCATGCGACGAATGACCATCAATTGCTGCCAGTCCTTTTCGCCGAAGATGGCGATATCCGGCAGGACGCGGAGGACAAGTTTCGCAACGACGGTCGCCACGCCCGCAAAATGCGTGGGGCGGAACGTGCCCTCGAGGGGTTCGGTAACGCCAGTGAGCGAAATGGTGGTGGAGAAGCCCTCTGGATACATGTCGGCGGCGTCCGGCGCGTAAACCAGATGCGCGCGCTCCGCCAGTTTCGCGGCGTCGTCTGCCTCGGTCCGGGGATAAGCGCCAAAATCCTCATTCGGGGCAAACTGAGTCGGGTTGACGAAGATGGAAACGATGACGCGGTCAGCCTTCCCGCGCGCCAGATCGACCAGGGAAAGATGGCCGGCGTGTAGAGCGCCCATGGTGGGAACAAGAGCGACGGTCTCGCCCTCTCTCCGCCAGGCGGCGACGGCCTCACGCAGATCGGCCGCTGTGCGTGCGACAGGAATTCTGTAGCTGGTTGTATCGAGCGGCATGAACGGCCTCATGAAATGCGGGCGGAAGATAGCGGCAGGGGAGCAGGACTTCAATTGCGCTGGTTTTTGCGTCCGCAGTTCCTATATCCTTGTTATGAAAAGAGAACTGGCATTTGCCGCTATCCTGTTCGCCTTGGCCTCACCTGCATGGGCAAAAGGCCCGACCTCTCCGGAGGCTCCTCCTCTTGAGACGATCGGCAATGCCCAGCCGAAGCCTGAGCCCCTGAAAACCTTTGTTCCCGGGCACAAGAGCCAGTATGGCGGCTGGGTGCAGCCCTATACGCGCGAAGGGGGTGCTGTCCCACTACCGGGACCGGGAGAGAAATCGCAAGGGTATATGCCCGGCCACCACGACGCTGACGGCGCCTGGGTACCGGGCCATCCTCAGTAGAATTTTGCTAAGCGAGACGGCCTTCAATGGCGTTCGCATAGAGTGTCTCGTAGATCGGCACGCTCATCGGCAGCGGATTGCCGCCAGTGCAGGGGTCTTCGAGTGCCATGGCAGCTGCCTCGGGGATAACATCAATATCGACGCCGATCTGCTTCAGCGTGTGCGGGATGCCCACTTCCTCACGGAGCGCTAGCACCCAATCGATGAAGCCGTTGAAGCTGCGATCCTTGAGCGCGAGATAATTTGCAGCGGCAACGATCTTCTCTTCGATGGCCTCGCGGTTGTGCATCAACACATAAGGCATGACGACGGCATTGGTCAGGCCGTGATGAGTGCTGCGAAGGGAAGAGCAGGGGTGGCTCATGGCATGCATGGAGCCGAGGCCCTTCTGGAATGCCGTGGCGCCCATGGAAGACGCGGCCATCATGAAGGCGCGCGCCTCGACGTTGCTGCCGTGCTTCGTTGCCTCGGGTAGCCATTCCTTGCAGAGCCGCATTCCCTCCAGCGCTACACCTTGAGCCAGCGGATGCCAGAAGGACGAGCACCAGGCCTCCAGATTGTGGGAGAGCGCGTCCATGCCTGTGGCCGCCGTAATGTGCGGCGGCAGGCCAAGGGTCAGTTCCGGGTCGCAGATAACGTCCACCGGCATCATTTTCGGGTGAAAAATGATCTTCTTTGTATGATCGCTTTCATCCGTGATAACGGCCGCGCGGCCGACTTCGGAGCCGGTGCCGGCCGTAGTCGGAACGGCAATGACCGGCGCGATGCCTTTCGGGTCTGCGCGAGTCCACCAGTCCTCCCGGTCTTCATAGTCCCACATGGGTCGCGTCTGCCCGGACATGAAGGCCACCGCCTTGCCCGCGTCCATGGCGCTGCCGCCGCCAAAGACGATGACGCCGTCATGCTTGCCGCGGCTGAATGCCTTGAGGCCTGCATCGACATCGGCGCTGACGGGGTTTGGGTGCACGTCGGCAAAAAGGGCGGCGGCGAGGCCGTTTTTCTCCAGCAGTGCCAGCGCTTCGGCGATCATCGGCATGGGCTTCAGGCCGGGATCCGTGACCAGCAGGGGGCGTTCGATCCCCGCCGTTCCGCAAGCCTCCGCCAACTCCTTTATGCGTCCGGCGCCGAAGCGCATCTTGGTTGGAAAGTTCCAGTTGCCGGCGAGACTTGGATAGGTGTCGATCATTTTGTTCTGGTTCTCAGGTGATAGCTTTTGGGACGCGTCAAATATTCATAGCCAACACGGGAAAGCGTCGCACCGCGTCCCGTGTCTTTTACGCCGGTCCAGGCTAGGGCTGGATCAAGATAGTCACAGCGATTGAGGAAGAAGGTGCCCGTCTCGACGCGCTCACCGATTTTCTCACCCGCCTCTTCGTCTTCAGTCCAGACCGAAGCTGTCAGCCCGTAGGGGCTGTCGTTCATGAGGCCGATGGCTTCTTCGTCCGAAGTCACCTTCATGATGCCGATCACAGGACCGAATGTCTCTTCCCGCATCACGTCCATCTGATGGTTCACGTCTACCAGCACTTCCGGACCGAGATATGGGGTGCCGGGCTTCGAAGCGGGAAAATGCGCTTCGCCGACAAGGGCGCGTGCACCGGCGCGCTTTGCCTGTTCGATTTGGCCCCGTACGAAGGCTGCCGAGGAAGCGCGCACCATGGGGCCGATCGTCGTATCCGCGTCGAGCGGACTGCCGAGCTTGTACTTCTTTGTAAGATCAACGAATCCTTCGACAAAATCGTCGTAGACGTCGGCATGAACATATAGCCGTTCCTTGCCGCAGCAGGACTGGCCGGAGTTGAAATAAGCGCCGTCGACCAGGTTCTCGATAGCGAAGGGCAGGTTTGCGTCCGCCCGTACATAGGCTGGATCTTTTCCACCCAATTCCAGCCCGATGCCGATAAAGCGATCCTTTGCAGCGTGAACCACCGCATGTCCGCCCGATACGGAACCCGTGAAGTTGACGAAGTCGACCCGGGGGTCGGCAATCGCCTTCTCGGTCATATCGTGGCTCATATGGAGAACTTGAAACAGCCCATCGGGGGCGCCTGCTTTCTCGAATGCCATGGCAAAACGTTCGGCGCAGAGCGGCGTTTGGCCCGAATGTTTCAAGATCACCGAATTGCCGGCCATCAGCGCGGGCACAACCGAATTGACCGCAATCAGATAGGGGTAGTTCCACGCCGCTATTGCGAGAACAGTGCCGATGGGCTCGCGTCGGACCCAGCGGCGAAAGCCTTCCTTGGGACCTGCGTCGATGTCTGCCAGGGCATCGCCAGCTATCGCAATCATGTAGCGGGCTCGCTCTTCAAAGCCACGCAGTTCACCCGCTCCGTAAGCGATGGGCCGTCCCATTTGCCAGGCGAGTTCAGGCACGATCTCGTCTTTCATGGCGAGAAATGCTTCGATGAAGCGCAGGCATAGAGATGCGCGTTCCGCTATCGGCACCAGCTTCCATGCGGCTTGAGCCGCCTTGGCGGTGCCAAGCGCTCCGTCAACTTCCGCCCAATCTGCGAGGGGCCTTTCGGCATACACGCTCCCGTCAACGGGGGAGATTACTTTCAGCGTCTCTGTCATCCGCGCTCGAAGCCTCGCATCAATTCCCAATCCGTGATCCGGCGTTCATATTCCATCTGTTCCCAGCGGCCGGTGTGGAGATAGTGTTCTACCACCTCGTCTCCGAGGGCGGTGCGGAGAGTATCTGACTTTTCGAGCTCAGTAAGTGCATCCCGCAAGGTCTTCGGCAGCGACGGAATGCCGCTTCTTCCATAAGCATCGCCCGTAAACTCCGGCTCGAGCACCAGATTTTGCTCAATTCCTTGCAGGCCTGCCGCAAGCAGCGCTGCATAAGCCAAATAGGGGTTGAGGTCGGCGCCGCCGATCCGGCACTCGATCCGAAGGCTTTTCCCCGCACCACACATACGGAAACCTGCCGTCCGGTTGTCGTTTGACCAGACGATGCTGGTTGGAGCAAAGGAGCCGTTCACAAACCTCTTGTAGGAGTTGACCTGTGGCGCAAGGAAGTAAGTCAATTCACGTGCGTGGCGCAGCTGGCCGGCCAGAAACTGCTGGCACAAGGCGGACATGCCGTGCGGCTCCGCATCCTTGTCGTAAAAATGCGCGCTCTTTGCTTTCTCGTCCCAGAGCGACATGTGGATATGACAGGACGAACCAGCAAGCTCGTAATTCCACTTTGCCATAAAGGTGACGGCCTTGCCGTGGAGCCAGGCGATCTCCTTGATACCGTTCTTCAGGATTGTGTGCCTGTCGGCCATTTCCAGGGCTTCGGCATAGCGAATATTGATTTCTTCCTGACCGGGGCCCCATTCGCCTTTGGAATTTTCCACCGGGATGCCTGCATTCTCGAGGCCGTTGCGGATGGCCCGCATGATCCCTTCTTCTTTCGTGGTGGCGAAGATGTGGTAATCCTCGATGTACCAATTGGGATGTTTCAGTCCCCGGTAATTCTTTTCGTGCGCCCCTTCGTATGTCTCGTCAAAGAGATAGAATTCGAGTTCCGACGCGGTGTACGCCTTCATCTTCATTGCGGCGATGCGCTTGAGCTGCTTCTTGAGAATTGAGCGCGGCGCATGCGGTACATCTTCGCCGTGATGATCGACGGTGTCGCAGATCACAAGGGCAGTGCCGGGCAACCAGGGAATTCGCCGAAGCGTCGAGAGGTCCGGCTTCAATGCGAAATCGCCATAGCCTTTCTCCCAACTTGTCGCCTTGTAGCCCGGGACAGGCTCCATATCCGTGTCGACAGCGAGGAGGTAGTTACAGGCATGGGTTTCATGAACGGCGGTGTCCAGGAAATAGGCCACAGCCATGCGTTTCCCCACCAGCCGCCCCTGCATGTCGGGCATGGCCATGACAACAGTGTCGATGTCGCCTGCCTCGGCAAGATCGGAAAGCTGGTCGAGAGTGAGCATGCCATTCATTCGCGAAAACCCCCAAGAAGATGCCGCCACAGCGCGGAGCAACGGCTGTGCCCTCAGGCCGCCGCATAAGCCTGTGAAGTTTAGCCGCAGAGATGGGGGAGACCGCAAGGGGCCGTTTTGCGGGGCATGCCGATATCAAGCCGGTGCGGTTGACGCTCCTCCACTTAGAACCCAAACTCCGCGCGATTCGTTTTCATTGCGGCGGAATTGGCGGGGGCTTATGACAGTCGGCTTGCGAGAGCGCGTGCCCGCTCATGTTGTTGTTCTGGGCAACGAAAAGGGCGGGTCCGGTAAGACGACGACTGCGATGCATGTCATCGCGCTTCTTCTTCATGAAGGCTTGCGAGTTGGGTCCATTGACCTGGATGGACGTCAGCGATCGTTGACGCGATATGTGGAAAACCGAAAGGCATGGGCGGATGCGGCTGGCGTGAATCTCGTCATGCCGGACCACATCGTGATTTCGCGATCTGCTCTCGGAAATGTGAGCGAGGCCAACGCCGCTGAGGAAGCGGAGCTGGATGCAGCCATGGCCCGGCTGGCAGCGGTCAATGACTTCATCGTCATCGATTGTCCTGGAAGCGACAGCTATCTTTCGCGGCTGGGACATGCGCGTGCCGATACACTGCTCACGCCCATGAACGACAGCTTTGTCGATTTCGATTTGTTGGGTCGCGTCGACCCGCAGACTTATCGAATAAAGGGGCCGAGCGTTTATAGTGAAATGGTGTGGGAGAGCCGCAAGCGTCGTGCTGTGCGCGATGGGGGAGAGATAGACTGGGTTGTCATCCGGAACCGCCTCTCCCATCTCGATGCCAAAAACAAGCGGCGTGTCGAAGCTGTGCTTGGAGCGCTTGCTGACCGGATCGGCTTTCGTAGTGGCCCGGGTTTTGGCGAAAGGGTCATCTTTCGAGAAATGTTTCCCTCGGGCCTCACGCTGTTGGACTTGCGGGAAGAGGGGGTCGATACCCAAATGTCCATGTCACACGTGGCCGCGCGGGCGGAGGTGCGAGCTTTGGTGGACGCATTGCAGCTTCCGATCGAGGAAAGGCGACAGGCCGCGCAGATTCTTTAGCCGCGCCGTCTTTCCGCGTCATCGGCCGTTTGTGGCAGGCTCCAGTTCGAAGGCGGGATGGGAATGCACTGAATGGCTTGACGGGCAAGGCGTCCGCAGGCGTTGCGAGCCGCATTTTCGCCATCGAAGCCCCCAAATCGCGAGCGATAGAGAGTGCGGTTGTTGGCGGTTTTTACCGGAATGGTAACTGGCACCGCTTCGCCAAGTTCTGCCGGGGCAGCGCGCATCGCTTTGCGGATGCTGTCGACCGCATCCGATTGCTCGGCATAAGCGCCTATCTGGATGATCCAGGTTCCCTCAGGGATAAGCGGATCTCCGTCACGCCATGACTGAGCGGAGGCAGGCTCGCGCCGAGTCGGGTCGTTTGCTGCGGTCCGGAGCAGAGGGTTTGCCGCGGCTTCAGGGCTAACGCTCGCATTGGCGGGCGCTACCAGGAAGTTGCCAATCTCGCGGCCGGCCTGCCGGACCGGTCCCTCCGCCGATCGAAGGGCTGCGACCGCATATGCGGTGACAGTATCGACGGGAGCCGCCGGTGCGGCTTGCTGTTCGGGGGCGGCAACCGGCAGGACCACGGGCTGGGCCGGCGTCGCTGGCTGCTGCGGGGCCGGAGCCAGAAGCACCGTCTGTACAGGGGCGGGCAGGTCAGCGGACAAATTGTCTTGAGCCGGTATTGTGTCGCTCTGATCCTCGATGGAGGAAGCCAGTTGAAGAAGCGCGGCGCGGTCTTCTTCAGGTGCGAGACCGAGCGGACGAAGAACGGGCTTCGGCGCCGGGCCGGTATTTGCAGCCATGAGAGTGCTGCCGTTCTTCATCGCGATGGCGCTGGGCATGGCGCGATCCAGAATTTCGATCATGTGCGCGTCGCGCAGCTTCGCCTGCTTGCCTCCCATCACAACACCGATCAGGAACTTATTGTCTCGTTCCACAGTGGCTGTGAGGTTGAAGCCGGAAGCGTTTGTATAGCCAGTTTTCAGGCCGGTAGTGCCCTTGTACTCGCCCAGCAGCCGGTTGTGGTTGCGGATACGGGCCTTGCCCCAGGCGAAGTATTCAGTGCTGAAATAGTGATAATACTGTGGAAAATCTTCCCGAATGCGTTTGGCAAGCGTTGCCTGGTCTCGTGCCGTCGTCTTTTGGGCGCTGTTTGGAAGGCCGGAAGCGTTTTTATATGTGGTGCGCGTCATGCCCAGCGCACGCGCCTTCTTCGTCATCAAGGCTGCAAAGTCGTCTTCCGTGCCGGCGATAAAGGCGCCAGTGGCCGACGCGACGTCGTTTGCCGAGCGCGTTACGAGAGCAAGAATGGCGTCTTCGACACTGAGTGTCTGGCCGGCCCGCAAACCAAGCTTGGACGGGGGCATTCCGGCGCCGCGGGGCGTCATTGTTATGCGGGATTTCAGGGTAACTTCACCGGCCTGCAGCTTCTCGAACAGAAGATACAGGGTCATCACCTTGGTGAGGGAGGCGGGGTAGCGATATTCGTCGGCGCTACGGGCGTAGAGGACCTTGCCTGAATAGGCATCGATTACGAGCGCTGCTTCTTTGGGAGCTGCTGCCTGTACCGGCGCGGCGACCAAAAGGCCGAAGAGTAAAAACAAGCAAATCAGGCAAAATCCACCCGAAGACTTGCTTCGGCCTAAGGAAATGCGCGCAAAACTCGTGGGCGCAGACCCCTGCATATCACTCTAACCCCTCTTATTGGGCCCGCCCTGCCTGTGCGTGCCACTCAAACCTGTCCCGACAAAACTGTACTGCGAGAACCACTAATTGCGAAGGCCCCCGACACCAAAAATCGTGAAAATCGTAGTGGTCCTAAGCGCTTGGCAGCATGGGGTGACGATATTTTGTAGGTATTACCAATTTGTTAACAAGGTTAACAAAATGCTAATTCGGCTGGAAGGCCGCGCTGGAATCGGCATAGGCGTAGCTGGGGGCGCCAGCATGTCTTTGACCTGGTTTTAAGAGCAGCTGGAAACTAGGCCATCCCTCTCGGAGGCCGTGCGAGACCTTGTCCTCGCGGCGACGGTCGCATGATTGTGATCAGAGCCGAACCGCCGGCCCGAAAGCGCCGCAAAATCGCCGAGAGGCGCCGTTATAGATCAGGATGGGCTTTGAATTTGCCAATGTTCGACTATCTAATGGGTTGGTGGAAAAGACGTGGTGACGGAACGCACGGGCAATTCGGCGTTCCGACATTGCAGGAGATTTCGGCAGGAACGGGGATGTCTGACGATAGGCGGCGCGGTGATGAAGACGGAGGCGCAGGTACCGGCGTCATCACGAAGACGAAGCCGAAAACCAAAAAGCCATCGCTTTACAAGGTGCTGCTGCTAAACGACGACTACACACCAATGGAATTCGTCGTTCACGTTCTGGAGCGTTTTTTTAACAAGGGACGGGATGAGGCGACGGTCATCATGCTTCATGTTCATCAGCACGGAGTCGGCATTTGCGGCCTCTATACCTATGAGGTGGCGGAGACGAAGGTGACGCAGGTGATGGATTTTGCGCAGCAGCATCAGCACCCGCTCCAGTGTACGATGGAGAGAGAGTAGTAGCGCGTTATAGCTGTTCTTTGGTTCAGCAGAAGGGAAGGTCCGGAAGTGCCGACGTTTTCACGCAGCCTAGAAGAGGGCCTTCACCGCGCGCTCGCCCTTGCTAATGAGCGGGATCATGAATACGCAACCCTGGAACATCTTCTGCTTTCGCTGATGGATGATCAGGATGCCGCGGCTGTAATGCGCGCCTGCAATGTCGATATGGACATGTTGCGGCAGCAACTCACCAATTATGTCGACAACGAACTGTCCAGCCTCGTGGTCGAGAACGGCGAGGACTCAAAGCCCACGGCAGGTTTCCAGCGCGTGATTCAGCGTGCCGTCATTCATGTGCAATCTTCCGGGCGTGAGGAAGTGACGGGAGCAAACGTACTCGTCGCCATGTTCGCCGAACGGGAGAGCCATGCGGCCTACTTCCTGCAGGAGCAGGATATGACCCGCTACGACGCGGTGAACTATATCAGTCACGGTATCGCGAAACGCGGCGATATGAGCGAAACGCGTCCCGTGCGTGGTGCGCAGGAAGAGCCGGAGACTGGAGAGCGGACACGCAAGGAGCGCACGACGGAAGCTCTCGACAATTACTGCGTCAATCTCAACGACAAGGCGAAGCAGGGTAAAATCGATCCGCTGATTGGCCGCGAGCGAGAGGTGGAGCGGACTATCCAGATCCTTTGCCGCCGCTCGAAAAACAATCCGCTTTTCGTAGGCGATCCGGGGGTGGGCAAGACGGCCATTGCGGAGGGGCTGGCGCGCCGCATCGTGAAGGGCGAAGTGCCGGAGGTGCTGCGCAATGCGACGATCTTCTCGCTCGACATGGGGACCTTGCTTGCCGGAACGCGGTATCGGGGTGATTTCGAGGAGCGCATCAAGGCGGTCATCAAGGAGATTGAGGCCTATCCAGGGGCCATCATGTTCATCGATGAAATCCATACCGTGATCGGAGCGGGGGCGACGAGCGGCGGGGCCATGGATGCTTCGAATCTGCTCAAGCCCGCGCTGGCGAGCGGCTCAGTGCGTTGTATCGGGTCGACTACCTACAAGGAGTACAGGCAGCACTTCGAGAAGGACCGTGCGCTGGTGCGGCGGTTCCAGAAGATCGACGTGGCAGAGCCGTCCGTGCCAGACACGATCAAAATACTGAAGGGGCTGAAGCCTTATTTCGAGGAGTTCCACAAGGTCCGCTACACGAACGATGCCGTAAAGGCGGCCGTAGACCTGTCCGCAAAGTATATGCACGACCGCAAGCTGCCGGATAAGGCGATTGATGTTATCGACGAAGCGGGCGCTTCGCAGATGCTCTTGCCGGAGTCTCGCCGGAAGAAAACGATTGGTGTCGCCGAGATTGAAGCCGTTATCGCCACGATGGCGCGAATTCCGCCGAAATCTGTATCCAAGAGCGACACTGAAAAGCTGAAGGATCTGGACACCGAACTGAAGCGAGTGGTCTTTGGGCAGAATGCCGCAATCGATGCGCTGGCAGCTTCAATCAAGCTGGCCCGCGCTGGTCTGCGCGAAGCGGAAAAGCCTATCGGCTGCTACCTCTTCTCAGGCCCGACCGGTGTGGGAAAGACCGAAGTGGCGCGTCAGCTCGCATCGGTGCTTGGCGTGGAAATGCTTCGCTTCGATATGTCGGAGTACATGGAGCGACACACAGTGTCGCGCCTCATAGGTGCGCCGCCCGGCTATGTTGGTTTTGACCAGGGCGGTCTCTTGACGGACGGCGTCGATCAGCATCCTCATTGCGTGCTGTTGCTCGACGAAATTGAAAAGGCGCATCCGGATCTTTTCAATATTCTTTTGCAGGTGATGGATCACGGCAAACTTACGGATCACAACGGCAAGAAGATCGATTTCCGCAATGTCGTCCTTATCATGACGACGAATGCGGGCGCTGCGGATATGGCGAAGCCGACCATAGGCTTTGCCCAGAAAAAGCGTACGGGTGACGACGAGGATGCAATCAAACGGCTCTTCACACCGGAGTTTCGCAATCGTCTCGATGCAGTGATTCCTTTTGGGCATCTGCCGCAGGAAGTCATCGCTCAGGTGGTGGAAAAGTTTGTTCTGCAGTTGGAAGTGCAACTGGCGGATCGCAATGTCACGATCGAACTCACGCCTGAGGCGAATAGCTGGCTCGCAGAGCGCGGCTATGACGAGCAGATGGGCGCGCGCCCGCTTGCTCGCGTTATTCAGGAGAACATCAAGAAGCCGCTTGCTGATGAAGTGCTCTTTGGACGGCTCGTCAAGGGCGGGCATGTGATCGTGACTGTGAAGGACGATGCTCTCGCTTTCGATATCGAGGCGGTCGTTCCGAAGAGTCAGAGCGGAGGTCCCAAGAAGCCGGGTGCGCGCAAGCCGGGTGACGGCTCGGGCGGGCCTGGGTCGGGCGGCGGTACCGTACCCAAGGTTCCTTTGCTGGTGGATTGAGGACGGCAGAAGAACCAAATTGAAAATTCAGGGCGGGCACGAAAGTTTGATTTCGTGCCCGCCTTTTTTTCTGCTTATCTACGTACACAAATTAAATGGGAGGCGACAAATGATCGGCTATGTGATGCTCGGCACGAATGATCTCGACCGGGCCGCAAACTTCTATGACGCATTGCTCGAGGATCTGGGTGCCAAGCGTGCCATGTCCGATCCGGGCCGCTTCATAGGGTGGAGCAACGGTGCGGGCCCTATGTTGGCGATCACCAAGCCTTACGATGGCAACAAGGCAAACTTCGGCAACGGCGTCATGGTCGCGCTAGCCGCGGGCTCGCAGGAGGCTGTGAATAAAATTCATGCGAAGGCGCTGAGCTTGGGAGGTTCTGATGAAGGGGCTCCCGGTTTGCGTGGCGGCACCTTCTATGGCGGTTACTTCCGCGATCTCGATGGTAACAAGTTCGTCGCCTTCCACATGTAGCGGTTGGTTGGCACGTGAATGATGAGGCCGCCATGTCGCCATGGCGGCCTTTTGTTTGAGGGACAACCCAACGGCAGGGTCAGCCTTTCTTCAGTCTATAAATCGCCACGTCGATGTCGGACGAGTAATAAATATCTCCGTTCGGTGCGACGGCGACGCCGGTAGGAATGAAGATCGCCGGAGCGGATTCCGGCCCTTCAAAGCCGATAGGGAGATTTTCTTTCACCGTTACCTTTTCTCCGCTCTTGATATCGATGATAACGATGCGTTTCGCGCCGACCTCAGCTACGACCAGACGGCCATCCGGGGTGACGTCGAAGCCCTCCGGCGCCGACAGTCCTTCGGCCACGACGGTGCGCTCTCCGCTTTCGATGTCGATGCGGGCGATGCTGCCGCCCTGATGTTCGCTTACATAAAGATGACCACTGCCATCGAGCTTCATCATTGCGGGACCGCCAAGGCCGGTGGCTAGGTCATTTCGTTTGGACCAATCGTTGCCATCGACGCGGACAACAGCGCCGCGCGCATATTCCGAGACGAGAACATCGCCATCGGGAAGGGCAATGGCGTCGGCCGGTGTCGTGAAGCCATGATGGAGGCCTAACGACTCACCGCTTTCCTGGTCGAACACCTGTACAGCGCCGGCCGTCAACGCCGCGACCGCAATTGTTCCGTTGGCAACAGTTACGCTGAGCGGATAATCGATCTCCGAAGACCAAACGCGGGCCATTTCCGTGACGGAGCCATCTTCCGGGGCAACTTTTCGTAATGCGAAAAGATCGGCGACATAAAGGCCGGCATCAGCATCTGTGTTTCCGAATGCGATGCCACCAGCGACGGCGAGTGTGCCGGAAACGATTGTGCGGGCTTCGCCGGTCGATGTGTCGATTTCAATGACGGCATTATCCGCCATGTTGGTGATATAGAGGTTGTCTTCATTGTCGAAAGCAAGATTGTCGATCGCTGGCGCCACCTCGGATATCAGCGTCTTTTCTCCAGTGGCCGTTTCCACGGTATAGACGTGACCGGCTTCGGTATCGACAACGAAGAGTTCGCCTTTCGTATTGAAGTTTGCCGCGGCTGGCGTTTTGAAGCCCTCGGCAACGATTTCGAGCGTTCCTGCATCGACGTCTACGCGCACGATCTGCTTTTTGAACCAGAGGGGGCCGTAAAGTTTTCTGTCGGGCCCGAAGTCAAAACCGTTCAGCCCGCCCATGCCCTCCATGATTTTTCGCGGCGCTGCTTCTCCTGACGGGTCGAGTTCGTAAAGTGCGTCGCCGAGAAATACCTGGGTAGCGAATAGCCGGCCATCGTCGGTCCATGCGAGGGAGTTGAGACCCGGCAAGCCCTCGGCGAGCGTCAGCAACGTGCCATCTGTCCGTCGTGCATATACCTTACCGTCGAGAAACGCAGTCCACGCGAGTGTACCGTCAGGGCCTTGCTCAAGATCATCGGCCATCCCCTCGGGTGGCGCTTCATATATGCTTGTTTCCCCGGTTTCTCCGTCGATCTCGTAGATAGCGCGCCCGAAGACGCTGCCCGCCAGAATCTTGCCTTCCTTTGTGACCGTGATGCCGTGAATGCCATGAAACGGCGAAGGCGGAGTCACGGCGCTTTGCGTGTACTCATCGTTTTCGGAACAAGCAGCCGTAAACAATATTACTGCGGCAATCGCCGCCCCGTTCAGGCATTTCATGATCTTCTCCCCCCAACATTTTTCTTACTGAATTGCGGCTCTTATTTTTTCAGCATTTTTCTTGAGTTCTTCGAAATCCGCTATCTCGCGCGCATGCAGCTTCAGGTCAATACCTTGAGAGCGCGGAATAATATGGGTGTGAATGTGAAAGACGGTCTGCCCGGCCGCAGCTCCGTTGAGTTGTGCAACAAGGATACCCGGTGCGTTGAAGGCCAATTTGACCGCAGCGGCAATCTTTTTCACCGTCTTCGCCATAGCGCCGGCATATTCTGCGTCCAGGTCGTAGATGTTCTCGGCCGGGTATTTCGGAATGACAAGAGTGTGTCCTTCGGCTTGTGGCATCACATCCATGAAAGAAAGAGTCATGTCGTCTTCATAGACTTTGAAGCACGGGGCTTCGCCCCGGAGAATCTTCGCAAAAATGTTGTTTTGATCGTAAGCCACTGTCAGAAATCATCCTCTTTGTGTTCGTCGCTGTCATCGTGCCGGAAGGGTGCGTATTCGCCAAGTACTGCAATATCCCGGTCAACATGCTGGCGCTCGCGGGACAGATACTCGTCGACGGCATCCCGGAAAGAAGCGTTGGCGATCCAGTGCGCGCTGTATGTACGGGACGGCATATAGCCACGCGCCAGCTTGTGCTCGCCTTGTGCGCCGGCTTCGACGCGTGCCAAGCCATGATTGATGGCGAAGTCTATTGCCTGGTAGTAGCAACATTCAAAATGCAGGAAGGGGTGGTGCTCGAGACAGCCCCAGTTTCTGCCGTAGAGGGCGTCGCCGCCAATGAAGTTCAATGCACCGGCAATATAACGGCCATTTCGCTTCGTCATTATGAGGAGTGTTTGCGCCGCCATCCGTTCGCCGATCAAGCTGAAGAACTCGCGGGTAAGGTAGGGCGTACCCCATTTGCGCGCGCCGGTATCCATATAGAACGCGAAGAAAGCGTCCCAGTGGTCTTCTGTCAGGTCGCCGCCGGTGATCCATTCGACGGTTACACCGTTTTCAAGGGCCCGCTCACGTTCCTTGCGGATCATCTTGCGTTTTCGCGAGGAAAGGTCGGCGAGGAAATCGTCGAAAGAGCTATAGCCTCGATTATGCCAGTGAAATTGCTGGTCGGTTCGTTGCAACAGCCCGATCTTGCCGAGATGTGCCCACTGCCGCTCCGGCAGAAATGTGAGGTGTAATGAGGAGACGCCAAGGCGGTTGCCATATTCGACCGCTCCGGCAATCAGCGCTTCTTCTGCAGCTTCGCGTCCGGGTCCCTGCGGCACCAGTAGGCGAGGCCCGCTTGCAGGGGTGAAAGGGACGGAGCATTGCAGCTTCGGATAGTAGCGGCCGCCTGCGTTTTCGAAGGCGTTTGCCCAGCCGTGATCAAAAACATATTCGCCGCGGCTATGATTTTTCAAATAGAGCGGCATGCAGCCGGCGAGGTTGCCTTGGTCGTCCTCCAGTAAGGAGTGCTGTGGTAGCCAGCCGGTGCGACGTGTGGCGGAGCCGCTTTCCTCGAGAGACGCGAGAAAGGCATGTGAAACGAAGGGGTTGGCCGGCGCACCAGGCGGGTTGGCGCATGCATCCCATCTTTCGGGGGCAACTGCACCGATGCTGTCGACAATGCGGATAATGGCTTGTTCGCTGTCACCCATGCCGGGAGTCTAGATTAGAGGAAAGGCCTAGGCGATCTCGAAAATGGCCTCGATTTCGACGGTAATCTGGAAAGGGAGAGAGGGTGCCGCAACGGCCGAACGCGCATGCCTGCCTTTATCCCCGAAAACCTCGACCAGAAGATCCGATGCTCCGTTGATGACCGCCGGCTGTTGATCGAAATCGGGCGTTGCGTTCACGAAACCCAGCAGCTTCACGCATCGGGTCACGCGGTCCAGATCGCCGCCGCAGGCGGCCTTCAATTGGGCGAGGACATTTATCATGGTCAGGCGTGCCGCAGCTTTGCCCGCTTCGGCGTCGTGATCTTTCCCCACCTTGCCCTGAAACTCGATGCCCTTCGGCCCCATGGGCCCCTGGCCGGAGATGAAGACGAGATTGCCGGTGACAACGTAGGGAACATAGGTTCCCGCAGGTGCGGCGGGGGCGGGCAGTTCAATACCGAGTTCCGCAAGGCGCGCGTCTGTTTTTCCGGCCATGGCTTATCTCCTCATACCGCTGTTGCCGCATTGGTTATGGACGTTATACCTAGCGTCTAATGCGCAGGCACGAAACCCCGGGAAAGACACCAGATGAATGAAACGCGGACACCGGCCGATGAGGGGCTGTTCATGCCTGCCGAATGGGAGCCGCATGAGCGTTGCTGGATGCAGTGGCCTTGTCGAACCGAGGTGTGGGGCGAGCGTCTGCCGCAGGCCTATGCGGCTTATGCACAGGTGGCTCGGGCGATTTCATCATTTGAGCCCGTCAGTATGGTGTGCAAGCCGGAAGATGAGGCTCAGGTGCGGCTTGCATGCGGGCGCAATGTCGAGACTGTCGCTCTTCCGATTGATGACAGCTGGGCTCGTGATTCGGGGCCGATCTTCGTCATCGACGGCAAGGGACATGTGGCTGGTACGCATTGGCGCTTCAATGCATGGGGCAATGCCTATCACAATTACGATGCTGACGCGGCGGTGGGCGGGGTCATTCTCGAGCGGCTTGGCATGAGGAAATATCAGGGCGGGATGGTTTTCGAGGGAGGTTCAATCTCGGTCGATGGCTATGGGACTCTGCTGACGACAGAGGAGTGCCTGCTCAACGATAACCGCAATCCTGGGCTCACCCGCCAGCAGATCGAGGAAGCCCTGGCTCTGAATCTGGGGGTGGCCCGGATCATCTGGCTCGATCAGGGGCTGGAGGACGACGAAACGAGCGGTCATGTCGACATGGTTGCGTCTTTTGCCGGGGCGGGGCGTGTGTTGCTTCACATGCCCGAGGATAAAAGTGATCCCAACTACGCGCGCATGCAGGAAAACAGGGCGCGGCTTGAGGCGGTCCGGGACGCAAGGGGGCAGAAGCTGGAAGTCATCGAAATTCCGCAGCCGAAGCGGAATCTCAAGCGCGAGGATGGGCGCCGCCTCTGCACATCCTACGTAAATGCCTATATCGCCAATGGAGGGGTCGTGATGCCGACCTATGAAGATCCGAACGACCAGAAGGCTGCAGCTGTCATGGCTGAAGCGTTTCCGGGGCGAAAAATCGTGTCCGTGCCAGCACTTGAGATAGCGCGGGGCGGCGGCTCGATCCATTGCATCACGCAGCAGCAACCCAAGGGGCAGGCGCTGAAATGATCCGTCAGCCGTGCGTCGTCAAACGCATGGCGCGGCCACCGCTTTTTTTATCCGCATACATGGCGCGGTCGGCCCGTTCGATCAGGTCCGCCTGGCAGGTTTCGCCATTGTAACTGGCAAGACCCAGGCTGGCCGTGACGGAAATTCGGTGCGATTTGCAGGATATCTCAAGGTCGGCGATGCCCCGCAGCATTTCGCGGGCCCGTTCGCGGGCGCGTTTGTGGTCCGCGCGGACGAAGAGGATGGCAAATTCGTCGCCGCCGAGGCGGGCCGCATAGTCCGTGGCGCGGATGCTGCGGCTGAGGAATGAGCCGACGGCGCGGAGAACCTCGTCGCCGGCCGTATGGCCGTAGCGATCATTGATCGACTTGAAGTCGTTGAGATCGATATAGGCAAAAAGTCCCGCTTCTTCATAACGCGCGGCGCTCAGCAGGTTGCGGCGCAGGACATCGTCGAAACCGCGGCGATTGAGAAGGCCCGTCAGTTCATCTGTATGGGCGAGAGCTTCCAGCTGCCGGATGCGCGCGGTGAGCTCGACGATGCGGGTTTCGCTTTCATCGGCATAGGCGAGGGCGCGCGACAGAAGATGCCTGGTGGTCGGGTTGCGCTGTGCGGCGGCGAGACTCTGGCGGAAACGTTCCGTCTGCGGATCGGAGGGAAATCTGGCGTCGTTGAAGGCGGATGATCCCGCGCCATCGCCGGTTCCTGTTCCCATCGCTCTTTTCACGTAGGCCATTGCTCCATTCGCAGCTGACTGCGACCCCTTCAAAGCCGTGTGTATCAGCCTGTGCGATGCAAGGGCTTGGCCACACTGGAAACCATTATAAATCAATGGGTTGTGCCGGAAGGCTCGCCTGATAACTGGGTAAAATATGCCGGGTGAGCGGTGCTGGCCGGGCAAGTTGAGGCCTAGTCGGCATCTCTGGCGAGGCGGAAACCGGCTATCGCCAGACGCTCCCCCGCAAGCCGGCTTTCGCGAGCCGCGATGCGGACCGGCCCTGGCGTATCTGTCCATGAACCGCCGCGAAGGGCGCGGATCTGGCAGTTTACGGCGGTGGCCGGCGTGCCGTCGCGCGGACCGAGCTTGTAGTCGCCGAGCCAGCAATCGGAAAGCCATACCCAAGCGTTGCCCACCATGTCGTAAAGGCCCGCAGGATTGGGCCGGAAACTTGCGACGGGGCTCGTGTGCAGGAAGCCGTCGGTGCAGGGCTCCGCGACTTTTGCGACCTTGTTCTTGGCGGTGAGGTCGTTGACGTTGGCGTAGTCGCAAGCGAGGCGGTCGTCTTCGCCCCAGAAATTCGTGCCGGCGGTGCCGCCGCGGGCGGCGTATTCCCATTCGGCTTCGTTTGGCAGGCGGTAGTTTTTCCCGGTTTTTTCAGACATCCAGGCGGCGTAGGCCGTGGCGTCGTGCCAGGAGAGGCAGACGACGGGGTGCGACGGGCCTTGAGGAAAGCCCGGATTGCGCCAGTTTGCCTCGGGATCGAGGCGCCAGCCGTCGGCGGTGAGGGTGTGACAGCCGTTTTCCGGGGTGTGGCTCGTCGCGGCGATGAAGGCCGCGAATTCGGCGACGGTTACGGCGGTGGCGGCCATGGCGAAAGGACGGAGGATGCGGACTTCATGGCGCGGGAACTCGGCTTCGTCCGCAGCCGGATCGCTTTCGAGGCTGCCGCGCATGAAGCTTCCGGGCTTAAGCAAAACGAGCGCCGGGCAGTCTTCGCAATCGCGCAAGGGCTTGGAATCGCAGGCGGAAAGCGCAAAAAGAGCGGCGGCCAGCGCGATGCGGATCATCCGGCCACCAGGTCCGATGGAGGACGGCCGGCGAAGAAGGCATCGAGGTTGTCGAGTGCGCGGAAGCCCATGGCGTTGCGCGTTTCGAGCGTGGCGCTGCCGAGATGGGGAAGCAGAAAAGCGTTGGAAAGAGCCAGATATCCGGGATGGAAGTTCGGCTCGTTGTTGAAGACGTCGAGCCCCGCTGCTGCAATGCGTCCGGACGACAGGGCTTCGATCAGGGCGTCGTCATTCACGATGTCGCCGCGCGCCGTATTGACGACGATCGCGTTCGGCGGGAGGAGGGCGAGGGTGTCGCGATTGACGAGGCAGCGCGTCTCCGGCGTCGAGGCGCAATGGATGGACAGGACATCGGAAACACGAAAAAGCGCAGCGGGATCAGCGTGATAGGTCGCGCCCGCCTCCAGTTCCGGCGAGACGCGGCGGCGGCTGTGATAGTGGATTTCCATGCCGAAGGCGCGGGCGCGGGCCGCTGTTGCGCGGCCGATGCGGCCGAGGCCGAGAATGCCTAGGCGCTTGCCCGCGAGTTCGATCCCCAGCATTCCAGTGGGTGCCCAGTTGTTCCAGCGGCCTTCGCGGAGCGCGGAAATGGCGGGTGTTGCGCCGCGCGCGGCGCCGAGCATCAGCAGCAAGGCGATCTCGGCGGTGGCGTCCGTGAGTACATCGGGTGTGTTGGTGACGGCGATGCCACGAGCGGTAGCGGCGGGGATATCTATGTGGTCGTAGCCGACGGAGAAAGTGGAAATGATCCGTATACTGACGGGTAGCGCCGCGACGAGGGCTGCGTCGAGACGGTCCGTCACCGTAGCCAGAAGCCCCTCGGCCCCTTGCGCGCGGGCGACGAGCTCATCGCGATTCAGCAAGCAATCATCGGTATTTAGCAGGGCTTCGTAGTCCCGCTGGGCGCGGGCTTCGACGGCCGGGGGAAGCTTGCGGGTGACGAGAATGCGCGGGCGTGGCATGGAAGGCTTTCCTTGAGTGGGCTCAATGGTTTATCCGATGGTGTAAGCTCGTAGAAGCCCCATGGGCAGGTATGGAAGAGGTTGAATTGACGCGAAGCCTGAGAATAGCCCGGTTTTCCGCCATTTTTATCATTGCCGGCAGCATGGCGGCGGAGGCGGCGCCGACATTGCAGATGCATCGCGCGGTCTATGACCTCACGCTCGGACGGACACAGCCGGTGAGCGATATTACCGGCATCCGTGGACGGATGGTGGTCGAATGGCGCGGCGGCCCCAAATGTGGGGGCTATACGTCGCTGCAGCGCGTGGTCACGCATGTAACGGGTGTCGATGATGACAGCGTCAGCAATGACGTGCGGCTGAGTTACTGGGAGGCAGCGGATGGCGACCAGTTCACGTTCACGCGGACGGAATATACCAACGGGCAACTGACCGGACAGGAAGAGGGAAGCGCCGAACGCGACAAAAATGGCGGAAGCGTGCGGGTTTTCCGTGAGGGAGATGAGCCGCTGGCGATGCCGGGCGATGTCCTCTTCCCCATCGCCTACAACCTCGCGCTGATCGAAAAAGCGCAAGCAGGACAGCGTGTTTTCAGCAGGGCGCTGTTTGACGGGACAGAGCCGGGAGAGAATCCGACCACGGCTTTCATCGGGAAACCCTTGTCGAAACAATGGGTTGGCGAGGGTGTGGAGGTGGAAGGCGAAGGGAAATCGCTTTCGGCAATGCGGCCCTGGCCGGTGCGCATCAGCTATTTCGACCCGGCGGACCGGGAAGGCGTGCCGAGCTTCGAGATGGGATATGTCTTGTTTCCCAATGGGATAGCCGCCGAGCTGACGCTTGATTACCTCGATGTGCAGCTCAAGGGCCGGCTCAGCGAGCTGACTTATTTCGCGCCGGATTCCTGCTGACTGTCACAATTCGTTTCCGGCGGTTTCCGGCCATTTTCCGCAAGCGGCTTTCGACTGTCATCGAACCGTCATCATACCGTCACAAATAATATCCGTGTACTGATTATATTCCCGGCGACGGATTTATCCCCGGCCGTCACCGGCGCAGGCCGCGACCCTTGACGATGGACTTATCCCCGAATTTTGCGCGCAGCTTGTCCATGGCGCGCTCGGCGGCGGCGCGGCGTGTTGCGGCGGGGTCGAGCAGGTCGTTCGGGTCGGCGAGGTCGCCATCGGCGAGACCGGAAATCCCCACCCCGAGAAGACGAAAACTTGTCCCCGTGGCCTCGCGCGCGAGCATGGGCGCGGCAATGCGGTAGATGACTTCCGCGAGCTGAGTCGGATCCGGCAGCGTCTGGTTGCGGGTGCGGGTCTTGAAGTCGGCGGTCTTCAGTTTCAGGACGATGGTCGAACCGGAAAGGCCGGCGGCCTTGGCGCGGGCGGAGACTTTTTCGCAGAGCGGCCAGAGCTTGCGGTCGAGCTCGGCTGCATCCGCGATGTCGCGCATGAAGGTGGTTTCGGACGAAATGCTCTTTGCCTCATGGACGGGTTCGACGCCGCGCGTATCGAGGCCGCGCGAGAGACGCGAAAGGCGGCGGCCCATCGAGCCGTAGCGCGCCATGAGATCGTTTTCCTCCATACGCTGGAGATGGGCGATGCGCGTGATGCCGTCGCGGGCGAGTTTGGTTTCGAGCGCCTTGCCGACGCCCCAGATCATGGAAACGGGTTTTTCGGCGAGGAAGGACAATGTTTCCTCGCGGCCGATGATGGCGAAGCCGCGCGGCTTGTCGAGATCGGAGGCGATTTTCGCCAGGAACTTGTTGTGGCTGAGGCCGACGGAAACGGTGATACCGATTTCGTCCTCGATGCGTTTGGCGAGGCGCGCCATGCTGATCGCCGCGCTCGCGTGATGCAGGCGCTCGGTGCCGGAGAGGTCGAGAAAAGCCTCGTCAATGGAGACGGGCTCGACGAGCGGCGTCAGGTCGCGCATCAGGGCGCGGACGTCGCGGGCGACGCGCGCATATTTCGTCATGTCGGGCTTTATCACGACGGCTTCGGGGCAGGCGGCGAGCGCCTTGAACATGGGCATGGCGGAGCGGACGCCGCGAATTCGCGCGATGTAGCAGCAGGTGGAGACGACGCCGCGCGTGCCGCCGCCGATGATGAGCGGCTTGTCGCGCAGCTCCGGGTTGTCGCGCTTTTCGACGGCGGCGTAGAAGGCGTCGCAATCCATGTGCGCGATGGTGAGGGTGTGAAGCTCGGGATGGAATTTCAGGCGCGGGCGCTTGCAGGCAGGGCAGCGGGTCGCTTCCGGCGGCACAGAGGCGAAGCAGTCGCGGCAGAAGCCTTGGGGGGTGGTGGTGGTCATTCGGGCGCCGGGTTGGACTGATTGTTTTCAGTATATCACTTGTGGCGTTGGCGGGGCGGACGACTCTCTTCCAACCCTCCACCAAGTTGAGGGTGGAAAGGGTGTCTGCGCAGGATTTTCCCGCTAGGATTGGTGCGGGTTGGTGATTTGGTGTTGGGGGGTTTCTTGAAAGTTTTTTCGGTCGGGTTTTCCGGTGTCGCGCTTGTGGCGGGCGCGCTGCTTCTTTCCGCATGTCAGGCAAAGGCGCCGCCACAGCCGCCTGTCGCGGCCGCTGCCGCGCCGGAGCGGGCGGCGCCCGCGCCGGAGACGCTGACGGCATCCATTCGCGGCGGGCGCGACAAGATCGGCCTTGCGAGCTACGGCATATATGTGTCCGGGCTCGACGGAGAGATGATCCGCCAGTCGACGCGGCTTTACGATGTGCCCATTCCGATTGCGCCCGGGCCTCACTCGGTGCTGATCGGTTTCAGCATCACGGGCTATACGACGCTGCATACGCGGCTCGAGGCGAAGGACGGCGCGCATTACGTGGCGAAGTGGGAGCGCCTGCCGGCGGAGAGCGATCATCAGGGAATGCTTGTCGCGTGGATCGAGGATGAGGCGAGCGGCGAGATCGCGATGCCGAAGCGGCATCTTTGGGGCGCGGACATGGTTGTCGCCCCATATGAAGCGCCATCGCTGCCGGACAGTGCGGCGGCTTTCATCAAGGGATCGGAAGCGGAACTCGGCTTCGACGTGGCGACGGCGCATGTTTCGGCCATCGACGGGGCCTATACGGACAAGGACGTGCGGCGGGCCGGAACGCCGATCAAGGTAGCGCCGGGATTGCGGGCGCTGCTTCTCACCTATCGGAGCGGCGATGTGGCGGAATTTCCGGTGCTGGTGAATTTGGAGGCGGGACATACCTACAAGGTCGGCTTCGTCGCGGATTCAGGCTCCATTCCGGGGGTGGCGAATGAGCGGCTTGCGATCTGGCTCGACGACGAGACGACGGGCATCCGCGTGGTGCCGGAGGAGCGCGTGCAGGTGAAGCGCGTGAAGGAGAGGGCGATCTTTTTCGATCCGAAGTGAGGGGTGGTGATTACCGCTTCTGGATTGCTTCGTCGCTTCGCTCCTCACAATGACGGATATTTATTCTGTGTAGAAATAAACAGTGTCATCCCGGCGAAAGCCGGGACCCACTCGCGGTGCCGAGTTTGAGAGTTGCTGAAGGAAGTTTGTCTTTTTCGCGGTTGAGGCCGGGCGTAGCCGCGCTTGCTGAGGGAACCAATGGGTCCCGGCTTTCGCCGGGATGACAATTTCTTTTTGGTAACTTCCGTGTATCCGTTTCTTCAGTCTGCCGGCCAGAGCCAGGCGGCGCCGCGGACGCCGCTGCTGTCGCCGTGGCGGTGGGGGCGCAGGTTTGTGGCGACCTTGTCGGAGAAGACGTAGGCGCCCCAGCGGGCGGGGATTTCTTCGTAGAGGGCGGCGATGTTGGACATGCCGCCGCCGAGGACCACGACTTCAGGGTCGAGGATGTTGACGATATGCGCCAGCGTGCGGGCGAGGCGGTCCGAATAGCGGCGGATGGCGAGGCGGGCGGGGCGGGCGCCTTCGAGCGCGGCGGCGGCGATTTCTTCCGGTGTCAGGGCGTCGGTATTTTCGGCCGCGTATTCGCGGGCGAAGGCGGGGCCGGACACCCATGTTTCGATGCAGCCCTTCTTGCCGCAATAACAATCCGTACCCGGATATTCATCGGGGAGCATCCAGGGGAGCGGATTGTGGCCCCATTCGCCGGCGATAGCATTTGGCCCTGAGAGAAGCGCGCCGTTGATGACGATGCCGCCGCCGACGCCTGTGCCGAGGATGACGCCGAAAACGGAGCGCGCGCCGGCCCCCGCGCCATCCGAGGCTTCGGAGAGGGCGAAGCAGTCGGCGTCATTCGCGAGGCGGACGGGGCGGGCGAGGGCGGCTTCGAGATCGGAGCCGAAGGGATGGCCGATGAGCCAGGTGCTGTTGGCGTTTTTCACGAGGCCGGTGGCGGGGGATATTGCGCCGGGCATACCGATGCCGATGGTGCCTGTCTTTCCCGTTTCGGATTCGAGGGCGGCGACGAGATCGCGGATGGCGGCGATAGTGGCGGCGTAGTCGCCGCGCGGGGCGGGGATGCGGCGGCGGGCAAGCTCATGGCCCGCGTGGTCGAGGGCGAGGGCTTCTATTTTTGTGCCGCCGAGGTCTATGCCGATGCGCATGGGGGGACTCTCTTTTTTGCGCGGAGGATAGCAGGTTTGAAGGGAGGGATGGCACGCAGAGGCACAGAGGCGAAGAGAGGGGAAATCAAAGACGCGGTGTCATTCCGGTTTTCGCGGGTGGATCGGGATTCTTTCGCGACCCCTCCCCAAACGGTCTTCGACCGTTTGACACTCCCGCAGGGGGAGGGTGGGAAGTTGGGATGACAGTTTTATTTTTGGGTTTTGTTGTGCCTCAAGTGGAAGAGTCTTTTTCTGACGCCGCTTCGCGGCTTCTGGATTGCCGGGTCAAGCCCGGCAATGACGGGATGGGGGAGAGGGGAAACGAGAATTCGAGAACGCGGACAAGCCCATGGGCCCCGGCTTTCGCCGGGGTGACACTTTTATTTTGGGTTTGCTCAGAAGCTATTCGTCAGAAACCTTCTTCCGTCAGCTTTTGCTCGATGAATGCCCGCGCGTCCGGCCAGTGGCCGGTGTGGAAGTGGCTGTCCTTGGCGGGGCCGAGGAGTTTGGCGAGGCGGGGGTCGGCGATGAAGTGGATGAGGTGGGTGGGGGCGTGGGCCTTGGCGACAGAGGCGAGATTATGCGGGATGTCGTCGAGGAAGAGGACGGGGGCCTCGACGCGCTCGGCCATGCGGCGGACGGCGCCGCCTTTGAGGCCCTTGTTGGCGATGACCGGATAGTCGATGCCTTGCGCGGCGAGGCTGGCGGCGCGGGCGGCGCGGGATTCCAGCGGCACGTTGGTCAAGACGACGATCTGCGCGCGCTCCGACAGGGCGGCGAGCGCCTCGGCGGCGCCGGGCACGATGTCGAGGGCGTGGGTGCTGGCCTCGAAGAAGGCTTCGAGGAGGGCCGGCATGGCGGCAGCGTCATAGGGCTCGTTGGTGCCGACATGGCGGATATTGCCGGTGAGGGCGAAGCTTTTGAGGTCGAGCCAGAGTTTTTGCGTTTCGAGGTAACGCTCCAGGCCGACGACGAACTGGATCAGCACCTCATCCGCATCCGAGACGATGAGCGGGCGGCCGCGCACGAGATCGAGCGCGTCGATCTGGGGGATGACGGTTTCGTCGATGGCGAGCGGGTCGCGCATCGCGGATGCGGTGGTGCGCATGTCCGGGCGGGGGCCGGGGATTTCGCTGGCGGTGGCGCCGGGATCGTCTGTCGTGCTCATGCCCAATGGACCTCCTCGCCGCCGGGAAGGGCGCGGCGGGCGGCGGCGGGCCATTGCGGCTTCACCTCCTCGGCCTCGCAAAAGGCGAGAAGGCGCGCTTCGTCCGCCAGCATGTAATCGAGGACGCCGCCGAGAAAATCGGCATCGCCGGCGCGGGCGCGCAATTCATCCGGCGCGAGGCCGCTCAGGGCGAGGAAATCGCCGAGCAGGTCTTCGTCGGCCGCGATATGCCCGAGGGCGCGGATGGCCAGAAGCTCGGCCTGGTCTCTTTCCATGGGAGATTTTCCGTCATTTTCCCGCAACGCGACACACATGGAGCGCGAAACGGGGCCGGGGGACACAGAAACTTAATCATAGGCGGAGTTTAATGAAAAACCGAAGGAAAGCGGGAGGTCCGCGATCCGGGGTTAAAGACTTAGTTAACGATATTCGGGTCAGATGACCCATCAGAGAGATATGAGAGTCGGCCCCAGAAACCGGGGTTTCGCGGTTTCGAGTACGGGCTAGCCCGCAGTGGAGTTCTGGAGCTATGGACGCAATGTCTAAGAAGGTCCTGATCGTCGAAGACAATGAGCTTAACATGAAGCTCTTTCACGATCTTTTGGACGCGCATGGATACGAAACGCTGCAGACGCGGGACGGCATCGAGGCGCTCGAGATCGCGCGGACGAACCGGCCCGACCTCATCCTCATGGACATCCAACTGCCGGAAGTTTCCGGGCTCGAAGTCACGAAGTGGATCAAGGAAGACGACAGCCTGCGCTCTATCCCGGTTGTCGCCGTGACCGCGTTCGCCATGAAGGGCGACGAGGAGAAGATCCGCGAAGGTGGCTGCGAGGCCTACATTTCCAAGCCGATCTCCGTGACACAGTTCCTGGAAACGGTTCAGCGCTTCCTGCGCTGATACCGGCACGGACCGCTCTCTCTTCGACAAGGAAAGAGAACCTGTGACTGCGCGCGTACTTATCGTCGACGACGTTCCGGCCAATCTGAAGCTGCTCGACGCGAAACTCACCGCCGAGTATTTCGACGTGTTCAAGGCCGCGTCGGGGCCGGAGGCGCTGGAGGCGGCGAAGGAACAGCAGCCGGACATCATTCTTCTCGATGTGATGATGCCGGGCATGGACGGGTTCGAGGTCTGTCGCCGGCTGAAGGCGATGCCGGAGACGGAACATATTCCCGTCGTGATGGTGACGGCGCTCGACCAGCCGAAAGACCGGGTGCAGGGGCTGGAAGCCGGCGCCGACGATTTTCTTACAAAGCCGCTCAACGATCTGGCGCTGTTCGCGCGCGTCCGCAGCCTTGTCCGCCTGAAAATGGTGACAGACGAGCTGCGCATGCGCGAGGCGACGGGGCAGCGCATCGGCGCGCTGGGCGCGGGGACGACTGGCGATTTCCTGATGACGGAGCCGGGGCGCATTCTTGCGATCGACGACCGGCCGACATCGCTGAAGCGCATTACCGAGACGCTGGCGAGCGAACACAATGTGACGGTTGCCGAGACGCAGGAAGAGCTGCTGCAGCTCGCCAATAGCGGCAATTTCGATCTTCATATCGTGAGCCTGACGCTGCAGGAATTCGACGGGCTGCGGCTCTGCTCGCAGCTGCGCTCGCTGGAAGCGACGCGGCAGACGCCCATTCTCGCGATCGTGGAAGAGGGCGATACGGGGCGCCTGGTGCGCGCGCTCGACATGGGTGTGAACGATTATCTGGTGCGGCCGGTGGAGCGCAACGAACTCGTCGCGCGGGCGCGCAGCCAGCTTCGCCGCAAACGCTATCAGGATTATCTGCGCGACAAGTTCCAGCAGGGGCTCGAACTCGCGATCACCGACGGGCTGACCGGGCTCTATAACCGGCGCTACATGGAAGGCCATCTCGCGACGCTGGTCGACGATGCGGCGAATACCGGCAAGCCCGTGGCGCTGCTGATTTTCGACATCGATTACTTCAAGGCCGTGAACGATACGCATGGCCACCAGGCGGGCGACGAGGTGCTGAAGGAATTCGCGGACCGCATTTCGGCCAATGTGCGCGGCATCGACCTTGCCTGCCGGCTGGGCGGCGAGGAATTCGTCGTGGTGATGCCGGATACGGACCTCACTTATGCGATGACGGTGGCCGAACGCCTGCGTCAGGGCGTGGCGCTCCGGCCGTTCAAGCTCGACGAGACGGGGCGGACGCTCGATGTGACGGTGAGCATCGGTATCGCGGTGACGGAAGGGCCGAACGACACGGCGGCGAAGCTGCTCGGCCGCGCCGACCAGGGGCTCTATCGCGCCAAACGCGACGGGCGAAACCGCGTGGTCGCCGAGGCGGCCTGAGGCCGTACCAATAATCCGGCGCTAAAACCAAAGTTTCAGGAAAGTTCTCGCGCTGGTTTTTGGGAGCGATGTGTGCGTTAACCTTGTTTATTCATGGTTAACGAAGTTGAACGCGGCGGCGGGCACGTATTGGCTTTGCTATTCCTTTATTGGGACAGCAACACGTGCTATATTTAATGGGTTACTTTGTTTCGTTGCCATTGGGCCGTTCCGCTTCTTGCTGGGGGGCAAGTTGGAACCGGTATTCGGGCAACGAAGCGTGTCCTCGTGGGGCGCTCAGGTCCGCCGCATCTCCTGAGTCCGCGGGGCACGGCCGGCCGGGTCCGTGGTTGTGGAGTGGCCTCCTCTGATAAGCCGCGATTCCCTGGCCGGCCACTATTCGAGGGCGAACGCAAAAGAGCCGGTCTCCATTCAGGGGACCGGCTCTTTTCGTATCCAGGGCCGCATGTGCGACGGGACCGAAGATCCTTATTTGATCTTGGTTTCCTTGAACTCGACATGCTTGCGCGCGATGGGATCGTATTTCTTGATGACCATCTTTTCGGTCATGGTGCGGCTGTTCTTCTTCGTGACGTAGAAGTAGCCCGTGTCGGCGGTGCTCTCGAGCTTGATCTTGATGGAGGCTGGCTTCGCCATAGCGCGAAATCCTTGAGGTTAGGCAAGCACTTGGCAGGGCTCGCGAAATTCGGTTCGCGCGGGATGCCCGAGCGATTTGGCGCGGAGAGTACTCACGGGGACGGGTAAGTCAAGCCCGGCCGGGGCGCATAATAGCGCTGCAACAGGACCACCATGGCTGCCACCCCCAGGAGCGACATGAGGATACCTACCCAGATGGGGAGGCCCATGTGGGCGCAGAGCGCGGCGGTGAGAAGGCCGCTCGCGCCGCCGATGTCCCAGCCACCCTCGGTGGCGACGTGGAAGCGGAGCGGGCAGGGCGCGCGCTTCGCCTGCGTATAGACGGCCGTCATCAGCGTCGGGACATAGAGGCAGGCGCCGAGCGCGCCGAGCGCATTCGCCAGCACGGCGACCATGGCGTCGCCGGTGGCGACAGCGCGCAGGACGATGATGAGGGCGAAGGTGCCGAAGGCGTAGATGACGGCGTGACGGCCGTAGCCGGCGTCAATGTGGCGGCCGAGCGTCAGACTGCCGATGCCGCCGATAATGGCGGCGAGCGCGAGCGCGCCTCCATAGGCAAGGAAGTCTTCGTTCAGCGAGGTGAAGAGCGCGATCTGCCAGACGAAGACGTAACCGCCATGATCCAGCCGTCGGCGACGAAGAGCAGCATGCCGGGGATCGATGCCCTGAAGGCACCGGAGACGGCGGACGCGACGCGAACTTCCGGCGTGCGCAGGAGCGGCAGGGCGGAGGCGATACAGAAGATCGTGGCGAGGCTGAAAGCGGCGCGGGGGCCCCAGGTGACGAGGAGGAGGCCGGTCATGAGCGGGCTCACGACGCCGACAAGGGCGGTGACCGCCTCGCGGACACCGATCTGGTGGCCGCGACGCTCGTCGTCGCCAAGGGTGGCGAAGTAGGCGTGGTAGGTCGACCAGTAGACCGTGTCGCCGACGGAGGAGACGACGATGAGCGCCACGAGCATGTAACCGACGCCATCGACCTCGGCGAGGAGGGGAAACTGGAAGGCGGTCAGCAGCGTGCCCACGATGACCATGGTGCGCATGCCCCAGCGCATAGTGAGGGGGACGATCAGTGGACGGATGAGAAAGCGCCCGAGCAGGATGAGCGCGAAGGAGGAGAGCGCCGTCGGAGCGGGGACGCCCGCCTTCAACAGATAGGTGACGAAGAAAGCACTGCCGCCGGTGGCGGCGACGGCGTGAATCCAGTAGTGAAGATTGAGAAGGTTGACGGTGCGATTGCGGAAATACGCCATCGGGTGAGCCCCCGCGAAGGATGGATCGGAAGAATCGACTGTCCCGCGGCTCATCCCGTTCGGGACGGCACGCTTTCCTGACAAGGCCGGACGGGCCTCAATTCAGTCGATAAATCCGGGCATCACGCGAAATCCTCCGCTGGAGACGGTGAAATCTAGCCGGTTCCCGATTGGTGTTCAATCACGCTTGCGGGTCTCTGGTCGTATCGGCTGGGGGAGGTCCGCTTAGCGCCAAGCGGACAATGGCGATCAGCTCATACGCCGATCAGTGTTGAGCCCTCAGCTTCACGCGCCGCGCGTCGCCGCCAGCTCTGTGTCGGCCGTTGCAACAGCCGTCGCGATTGTTTCGACCTCGTGGACGCGCACGCCGCCATGGATCGCCAGCCGCACCAATGCCGGCGTCAACTTGAGCACCTGCACGCCGTGACGCGCCAGACTGTCGACGAATTGCGCTGCGTCGCCGCTGGGTCTGTTCAGGAAGACGAGGTTGGTTTGCGCGGGCTGGACGGCAAGATCGCCAAGCCGGCCGGCGATCGCGCGCGCAAGCGTGCTGGCCATGGCCGCGTCCGTTTCGAGCCGGTCACGCCAGCCTTCGAGTGCTGCTCGCGCTGCGGCCGCGATAGCGCCGATCGGACGCCATCCGCCGCCCATGGCATCCCGCCAGCGTAGCGCCTCGTCGATCTCGCTGCGCGATCCCGCGAGCACCGAGCCCACAGGCGCGCCGATCGCCTTGTTGAGGCTGATCGCCGCCGTATCGCAGCCAGCCATCAAGACGGATAGCGGCGCGTTCTGCGCTACGGCCGCATTCCAGAGTCGCGATCCGTCGAGATGGAGGGTGCTGCCCGCCGCGCGGCATGTCGCGCCGATGTCGCTTTGCCAGCCCGTCGGCATGACCGAGCCCGCCGCCAGCATATGCGTGTTTTCGAGCCAGACGAGCGTGGCCTCGCCGGGTGCGCGTTCCGCGAGGAAGCCGGCGACGGCGGCGGGCGAGGGATGACCGTTCTCGTCGGGCAGAACCTGCCTCGCGACCCCGGTCAGCGCGGTGGCGCGATCCTCGACCGTCACGACATGGGCGAGCGCCGAGGAGGCAAGCCGGCCGCCTTCGGGCAGGTGCAGCCGGATCGCAATCTGGTTGGCCATCGTGCAGGTTGGCACCAAAAGCACGGCCTCGACGCCCAGTTCTGCCGCCATCAACTCCATGAGCGCCCGCTCGTCGGGGTCTTCTCCATGTCCCATCGCCGGCGGCCGCAGGGCGGCAGCTTGCATCGCGGCGGCGACCTTCGCAGAGCCCGGAGTCATCAGGTCGCTGCGGAGGTCGATCCCGGTTCTTGTCATGCTTGCCCAGCTCTAATATTAGAGTAGAATATAAAAATAGGTTCATATAAAAAGATGGAATCAATTCTAATGTCAAGTACGGCGCTGCGAGATCGGGGCAAGGCGCGCCGGCAGGCGGAGATCGTCGCGGCCGCCGCCGACCTTTGGCGCGAACACGGAATCGAGAACGTCTCGCTGAACCAGATTGCCGCCGCCGCCGAAGTGGCGCCCCAGACCATCTACAACCTGATCGGCGGTCTCGAGGCGGTCGGCTTCGCGGTGATCAAGCGGGCGTTGGTGCAGCTCGATGAGGCGCTCAATGCGCGCGCGGCCACCGGCATCGAACTCGCGCTCGAGTCGGCGCGTATATCGGCCGAGCTTTATACGGGGGACGCGAAACTCTACCGTCAGTTGCTGGTGCGGATTCCGCGCGTATTGTTCGACGGCACGCATCTCGGGCGCGACATTGCCGAGATTCCGATCCTGGCGATGACCCAGGCCCAGGCTGACGGCGAGATTTCGGCAGGCGTCGATCCGGAGCGGCTCGGAAGGGCGATATATGCGGGCTATCTCGGCGCTCTCTATGAATGGGCCTGCGGCGATTCCGGCGACGCAGATTTTCTGCGCGCCGCCGAGATCGCGATACTCGCACCGCTTGCGGCCTGTGCGACCGATGCCGCCCGGCCGGCTCTGACGGCCCGTCTTTTCGAATGTCTTTCCCGCAACGACGCGATGTCGCGGCCGGTTGAGAAGGGCTGAAATCGGGATCATGAACATCAGTGTTTTCGATCTCTTCAAACCGGGTGTCGGTCCGTCGAGTTCCCACACGATGGGGCCGATGACTGCGGCGGGGCGTTTTGTGGAGTTTCTGGGGCCCGCCTTGCCGAGGACCCGGCGGGTAGAGGTGCGGCTTTATGCATCGCTCGCCCTGACCGGCCGCGGTCACGCCACGGATACGGCCGTTCTTCTTGGGCTTGCCGGATTCAATCCCGCGACTTTCGATCCGGATCAGGCAGGCACGCTCGTGTCGAACGTGCGGGCGCTCGGCAAACTCAGACTCGGCGGCGAATATGAGATCGCCTATGACGAGCGCCGCGATTTGATCTGGAGCGGACGCGAGCGTCTTCCCCAGCATCCCAATGCCTTGACATTCTCGGCCTTCGACGAGGAAGGAGAAGTGATATGTACACGGACTTATTTCTCGGTCGGCGGCGGGTTCGTCAGCGACGAGGACCAGATATGCAGCAATGCCCGGGGCAACGACACCCCGCTCATCGAAATGCCTTACGCCTTCACGAGCGCGGCGGAATTGCTCAGCCTTTGTTCACGCACCGGGCTCGATATTGCCGAGCTGACCCGTGCGAACGAGCGTGTCTGGCGAATTGACAGTGAGATCGATGCTGGCCTCGACCAGATACTCGCGGCGATGAATGCCTGCATCGATCGCGGCGTTTTGGAGAGCGGCGAGCTGCCGGGCGGCCTCAAGGTGAAGCGCCGCGCGAGCCAGGTGCATGCCGCCATTGCGGCGAGAGCGGAGCATAACGTGACCGATCCGCTCGCGGCGATGGACTGGGTCAACCTTTGGGCGCTGGCGGTCAATGAAGAGAATGCGGCAGAAAGGTCGTCACGGCGCCTACCAATGGCGCGGCCGGCATCATTCCCGCGGTCCTGCGCTACTATGACCGCTTCCACCAGGGAACGGAGGAAGGCCGGCGACGCTTTCTTCTCACGGCCACCGCCATCGGCGCGCTTTACAAGCGCAACGCCTCCATTTCGGGTGCCGAAGTCGGGTGTCAGGGCGAAGTGGGCGTGGCCTGCTCGATGGCGGCGGCGGGCCTGGCGGCCGTGCTGGCCGCCACGCCCTGTCAGATCGAAAACGCAGCCGAGATCGGCATGGAACACAATCTTGGCCTCACCTGCGATCCAATCGGCGGGCTGGTGCAGATTCCCTGCATTGAGCGGAACGCCATGGGCGCGATCAAGGCCATCGACGCGGCGCGTCTCGCGCTTCTCGGCGACGGCCAGCACTCGGTCTCGCTCGACAAGGTGATCGCCACCATGAACCGCACCGGGCGAGACATGAACGAGATCTACAAGGAGACATCGCTCGGCGGTTTGGCTGTCAATCTTCCGGCGTGCTGACGAAGCACGGCCATTCGCGAAACTGAGGATGGCTTATTCGGTTTACGTCTTACGCTGTGTTTGTCGGTGAGGTTCGAGCGCCGGGACGATGGACGACAGCCCACCCGAACGGGTGAGCGGATGTTTCATCCGCGTCTGCGTGCCGGAGCCGGGCAGGCTGGTCAGAAGGGGAGTGGGGCGTTTTCCTTGACCTCCCTCATGACGAAGAAGGTCCGGGTGTTCCGGACGCCCGGGAGGGCGATCAGGGTCTGGCCCTGCAGCTTGTTGAAATCGGCCATGTCGCGAGCGCGGATTTTCAGGAAATAGTCGAACTCACCCGCCACCAGGATGCAATCGAGGACCTCCTTCATCTTCAGCACGGCCTTTTCAAAGGCGGAGCGGCTGTCAGGCGTGGAAAGGTCGAGCATGACGCCGACCATCACGAGGGCGCCCAGGCCGACCGAAGCGGGCGCGACCTCCGCCCGCACCCCGGTGATGTGGCCTTCATCGAAGAGGCGGCGCGTCCGCCGGTGACATGTGGCGGGGCTGACGTCCACGCGCGCTGCGAGCTCCGCATTCGTCAGCCGTCCATCCGCATGGAGAGCGCGCAGAATCTTCATATCGATCCGGTCCAGACCGCCCTTGGAAGAATCTTTCATATAGTCACTCTATTTTAGACGGTTTCGGTCAAATTTTTCCGGAAAATAATTTCATATGTAAATTCAAAAGAACAACTCGAAAGCACCTTTCGAGCGAAATTTTCTACAATTGGCTCCTTAGCAAGTTCAAAGGGACCAACACCATGGCCAACACCATCCGCACCACCGCCGCTTTGGCGATCGCCGCCAGTCTCATGAGCAACGTACAGGCAGCGCCTTCGCAGCCCATTCCCGACGCCCAGACGGTCCGAAACGTCGTGCTGGTGCACGGCGCTTTCGCCGATGGCTCGGGATGGCGCGGCGTCTATGACGATCTGACCGCGCGGGGATATCGCGTCTCCATCGTGCAGAATCCTCTGACATCGCTTGCCGACGATGTTGCGGCGACGGTCCGTGTGCTGGACCGGCAGGACGGTCCGACGATTCTGGTGGGCCACAGCTGGGGCGGAACCGTCATCACGGAAGCGGGCGTCCACTCGAATGTCGCGGGGCTGGTCTATGTCTCGGCCTTGTCGCCCGATGCCGGCGAGACGACGGCGCAGCAATATGAAGGCTTCACCACGCCGCCGGAATTCGTCATCGACGCCCATGGCGATGGATTCGGGTTCCTGAACCTCGAGCTGTTCAAAGCCGGCTTCGCCGCCGATGCCAGCGACGCAGACGCCGCGTTCTTGCGCGACTCCCAGGTTCCCATCGCCTTGTCGGCCTTTGAAAGCAGGCTGGAGAACGCTGCGTGGCGGACGAAGCCGAGCTGGGCCGTCATCGCCACGGAGGACAAGGCGTTCGACCAGCGCATGCTGCGCACGATGGCCAAAAGGATCGGCGCCGATGTCACCGAGGTTGAAGCCAGTCACGCGGTCTTCATGACCCAGCCGAAGATCGTCGCCGACACGATAGACAAGGCCGCCCAAGGCGCCACGGCTACGGCCACAGCCGCAGTGCGCTGACGGGAGTTGCCCCCTCACCCCTCCTTCCGTCCCTCGAACACCGCCAGTTGGGCGGCGAAGGCGCGCTGGAAGGCGGGGCGGGCTTCGGCGCGGGCGACATAGGATTTGAGGGCGGGGTGTTTGTCGAGGAGGGGTGAGGATTTCAGCCTTTGCAGCACCGAGACCATCATGAGGTCGCCGGCACTGAAGGGGCCGTCGAGCCAGGACGCATCGCCGAGGCGGGCGGCGAGTTCGCCGAGCCTTGTATGGATGCGGGCGTCGAGGAGGGGGAGGCGCGCTTCGTACCAGCTCTTGTCGCGCTCGGCATAGCCGGTGGCTTCGCGCTCGACGATCGGCGGCTCGACCGTGTTGAGCGCGGCGAACATCCATGCGATGGCGCGGGCCCTTGCATGTGCGTCTTCCGGCAGCAGGCCCGCATGGTTCTCTGCGATGTGGAGGATGATGGCGCCGGATTCGAAGAGGACGAGCCCGTCTTCCTCGTAGGTCGGGATCTGTCCGAAAGGATGGAGCGCGAGATGCGCGGGCTCCTTCATGGCGGCGAAGGAGAGAAGGCGGACCTCATAGGGCTGGCCCACTTCTTCGAGCGCCCAGCGAATGCGCGTGTCGCGCGCGAGGCCCCGGCCGCGATCCGGCGACGCTTCGAATGCTGTGATGGTTGGCGTCATTGGATACCTCCTGCTCCATGCAAGCATGGCGGCGCGCCGGGGCGCTAGTCCTCCGGCAGGACCGGACGGGGAGCCGTGACATAGCGCCAGCCTGCCACCGCGACATAGAGGGCGCAGATGGCGGCCATGGCGAGGATGAGGCCGTGAGGGTCCCACAGGTCCATGGCGGCGCCGGAGAGCGGCGGGGCGATGAGGGCGCCGGTCGAATACATCATCACGAAGGCGGCATTGGCGGAGGCGAGGTTGGCGCCCCGGAAACGCTCGCCCAGCAGGGTGAGGCCGACCGTGTAGAGACCGGCGACGACGCCGCCGAAGATGAAAAGCGTCGGCGCGAAGAGCCAGAGCGAGCCGGCGGCGAAAGGGATGGCCAGACTGCCGAGGAGGCCGACCGTGGCGCAGAAGAGAAGAACGAAGCGGCGGTTCACACGGTCGGCCCAGAGGCCGATCGGGATCTGGCAGAGGATGTTGCCGGCGGCGAAGATCGACAGCACGAAGGCGGCGGTCTGCTCTGTCATGCCGATGCGGACGCTGTAGATCGGCAGCAGGTTGAAGATGTTGGTCTCCGTCGCGCCGTAGACGAAGCCCGCCATGGTGGCGGCGGGGGCGGCGACGAGGAAGGTCGTGAAAGCGTGGCTCGGCTTTTCGGTGATGCTGGGCGCGAGGCCGCGGCCGAAAAGGAGAAGAGGCAGCGCGGCGGCGGCGATGAGGGCGCCGGTGGTGGCGAAGGGCGCGAGGCCCTCCGTGCCGACGAGGAAAAGCATGACGGGCCCCGACGCGAAACCGCAAGAGAGGACGGTGCCGTAGATGCCGATGAGGCGGCCGCGGTTTTTTTCCTCCGCCAGCGTGTTGATCCAGAATTCGCTGACGACGAAGAGGCCGGTGAAGGCGAGGCCGTTCAGGAAGCGGATCGGGAACCAGAGCCAGACATTGGGGAAGAGATAGTAAGCGGGCATCGCGAGCGCAGAGAGGAGGATGCAGGCGAGCAGAAACGAGATGGCCGAGGTGCGGCGGAGCAGTCCCGCGATGAAGGGCGTGAACAGGAAGGTGGCGAGCGCGGGCATGGCCGTGTTGAGGCCGATGATGGAAGCGGGGACGCCATTGCGCTCCATCATCAGGGCGAGGAGCGGGATCGACACGCCAAGGCCCATGCCGACGACGGAGATGCAGGCGATGACGGCGACGAGGCTGCGTCTGCGTTCCGCGGGGGTGAGGGGGGCGTCGGGGGCTTGCATCGTTTCTTCTTTTTTGGGGGGTGGAATCTGCCGTGCGTTTGGAATATGCCGCACTTCGGCGCCCCCGCCCCGAAAAATTCTGCGAATTTTTCGACCCTCCCCCCAGGGGAGGGTGGGAAGATTTTGTATGTGGAGGTGCGGAGGGATCGCCAAACCTAAAAAATCAGGTCTGGACTTAGTCTGGGTATCCAGAGCGGGGCAGTGGTTTTGAGCGTTTCTCAAGAATTAGAAGAAGATGAGTCGCTTTTCCGGAGACTCTCATTCTGCTTCTCAATCAAATTATGAATAATCTTCTGGAGTTCCTCCGAACTTTCAGGCGTCGGAGCTTTTGTAAAAACGGCACGTTCGGCGGCGCGTATCTCGGAGTTTGCAAGCGCATATCCCGACAGCATTGAAACCCAGTTAGACGCTGTGCCTACCTTGACGCAATATTCTCTAATGTCCTCAATTGTCAGCTTGTCTGAACCAGCTGAGTTGAATGTTTTCCACGGCATCAAATAGTAGCTTGCTACGGTCTGTTTCCCGTCGCTATCGAGTGGGCCGTTAGTGCTCGCCTGTATCCAATGAACAATTTTATTTCGAACACCATCTATCTCGGTAATTATCTTTTCAATTCCCCGCCAGAATGGCCTGCATTCGGCTATGTCAGACAGAGCAATCATATCGCTGACTAACGCGCAACGCGACCTCGCATTGACCATTCGAGAAATGATGGTGAAGGCTTGACGGTGGTCGATATTGAGGGTTGTCGCAATTAGCATTGAAAGCGCGTATTCAAGTTGAGTGTAGCTTTCTATTGCTTTTATTCGTTCAGCCGCGAGTGCGGGAATCTCAACAAGGGTTGCCGAGTCATCCATGTTTTAAATCACCGTGAGTAAGACATTTAGCTGATTGCATGATCTTGCAATTCTCATGTCAACACGTGTGTAAACCTTATCCCCGCACGACGGGTTTGTCGTTGCGGTAGCAGTAGAGGGGGATGCGGGGGCGGGTTTCGCCGGTGTGGCGGCGGGCGATTTCGTTGAGGACGAATTCGGTGACGTCTATCACGGGAAGTTTCAGGGCTTCCGTGAGCGTGTACCAGCCGAGGTCTTCGAGTTCGCCGCTGCCTTGCAGCTCGCCGGTTGCGGCGGCGGCGTCGGCGGCGAAGAAGCGGGCGTGGAAGCGGATCGGGCTCGAGGCGGGCGTGATGGCGCGGGCGATGATTTCCAGCAGGTCGAGACGGGGCGCGAGGCCGCGTTCGAGGAAGGGCTGCCAGCCGGCGCCGGCTTGCGCGCCGACATGGCCGGGGCCGGCGATGATGAGGCCCGTCTCCTCGAAGGTTTCGCGGATGGCGGCCATAGCGAGCGCCTGCGCTTTCACGCGGGCGGAAGCGGCGCGCTCCATCCGCCTTGCGGTTTCGCCGGTGAAGGGCGTGGCGGGTTTCGCGAGGAGGTCGCCCGCATCGAGCTTGCCGCCCGGGAAGACGAAAGCGTCGGGGATGAACTTCATGCGCGAGTGGCGGCGGCCCATGAGGATGCGAGGCTCGCCTTGCTGCGCGGTGTCGATCAGGACGAGGCTGGCGGCGTCGCGCGGACGGATGCCGCGCGCGACCGGAGGCTGAACGGTCACTGCGTCAATCCTTGATGGCATCGCGGATGGCGTTGCCATTGCGGAAATAGATGAAGGGGACGTGACGGCTGGCCTGCGCGGCGGTGGCGAGAGCGAGGCGCTCGTCCAGTTCGTCGAGGACGACGCGGGTGATATTGGGCAGGTCAAGATCGCGCGCATCGGCGATGGTGAGCCAGTGGAGGCCCTGCAATTCGCCGGAGCCCGCGACCTTCGCGGGATCGCCCTGGATCGTTTCCGCATCGGCGATGAAGAAGCGCGTGTCGAAGCGGCGCGTGCGATAGGGGGGCGTGATGGCGCGGGCAACGAAATCGAGCGTGCCGAGCGCGGGCGCGAAGCCTTGCGAGAAGTAATCGTTCCAGTCGGCGTGCTTGCTCTTTTGCGGCGCGGTGGCGGGACGGCCGATGATGAGGCCCGTCTCCTCGAAGGTTTCGCGGATGGCGGCCATGGCAAGCGCGCGGGCGCGCAGCTCCGACGGCTTGCCGCTCATGCGGGCGAGGAGGCGGCGGGCGACGGGATCGCGCAGATCCTCGACGGGACGGATGCGGCTGTCGGCGCGGTCGACGCGGCCGCCGGGGAAGACGAATTTGTTCGGCATGAATTTGTGATCGGCGTGGCGCTGGCCCATCAGCACCTGCGGGCGCGCGCCGTCGCGGCGGACGATGATGAGCGTGGAAGCATCGCGCGGGCGGACGGCTTTCCCTTGCGTCGTCTCGCGATATTCCTGCTCGCGCGATTTCTTCGGGTCAAACGCCGCGCGTTGTTCCTCAGCCATTTCCTGTCCCGGTTCTTGAATTTCTGTTGGGGACAGGATGCACGCTGGCGGGAGGGGAAGTCCAGCGCGGAGGGGAAAGCGGGGCGGACGCAGCGTCAGTCGCGGGTCACGCCGTCGAAGCCGTGCATGCGGAGCGCCCATTGCCAGCCGACGACGGAGCCCTTGACGCGGGGCAGGAGCCAGAGCGAAAGGACGAGGGTGAGCGCGGGCCAGACCAGGGCGTGAATCCAGAGCGGCGGGAGATAGGCCAGCTCCACCCAGAGCATGAGCGGCACGACGATGTGGCCGACGATCATGATGGTGAAATAGGGCGGGGCGTCGTCCGCTTCGTGGTGATGGAGTTCCTCGCCGCAATGGGCGCAGCTGTCCGTCACTTTCAGGAAACGGCGGAAGAGGCTGCCGGTGCCACAGGCCGGGCAATGGCCGCCGAAGCCGCGAAGGATCGCCGGGAAGGCCGGGCGGGGAGAGATCTCGGCCGTCTCGTAGATGTGAGGCTCGGACATGTCCATCGGGATACTCATGGCAATCACTTCGGGCGATGTGGTGATGTCCGAGTAAAATGGTTGGAATCGCCGGCGGATGAAATGTGGCAGGTTGCCGCGCGGCAGGTTTGTCCCGGGTCAGCGGCGCTTTCGAGGGGAGGATTTCGGCTTCCGGTTCTTCTCGCCCTGGCGGGAGCCGCCCTTGCCAGTGGGGCGGCGGCCGGAACGGGGGCGGGGCCCGGCGGGTTTGCCCTCGCTGCCACCTTCGAGGAGCGTGAAGCGCATGCCGCCGGTGACGGGGACGCATTCTTCCAGGCGGACGAGGACGCCATCACCGAGGCGGTAGGTCTTGCCGGTGCGCTCGCCGGTGAGGGCGTGGAGGATTTCGTCGTGGTGGTAGAAATCGCCGCCAAGCGTCGAGATCGGGACGAAACCATCGGCGCCGGTGTCGTTCAGCTTCACGAAGAGGCCGAAGCGCGTGACGCCGGCGATGCGGCCGCGGAACTCGGCGCCGATGCGGGCCTCAAGGAATGCGGCGATGAAGCGGTCCTTCGAGTCGCGTTCGGCGAGCATGGAGCGGCGCTCGGTTGTCGAGATGTGTTCGGCGATTTCGGTGAGGGAGGATGTTTCGTCCTCCGTCTGGCCGTCTTTTCCGAGGCCGAGGCCGGCGATCAGCGCACGGTGGACCGTGAGGTCGGCATAGCGGCGGATGGGCGAGGTGAAATGCGCGTAGCGGCGAAGATTGAGGCCGAAATGGCCGATATTGTCCGGCGCATAGACGGCCTGCGCCTGAGAGCGCAGCACGACATCCGACACCATCTGATCATGCTCGGTGCCGTCCACGGCTTTCAGGATGCGGTTGAAGTTTGCCGGGCGGATGTTCTCGCCCTTGGCGAAGCTCAGGTTCAGCGTGGCAAGGAATTCGGCCAGCGCCACGAGCTTCTCGCGCGAGGGGGCGTCGTGGATGCGATAGATGACGGGACGATGCTGCGCCTCGGCGGTTTCGGCGGCGCAGACGTTCGCCTGAATCATGAACTCCTCGATGAGTTTCATGGATTCGAATTTCTCGCCGATACGGATGCCGCCGACGCCGCCTTTCTCGTCGATGTCGATCTTGTATTCGGGGAGATCGAGATCGAGCGGGCCGCGCGCCTCGCGGGCCTTCGCGAGGATGCGGTAGGCGTCCCATAGAGGTTTCAGCACGGGTTCGAGAAGGGGGCCGGTGGCATCGTCCGGGTTTCCGTCGATTGCCTGCTGGACCTGGCGGTAGCTGAGGCTGGCGGCGGATTTCATCAGGCCACGGATGAACTCATGACCGCGCTTGTTGCCGTTGCGGTCGAAGACCATGCGGACGGCGAGGCAGGCGCGGTCTTCCTTTTCGATCAGCGAGCAGAGGTCGTTCGAGATGCGCTCGGGCAACATCGGCACGACGCGGTCCGGGAAGTAGGTGGAGTTGCCGCGCTTCAGCGCCTCGCGGTCCATCGCGGAATTGGGACGGACATAGGCCGCGACATCGGCGATGGCGACGATGGCGACGATGCCGCCTTCGTTTTTCGGATCGGTGTCGGGGGCGGCCCAGACCGCGTCGTCATGGTCGCGCGCATCGGCGGGGTCGATGGTGATGAGGGGGATGTCGCGGAGATCCGTGCGGCCCTTGAGGCCCTGATGCCTGGCGGCTTCGGCTTCGGCGATGACGGCATCCGGAAAGGAATCCGGGATGCCGTGGGTGTGGATGGCGATGAGGCTGATCGAGCGCGGGTCTGCGATATCGCCGAAGACTTCGCGGACACGGGCGCGGGGGACGCCGTAACGCTTGCCGGGAATGGTTTCGGCGAGGACGAGGCTGCCGTCTTCCGCGTCGCCAATATCTTCGATGGCGATCTCGAATTCGACGCGCATCTTCTTGTCGACGGGGATGAGGCGTGCGGTTTTGGCTTTGGGCGTGAGACGGAAGAGGCCGAGCACACGCTCCGCGCCTTTGCCGACGCGGCGGATGACCTGCGCTTCATAGGGGTAGGTTTCGTCTTCCGACTTCGCGACGCGAGCGAGGACGCGGTCGCCGACACCGGCAGGCGGCTCGTCGACATCGCGCTTGCCGCGCCGCGTATCGGGCGTGACGACGATGAGAGGGGGCAGGTCTTCGCCGGGCCAGGAGACGGGGCGGGCGATCAATTCGCCATCGGTATCGGTGTGGGTGATTTCGATGACCGTTACCGGCGGCATTTCGCCGACGCGGCGGAGGCTCTTCGTCTCATCCTTCGCGATCAGACCTTCGTCCGACATGGCCTTCAGCATCTGCTTCAGGCCGATGCGGTCGTCGCCCTTCACGCCGAAGGCGCGGCCGATCTCGCGCTTGCCGGTCTTGCCGGGATTGTCGGCGAGGAAGGCAAGCACCTCCTCACGCGAGGGAAGGCCCCGGGCTTTCTTTTTCGAGCCGGTGTCTTTTTTCGCGGCGCCGGTCTTTTTCGGGGGCTTGCGTGAGGGCAAAGGTCAATCCGCCAGTTCGGAGGCTTTGTCGGTCTTCCTTGCTTTCGCCGCGGGTTTTTTCGCAGGCGCTTTCTTCTTCGCAGGTGCTTTCTTTTTTTCGGGCTTTTTCGCGGGCGCTTTCTTTGCTGCCGGTTTCTTTTCGGCGGCAGGCTTTTTCGCCGCCTTCTTTGCGGCAGGTTTCTTCTTGCCGCTCTTCGCATCTTTTTCGGCGACGAGAGCGAGGGCCTCTTCCAGCGTCACGGCGGCAGGATCGGCGGATTTCGGCAGCGTCGCGTTGGTGGTGCCGTGCTTGATGTAGGGGCCGTATTTGCCTTCGCGGACCTGCACGGGCTTGCCGGTGTCGGGATGGTCGCCCAGTTCCTTCAGCACCTTGCCGGCGCGCTCCTCGGCGCGGATGACTTTTTCGGCGAGGACGGCTATGGCGCGATTGAGCCCGATGTCGAAAAGCTCTTCCGGGTCTTTCAGGTTCGCATAGGTGCCGTCATGCAGCACGAAGGGACCGAAGCGGCCGAGGCCGGCGGTGATCTTCTTGCCGGTTTCGGGATGGATGCCGATTTCCCGCGGCAGCGTCAGCAGGCGCAGCGCGGTGTCGAGATCGACATCTGCGGCGGACATTTTCGCGGGCAGGCCGCTGCGCTTCGGCTTTTCATCGTCGCCGAGCGGCGCGCGCTCGACATAGGGACCGAAGCGGCCGGTCTTCAGCGAGACTTCGGCGCCGGTCTCGGGATCGGTGCCGAGAACGCGGTCGCCCGCCTGTTCTTCGCCTTCGGCGCCGACAGTGAGCTGGCGCGTGAATTTGCAGTCCGGATAATTCGAGCAGCCGACAAAGGCGCCGAAGCGGCCGACCTTGAGCGAGAGGATGCCGTTGCCGCATGACGGGCAGGCACGCGGGTTGGAACCGTCTTCCTTTTCGGGGAAGACGTGCGGGCCAAGAACCTCATTGAGACGGTCGAGCACCTCGGTGATGCGCAGCTCCAGCGCCTCGGCGACGTTGACCGTGAATTCCTTCCAGAATTCGCGCAGCAGGTCTTTCCAGTCGAGCTCGCCGGCCGACACCTTGTCGAGCTTTTCTTCCAGTTCCGCCGTGAAGTCGTATTCGACATAGCGGGTGAAGAAGTTTTCGAGGAAGGCGGTGACGAGGCGGCCCTTGTCCTGCGGCACGAGGCGGTTCTTGTCCATGTGGACATAGTCGCGGTCGCGCAGCGTTTGCAGAGTCGAGGCGTAGGTAGAAGGACGGCCGATGCCGAGTTCTTCCATCCGCTTGACGATGCTCGCCTCGGTGAAGCGGGGCGGCGGCTCCGTGAAATGCTGTTCGGGACGGACCTTCTCGAGGCCGAGCTTGTCGCCGCGGGCGACCTTCGGCAGGCGGCCGCCATCCTCGCCATCATCCGGCTCGTCGCGGCCTTCCTGGTAGAGGCGCAGGAAACCGTCGAAGACGATGACGGAACCGGTGGCGCGAAGGCCGATGGGCGCGTCGTCCGCCTCGATCTCGATGGTGGTGCGCTCAAGCTGCACGCTTTCCATCTGGCTGGCGATGGTGCGGTTCCAGACGAGTTCGTAGAGGCGGCGCTGGTCGTCGTCGAGATATTTCGCGGCATGTTTCGGCAAACGCGAGAGATCGGTCGGACGGATCGCCTCATGCGCTTCCTGCGCGTTCTTCGCCTTGGTGGTGTAGACGCGGGGCGCATCCGGCAGATAGGCCTCGCCGAACTCGTTGTTGATGACGGTGCGTGCCTGCGCGATGGCCTCAGGGGCGATCTGCACGCCGTCGGTTCGCATATAGGTGATGAGGCCTGTCGTTTCGCCGTCGATCTCCACGCCCTCATAGAGGCGCTGGGCGACCTGCATGGTGCGGCTCGCCGAGAAGCCGAGCTTGCGCGAGGCTTCCTGCTGGATGGTGGAGGTGGTGAAGGGCGGATTCGGATTGCGCCGCGTCGGCTTGCTCTCGACCGACTTAACGGAGAAGCGCGAGGCCTTGATGCGCGCTTCGATGTCGTCGGCGGATTTCTTGTCCGGGATGTCGAACTTGTCGAGCTTCTTGCCGTCGAGCACGGTGAGGCGGGCGACGAAAGGAGAACCGCCGCCAGTCTTCATGTCTGCTTCGACGGTCCAGTATTCCTGGCTGCGGAAGGCTTCGATTTCGAGTTCGCGGTCGCAGATGAGGCGGAGCGCGACGGACTGCACACGGCCTGCCGAGCGCGAGCCCGGAAGCTTGCGCCAGAGAACGGGCGAAAGGGTGAAGCCGACGAGGTAGTCGAGGGCGCGGCGCGCGAGATAGGCGTCGATCAGTTCCTTGTCGAGGCCGCGCGGATGCTCCATCGCCTCGGTGACGGATTTCTTGGTGATGGCGTTGAAGACGACGCGCTGGACCTCGACGTCCTTCAGCACCTTCTTTTTATTCAGGACCTCGAGCACATGCCAGGAAATGGCCTCGCCTTCGCGATCCGGGTCGGTTGCGAGGATCAGACGATCGGCGCCCTTTACGGCGGTGGCGATTTCGTTCAGCCGCTTCTGGGACTTGGCATCGACATCCCAGGCCATGGCGAAGTCCTGATCGGGGAGGACGGAGCCATCCTTCGAGGGCAGGTCACGGACATGGCCGTAGGAGGCCAGGACCTTGAAGCCCTTGCCGAGATATTTGTTGATGGTTTTCGCCTTGGCCGGCGACTCGACAATAACGACGTCCATCGGACCGCTTGACTCTCTTATAATGTGGCCTGCGCGCGGCCGCGACGATACGCGGATGACGGTGCCGCCCGGAGTAGCCGAGCGCGCTTGTCGCCGAAAAACCGGGAAAAGCCAAGAGGCGCCGCCGCGTCCGGCCGTCCTGAGCCGCCGGCTGAACATGGTGAAAAGGGCAAGTCCTGTCAAATCCGCCCCGGATTCCGCGGAAATGCGCGGTTTTCCGGTCCGGGCCGGTTTCGGTCCGCAGTGAACCAATATGGGGGCGCGTATCGCTGGCCCTATTGGCGAAACTAACTATAGACTTACGATCTAGTCCTTTGGTCCGAGGCCAACACGGGATCGTAGAGATGCGGAAAACGCTATTGAGAGCCGAAACAGTGCCGCAAGTCGGGGACATGCCACTTTCCCCGCCCCGGTTGCGAAATTCCCAGAAGCCGTTCGATCCGATGAGCGAGGCCGATGACGAAGCAGTCGCCGCCTATCTGCTCGACCTGATGATCGCGGCAAGGAGGGTTGCGGCCAATCGGGGCTTCAGCTTTCTCGCCTATCTGGTCGGCGTGGCGGCGGAAGAATCGCGGCTGCTGACGCTGGGCCGTTCGGCGAGCCAGAAGGGCCGAGACGGGAAATACTGACGTCCTTCATGCTTCTTCCGGGAGGAGGCTGACGCGGTCTCCCGGATCGCGGTGCAGGCGGCCGGCAAGCTCCAGCTCCAGGAGGACGGCGCGCACCAGCGGCACCGAGGCGGATGCCTGGCGGACGATTTCATCGAGGGGCGTTGGTGTCGGGCCGAGCGCGGAGAGAATGCGCGTACGGGCATCGGAGTCGGCGGCAATGGCGGAGGCGTCGCGCGGCGCATAAGAGGGCGGGTCCGGCTCTCCGAAGCGGCGGCCGAGCGGTTCGGCCAAGGCGGCAATCACATCTTGCGCATTTTCAACGAGCGGTGCGCCGTCCTTGATGAGGCGGTTGGCGCCCTGTGCGCGCGGGTCGAGCGGGGAGCCGGGCACGGCGAAGACATCGCGACCCTGCTCCAGCGCGAAACGCGCGGTGATGAGCGAGCCGGAGCGCAGCGCGGCTTCCACGACGACGACCGCGAGCGAGAGGCCGGAGATGAGCCGGTTGCGGCGCGGGAAGTGACGCGCCTGCGGGCTGGTGCCGGGCGGCATTTCGCTGACGAGCGCGCCCTGCGAGGCGATGGCGGTTTGCAGTTCGCGATTTTCTTCCGGGTAGACGATATCGAGGCCGCCGGCGAGGACGGCGATGGTGCCGCTTGCCAGCGAGGCGCGATGGGCCGATGTGTCGATGCCGCGCGCGAGACCGGAGACGACGGCATAGCCCTCCGCGCCGAGCGTCTCGGCCATGGTGGCGGCAATGCGGCGCCCGGCGGCGGAGGCGTTTCGCGAGCCGACGATGGCGATGGATTTGCGCGCGAGGAGGGCGACGTCACCCGCGACCGAGATGACGGGCGGCGGCGGATCGACGGCGGCAAGGCGGGGCGGAAAATCCTCGTCGCCGAGGACCAGAATTCTTGCGCCGGTCTTTTCCGTCTTCGCGAGTTCGGCTTCGGCGTCGGCGGCGCTGGCTATTTTTATCGAGCGGCGGGCGCCGCCGCGCGAGGCGAGATCCGGCAGTGCATCCAGCGCGGCGAGCGCATTGCCGAAATGCTCAAGAAGGTCGCGGAAGGTGACTGGCCCGACATTTTCGCTGCGGGCGAGGCGGAGACGGGCCAGCCGCTCTGCAGGGGAGAGCGGCGATGTCATTGGCTGTCAGGCCTCGGTTTTCTTCTGGCCGATGCGCGACTCCGTGCCGGAGAGGAGGCGCGAGATGTTATCGCGGTGCGCGATGTAGATGAGGATGACCAGCAGGACGCCGAGGCCGACGAGATGCCACTGATCGAGCCAGGCGAGATAGACGGGCGTGAGCAGGGCGGCGACGAGGGCGGAGAGCGAGGAGTAGCGCGCGACGGCGGCGACAATGGCCCAGGTGGCGCAGAAGAGAAGGCCGACCGGCCAGTAAAGGGCAAGCAGGATGCCGATGAAGGTCGACACGCCCTTGCCGCCCTTGAAACCGAGCCAGACGGGAAAGAGGTGGCCGAGGAAGGCGCCAAGTGCTGCGAGGCTCATCATCCATGTTGCGTCGCCGCCGGTGCGTGAGGCGAGGACGCCTGCGATGAGGACGGCGACGGCGCCCTTGGCAGCGTCGCCGATCAATGTGCCGATGGCGACCCAGCGGTTGCCGGTGCGCAGGGCATTGGTCGCGCCGATATTGCCGGAGCCGATGTCGCGGATGTCGCCGAGGCCGGCGGCTTTTGTGAGCAACAGGCCGAAGGGGATGGAGCCCAGCAGGTAGCCGAGCGCAAGGACGACAAGCAGCAACGGCGTGGCTGCCATGAGATCGATTTCGGTCGGCATTGTTCCAGTGTCCTCCCCCGGCAGATTATCGGTCTGCGTCTTCCCCGTGAACATAGACCGTGTGGCCGCCTACCATGGTGCGCAAGGCGCGGCCCTGGAAGAGGCGGTCCTCGAAGGGCGTATTCTTCGAGATGGATTTGAGCTTAGCGGGTTCGAGGCGCCACGGCACTTCCGTATCGATGAGAACGAGGTCGGCGGGGAGGCCGGTGGCGAGACGGCCGCGGCCGAGGCCGAGCAGGTCGGACGGGATGCAGGTGAGGGCGGCGAGAAGACGGCCGAGGGGCAGATCCCCGTTATGCACAAGCGCGAGGGAGGCGGGCAGCAGCGTCTCGAGGCCGATGGCACCGAAATTCGCTTCCGCGAAGGGGCGGCGCTTCACTTCCGGGTCCTGCGGATCGTGGCCTGAGACGACAACGTCGATGGTGCCGTCGGCGAGGCCGGCGACGAGCGCCTTGCGGTCCTGTTCGGAGCGGAGCGGCGGCGAGAGCTTGAAGAAGGTGCGATAGCTCTGGACGTCGTTTTCGTTGAGCTGGAGATGGGCCGCGGAGACGCCGCAGGTGACGGGCAGCCCGCGCGTCTTGGCGCGGCGGATGATGTCTACCGAGGCTTCGCAGGAGACCTGCGAGACGTGATAGCGGCCGCCGGTGGTTTCGAGCAGGCGGAGGTCGCGCTCGATCACGATGGTTTCGGAGATGGCGGGGATGCCGGCGAGGCCGAGGCGGCCGGCGAGCTCGCTTTCGTTCATGACGCCGGTGGCGAGCGTCGGCTCCTCGGCATGCTGGACGACGAGGGCGTTGAAGTGGGCGGCGTAACTCAAGGCGCGGCGCATGAGCTGCGCGCTTGCCACCGATTTCACGCCATCGGTGAAGCCGACCGCGCCGGCATTCCGCAGGAGGCCGATCTCGGTCATCTGTTCGCCATGGAGGCCCTTGGTGAGCGCGGCCATGGTGTGGACGTTGACGACGCCTGTGGCGCGGGCGCGGCGCTCGATGAAATCGACAAGGGCGACATCGTCGATGACGGGATCGGTGTTCGGCATCACGATCATGGTGGTGACGCCGCCCGCCGCTGCCGCCTGGCTGGAAAGCGCGAGCGTTTCGCGGTGCTCGGCGCCGGGCTCGCCGGTGAAGACGCGGCAATCGATGAGGCCGGGGGCGAGGACGCGGCCATTGCAATCCACGATTTCGGCGCCTTCCGGCAGGCCGTCATTGAAGAGCTGCGGACCGAGATCGGCGATGCGGCCATCCTCGACAAGGAGGCTGCCGGTGGAGTCATAGCCGCTGGCGGGGTCGATCAGGCGGGCGTTGATGAAGGCGGTGCGGCTCATGAGCGGCCTCCGGCGAGGGGAAGCTCATTGGGCAGGTTCCGCGAGAGCGCATCGAGCACGGCCATGCGGACGGCGACGCCCATCTCGACCTGCTCGCGGATGAGGCTGCGGTCGATGTCGTCGGCGACGGCGCTGTCGATCTCGACGCCGCGGTTCATCGGGCCCGGATGCATGACGAGTGCATCCGGCTTGGCGTGGGCGAGCTTGGCGTAGTCGAGGCCGTAGAAATGGAAATATTCGCGCTGGCTCGGCACGTAGGAGCCGGCCATGCGCTCAAGCTGAAGGCGGAGCATCATGACGATGTCGACGCCTTCGAGGCCCTTGGCCATGTCGTGGAAGACCTCGACGCCGAGACGTTCGATGCCGGCGGGCAGGAGCGTCGGCGGTGCGACGACGCGGACGCGCGCGCCCATGGCGTTCAGCAGCAGGATGTTGGAGCGGGCGACGCGGCTGTGGAGGATGTCACCGCAGATGGCGACGATGAGGCCCTGCAGGCGGCCCTTGCGGCGGCGGATGGTGAGCGCATCGAGCAATGCCTGGGTCGGATGCTCATGCGCGCCATCGCCCGCATTGATGACCGAGCAGGAGACCTTCTGCGCGAGAAGTTCGACGGCGCCGGAGTTCTGGTGACGAATGATGATGAGGTCGGGGTGCATCGCGTTCAGCGTCACCGCCGTGTCGATCAGCGTCTCGCCCTTTTTCACGGAGGAGGAGGAGACGGACATGTTCATGACGTCGGCGCCGAGGCGCTTGCCCGCCAGCTCGAAGGAGCTTTGGGTGCGGGTGGAGGCCTCGAAGAAGAGATTGATCTGGGTGCGGCCGCGAAGGACGGAGCCCTTCTTGTCGACCTGGCGGTTCTGCTCGACATAGGTGTCGGCGAGGTCGAGAAGGCTTGTGATGTCGGTGGGGGAAAGGCCCTCTATTCCCAGCAGATGCCGGTGCGGGAAGAGGGGCTGGAGCTGTTTTTCAGCGCTGGTCATTAAAGCCGCATTGTATAGGGCCGATTCCGGAGTGCGGCAAGGTGGAATTGGCCGGGCCGGAGGGCGGGTGTTAGGCTTCATTAACGACCTTTCGCAAGAAGAGGAGCGCCCGATGGACAAGCATGTGGAAACGCCTGCGGATTTCGCGACCCATGAGGTGTTCAACCAGCCGCCGCCGCTGGAGGATGTGAACCTCTTTACGTCCGACAAGGCGCTGCGGGAGACGGTGGCGCGGGAGGGCGCGGGCGATGCGGAGGCTTCGCTGACGGCGTTCGGGAAGATTGTCGGGAGCGCAGAGACGATCGATCTCGGGCGGCAGGCGAATGCCTATCTACCGGTGCTGAAGAGCTTCGACCGGTTCGGGCACCGGGCGGACCGGGTGGAGTTTCATCCATCGTACCACAAGCTGATGGCGATTTCGGTTGCGCAGGGGCTGCATGGGTCGCCGTGGGACCATCTGAAGAATGGGCTCGACGCTAGCCCCAAGCCCGGCGCCGTCGTGGCGCGGCTCGCAGGCACCTACATGATGACGCAGGTGGAGGCGGGGCATGGCTGCCCGATCACCATGACGAATGCTTCCGTGCCGGCGCTGCTGTTCCAGCCGTCGCTGGCGAAGGAATGGATCCCGCGGATTCTCTCCCGTGAATATGACGAGCGGTTCATTCCAGCGGGGGAGAAGGCGGGTGTGACGCTCGGCATGGGGATGACGGAGAAGCAGGGCGGGACGGATGTGCGCGCCAATACGACCGAGGCTGTGCCGGTCAATGGCGGCGGGCCGGGGGCGGAATATCGCATCACCGGGCATAAATGGTTCTTCTCGGCGCCGATGTGCGATGCGTTTCTGGTTTTGGCGCAGGCGCCGAACGGAATCTCATGCTTTCTCATGCCGCGATTCACGCCGGACGGCGAGCCGAACGCAATCCGCATTCAGCGGCTGAAGGACAAGGTGGGGAACAAGTCGAATGCGTCTTCTGAGGTCGAGTTCCAGGCGGCGAGCGGCTGGCTGATCGGCGAGGAGGGGCGCGGTGTGCGCAACATCATCGAGATGGCGACCTATACGCGGCTCGACTGCGCGGTGGCGACGGCGGGGATGATGCGGCAGGCGGTTTCCCAGGCCGTGCATCATTGTTCGTATCGCACCGTGTTCCAGAAGAAGCTGATCGACCAGCCGTTGATGGCGAATGTGCTGGCCGATCTCGCGCTTGAGACGGAGGCGGCAACGGCGCTGTCCTTCCGCGTCGCGCGCTCGTTCGACCGGGCGCATGAGGACGAGGCGGAGGCGGCGTTCCGGCGGATCATGACGCCGGTTGCGAAATACTGGGTCTGTAAGCGCGCGCCGAACCTCGCCTATGAGGCGATGGAGTGCCTCGGCGGCAATGGCTATGTGGAAGAAGGGATCGCGGGGCGCATCTATCGCGAGATGCCGGTGAACGCGATCTGGGAAGGGTCGGGGAACGTCATGTGCCTCGATGTGTTGCGCGCGCTGATGCGCGAGCCGCAGGCGCTCGATGTCGTGTTCGCGGAACTCGACAGGGCGAAGGGTGCGAATGCGGCTTATGACGGTGCGCTCGACGCGCTGAAGGAGGCGTTCGCGGATTTCGGCTCGCTGGAGGGGCGCTCAAGGCAGGTGGTGGAGCAGATGGCGAAGGTGGCGGCGGGTTCGGTGCTGCTGCAGCACGCGCCTTCGTTCGTGTCGGACGCCTATTGCGCGACGCGGCTCGGGCGCGACTGGGGGGATTTGTATGGAACGCTGCCGGCGGGGGCGGATATTGCCGCGATCGTGGAGCGGGCAAGAGTGGCATAAACGATGGCTAACCCACGCTGTGTTATGGGGATAGACGCGGCATGGACCCTGACGCAGCCGAGCGGTGTTGCCCTTGTCGCCGGCCAGCATCGGCAATGGCGTCTAGTCGCCGTCGCAGCTTCTTACCAACGTTTCCTTGCTTTGGCTGACTCATCGCTGCAACCTGAAACTCGCCCCTTAGGGTCGCGGCCCGATGTTGCGGCGCTGCTTGCCGCCGCCGAACGTCTATCGAATTGCTCCTTGGATTTGGTTGCAGTCGATATGCCCCTTGCGCGTTCCCAAATCGAGGGGCGTCGCTCTTCCGATAACGCGGTCTCAAGGGCATATGGTGGGCGTAGCGCGGGAACGCATTCGCCTAGTAGCACCCGTCCGGGGCTGGTGAGCAACGCTTTCACCAAGGAGTTTTCGATCGCCGGATTTCCTTTGTTGACCTCTGACATCTCCTGTCCGGGCTTGATCGAAGTCTACCCTCACCCGGCATTGATCGAACTCACGAGCGCTCCGAAACGTCTGCCTTACAAGATTTCGAGGGCAGGCAAATACTGGAAGGGACTGCCGCTCGCTCAAAGACGCATCAACCTCTGCTCAGAGTGGGAAAAGATCGTGACTGCATTGAATGAGGAAATAGATGGCGTTGCTGCAGCCTTTCCTGCCATCGAACCGTCGACTAGTGGGGCACTCCTAAAAGCTTATGAAGACATGCTCGACGCGGTTGTCTGCGCATGGGTAGGGATATGTGCGATTGAGGGGCGCGCCATGCCTTTCGGCGACAATGACTCTGCGATCTGGATACCGAAACCTCTGACTGCCACGGCAAGTGGAGAGGCGAGTGGATCGCGGGAATAAATCCCGCGATGACACCTGTTTTTTGATTGGCGCAATTCTACTTAAGTGTGGATAACGCCTCATCGATGAGGGCCTCCGGCGAGAAGTCGGGCCTCCGGAGCGCCCGAAGCCAGCCGAGATAGAACGGAAGATGCCGGGTCGAGACGCCGCGCACCTGCCGGTTGACGAAGGTCTTCGTGCGCTCGTGATGGGCATTCACATGACCGAGCCCGAGCCGTCCGGGGCGGCGAGGTTTTCCGCCAACGGCCTTCGTTGCCTGCGTCTTCTTCGGGGTCATGATGCGGCGATGTTCCGAGCCCGCTTTCACCGCTGCGCTGACATAGGCCTTGTGCCCGTCGGAGCAGAGAACGGAGCCCGGCGCGATACGCCCCTGAAGCGCGGGAGCGATGGCGGCGCGGTTTGGCAGCACTTCCTCGATGATGCCGCCGGCGTTGTCGAGCGCCGTGAGCACGGGGATTTGCTCGCTGGAGAGTCCCCTGTTGATGGCCGGGCCTCCGCGGTAGCGCGGCGGGCGGTTCTCCGGCGGATTCCCGTTCTGCCAGCCCCGGTGTCCCTTGTAGGAACTCAAAAAGTAGGTTTCATCGGCCTCGATGACGCCTCCCACCCGTTCGGCCTGCCGCAGCGCCTGGGCGCGCAAGAGGCGATGACGCCAGCGCCAGGCGGTCAGCCGCGAGATGCCAAGCCCGCTCGTCTTCACGTCGTCGACCGACTTGAAGCCGGTGGCCATCATGCGGGCGTAGGCAGCCCACTTCTCCGGCTTGCGCATACGGGTGAAGGCGGTGCCGGTGAGGGCGTTGAAGGTTTGGCCGCAGCCGGATGAGCCGCTCCGGCGGCAGCGAAATCGCTGCCTGCCTCCGCGATCGCGGCCGTGTTTCACGATGTCGTCATGACCGCAATGCGGACATCCGCGTCGGCTGCTCACGGCCGCCGAACGGCGCGCAAGCGCGACATCGGCCAGCCGCGATGCGGCGGCGGCCTGGACCACCTCCCCGAGCTCGACGCACTGCTCGGGCGTCAGTTCTCTCGCAACTCGCGCCTTCAGGCGTTCGAACCGGACGGCGTCCATGGGCCCCTCCGTAAGCGGAGAGACAACGCTATGGCCCAAACCTTTCTAAAACAATACATTCTGGCGCTCATCCACACTTAAGTAGAATTGCGCCTTTTGATTTACCCCAGCAACCACAGCATCAGCGGCATCGTAACCACGGCGAGGATCGTTCCGCCGGTGATGAGGCTGGCCATCAGGTGCATGTCGCCGCCGAGCTGGCGGGCGAGCATGTAGGAGGAGGTGGCGCCGGGGACGGCGGCGCAGATGAGGACGACGAGGCGCGGCAGGCCTTCGACGCCGAAGAGGAGGCAGAAGCCCATCATGATGAAGGGCATCGCGATGAGCTTCAGGAAGCTCGTGTAGAGGACGATCCATTTCTTTTCGAGCACGTTCACGATCTGAAGCCCGGCGCCGACGGCGAGGAGGCCGAGGGTGAGCGAGGCGTCGCCGACGATCTTGAAGGTCGTGGCGAGGGGACCGGGCAGGCCGATGCCGGTGAGGTTGAGAGCGATGCCGGCCGCGCAGGCGAGGATCAGCGGATTTCGCGAGAGGAGCTTCGCGACCGTGGCGGGGCCGGCGGGTGTTGAGCCCGCATAACGCGTCAGCACGGTGACGGAGACGATATTCGCGATGGGCACCATGACCGCGACCGCGACGGCGGCGAGCGTGAGGCCGGGCTTTCCCCAGAGAGAGGCGATGGCAGCGAGCGCCACAAAACTGTTCCAGCGCGCGGCGCCCTGGAAGACGCTCGAGAATTCCGCGCCGGTCATGGGCAGGAGGCGTTTCGAGAGCATCAGCAGCACGACCATTGCCAACATGCCGGCAGCGAGCGCGGCGGCCATCGCGCCGACTTCGCCGAGCACGATGTCGGCGACGGCGAGCGTGTAGCAAAGGAGGGCGGGGAAGAGGACGTAGTAGTTGATCTGGTCAAGCGGCACCCACAGTCCCTCGCCCGGGAAATCCTTGCGGCGGATAACGAAGCCGAGCGCGATGACGAGGAAGACGGGGACGAGGGCGTTCAGGATGGGGAGCATGGGATTTTCTTCTTCTCGTTTTGCTCAGAGCTTCCGCAGGCGGTCGAGCGCGCCCTGCAGGATGTAGGCGGCGGCCATCTTGTCCACGAGTTCGGCGCGGCGGGCGCGGCTGGCATCGGCGTCGAGCAGGGTGCGGGTGACGGCCATGGTGGAGAGGCGTTCGTCCCAGAAGGCGATGGGCAGATCCGTCAGCTTTTCGAGATTGCGGATGAAGGCGCGGGTGGACTGGCAGCGGGGCCCCTCGGTGCCGTCCATGTTGAGGGGCAAGCCGAAGACGAGGGCGCCGGCGTCATGTTCCTTCGCCAGCGCGATGAGGCGTTCGGCATCGGCGGTGAACTTCGTCCGCCTGATGGTTTCGAGGGGGCTCGCGATCGAAAGGGAGACGTCCGAGAGGGCGAGGCCGATGGTTTTCGACCCAAGATCGACGCCGATCAGGCGCCGGTTGCGGCCCAAGCCTACCTTAAGTTCCGCAAGAGGCTTCAGATTGCCGCTCAAGCGATTGCTTTCCTTGAAAAATCCCGTTCGGGCGGACCATAGGAGAGGGCCGGGAGCGGCGCAATCGGCTATCCACATATATATAGTGCAGTGACGTTGCAGCGCGGGGCCTCGCCTTGTTATGTTCCCTCGCGATTCAACGAGCAAGGGGTGTCCGCAGGCTTCATGCCTCGCCGGCCCCTTTCAGACCACCAACAAAGGCGGACCCATGTCGGTCGATCAGAAAACGGTCCGGCACATCGCCCGGCTTGCGCGGATAGCCGTGCGGGACGATGAGCTGGAAGCGCTGGCCAAGGAACTCAACGGCATTCTCGACTGGGTGGAGCAACTCGGCGAGGTGGACACGTCCGGTGTGGAGCCGATGACGAGCGCCGTTGCCGTCGCCATGAAGATGCGGGACGACGTGGTGGAGGTTCAGAACCTTCAGGCGGAGGTGACGCGCAACGCGCCCGGCTCCGAAGACGGGTTCTACGTGGTGCCGAAGGTGGTGGAGTAAGCGATGAGCGACCTGACAAAACTGACGCTCGCCGGTGCGCGCGACGCGCTGAAGAAGAAAGAGATCACCTCCACGGAGCTGACCGGCGCCTATCTCAAGGAGATGGAGGCGGCTGCGGCGCTCAATGCCTATGTGACGGTGACGGCCGACAAGGCGATGGAGATGGCGAAGGCGTCCGACGCGAAGCTCGCCAAGGGCGAGGGCGGAGCGCTGGAAGGGCTGCCGCTCGGCATCAAGGATCTCTATTGCACCAAGGACGTGCTGACGACAGCATGCAGCCACATTCTCGATGGCTTCAAGCCGGCTTACGAGTCGACGGTAACGAGCAATCTGTGGCGCGATGGGGCCGTCATGCTCGGTAAGCTCAACAATGACGAGTTTGCCATGGGCTCGTCGAACGAGACGAGCCATTACGGCTCCGTCGTCAATCCATGGCGGCGCAAGGGATCGGATGCGAAGCTGGTGCCCGGCGGCTCGTCAGGCGGATCGTCGGCGGCGGTGGCGGCCAATCTCTGCCTCGCGGCGACGGCGACGGATACGGGCGGCTCGATCCGCCAGCCGGCGGCGTTCACGGGCACCGTGGGCCTGAAGCCGACCTATGGACGCTGCTCGCGCTGGGGGATCGTGGCGTTCGCCTCGTCGCTCGACCAAGCGGGGCCGATCGGCCGCGACGTGCGCGACACGGCGATCATGCTGGGTTCCATGGCCGGACATGACGAGAAGGACACGACGAGCGTCGACCGCGCGGTGCCGGACTATGAGGCGGTGCTCGGGCAGAGCATCAAGGGCCTCAGCGTCGGCATTCCGAAGGAATACCGGGTGGACGGCATGCCGGGCGAGATCGACGAGCTCTGGTCGCGCGGCATCGAGTGGCTGAAGGCGGCGGGGGCGACTGTGAAGGAAGTGAGCCTGCCGCACACCAAATACGCGCTGCCGACCTATTACATCGTGGCGCCGGCGGAATGCTCCTCCAACCTCGCGCGCTATGACGGCGTGCGCTACGGGCTGCGCGTGGATGGCCGCGACATCACGGACATGTATGAGAAGACGAGGGCGGCGGGCTTCGGCGCGGAAGTGCGGCGGCGCGTGCTGATGGGCACCTATGTGCTGTCGGCGGGCTATTACGATGCCTATTACCTGAAGGCGCAGAAGGTGCGGTCGCTGATCGCGCAGGACTTTGCGTCTGCGTTCTCCGAGGTGGACGTGCTGCTGACGCCGACGGCGCCTTCGGCGGCCTTCGCCATTGGCGAGAAGAGCGACGATCCGCTGTCTATGTACCTGAACGACGTCTTCACGGTGCCGGTGAACCTTGCCGGGCTGCCGGGGATTTCGGTTCCGGCCGGGCTGTCGGGCGAGGGGCTGCCGCTCGGATTGCAGCTGATCGGACGGACATTCGACGAAGAGACGCTGCTGAAGGCGGCCTATGCAATCGAGCAGGCGGCGGATTTCAAGGCGGCACCCGAAGCGTGGTGGAAAGCATGACAACGATGGTGAGCGATTTCGAGCGCACGATGCGCAAGCGCGAGGCGCGGCCGGAAGACCTGATCAAAGGGCAGACAGGCGACTGGGAGATCATTCTCGGGCTCGAAGTCCATGCCCAGGTGACGTCGAACGCCAAGCTTTTCTCGGCTTCTTCCACCAAGTTCGGCGCGGAACAGAACACGCAGGTGAGCTTCGTGGACGCGGCGATGCCGGGAATGCTGCCGGTCATCAACCGCTACTGCGTGGAACAGGCGGTGCGCACGGGGCTCGGCCTCAAGGCGCAGATCAACCTGCGCTCGGTGTTCGACCGGAAGAACTATTTCTACCCGGACCTGCCGCAGGGCTACCAGATCTCCCAGTACAAGCATCCGATCGTGGGCGAGGGCGAGGTCGTGCTCGACATGAAGGACGGGCGGACGGTGATCGTCGGCATTGAGCGGCTGCATCTGGAACAGGACGCGGGCAAGAGCCTGCACGACCAGCACCCCGCGATGAGCTTCGTCGACCTCAATCGTTCGGGCGTTGCGCTGATGGAGATTGTCTCAAAGCCGGACATGCGTTCCGCAGACGAAGCAAGGGCTTACGTGACGAAGCTGAGAACAATCCTGCGCTATCTCGGTACCTGCGACGGCAACATGGAAGAGGGAAGTCTGCGCGCCGACGTTAATGTTTCTGTGCGAAAGGTCGGCGCCCCGCTCGGCACGCGCTGCGAAATCAAGAACGTGAACTCGATCCGTTTCATCGGGCAGGCGATCGAATACGAAGCGCGGCGGCAGATAGAAATCCTCGAAGAGGGCGGCAAGATCGACCAGGAGACGCGACTTTTCGATCCGAAGACGGGTGAAACGCGCTCGATGCGCTCCAAGGAAGAGGCGCATGACTATCGCTACTTCCCCGATCCCGATCTTCTGCCGCTGGAACTACTGCAGGACGATGTGGACGCCATCCGGACGTCGCTGCCGGAACTGCCGGACGAAAAAAAGGCGCGACTGATCTCCGACTACGGGCTGTCGCCCTACGACGCGACCGTTCTGGTAAGCGAAGGCGCCCGCGCGGACTTCTTCGAGGCGGTTGCAAAAGGGCGCGACGCGAAGCTCGCGGCGAACTGGGTGACGGGCGATTTCTTCGGGGCGCTGAACCGCGAAGGACACTCGATCGAGGACACTCCGGTGACCGCGAAACAGCTCGGAGAGCTCATCGACCTCATCTCCGACGGGACGATCTCGGGGCGAATCGCGAAGCAGGTTTTTGATTCGATGTACAAAACGGGCCGTGACCCGGCCAAAATCGTCGAAGATGAAGGCCTGCAGCAAGTCACGGATTTTGGAGAAATCGAGGCCGCAATCGACGCCGTCATCGCGGCGAACCCCGATAAAGTCGAGCAAACAAAAGTCAAGCCTCAACTTGCGGCGTGGTTTGTCGGCCAAATCATGAAATCCACGTCTGGCAAGGCTAATCCGCGCGTCGTGAATGAAATTCTTGCGCGAAAACTGGGGCTATCGTCCGAAGGCTGACGAAATTTTCCAGGCCTGAAGTGAACCGTTTGTAAACCACTTTCCCGGGAGAGTGGGGCGGGCGCGCTTGCACAAAAACTTTGCATTGTGTTGCCGAGCGCAAATTCGGCGCTCATATTATTCACGTGCGCCTGAGGGGTACGAGGGCGCCAGCAATGTGTGCGTTGCGAGTAAACGAATTGTCGCCAAACGAAACGGCACATCAGGAGCTAGAGAAACATGGCTACCACCACGAAGACGAAAGCTAAGCCGAAGGCCGCTGCGGCCAAAAAGCCGGCTGCCAAGAAGCCTGCTGCGGCGAAGAAGAAGCCCGCCGCGAAGAAGACAGTGAAGAAGCTCGCGGCCAAGACCACCGCAGCGAAGAAGGCCCCGGCCAAGAAGAAGCCGGCAGCGAAGAAGAAGCCCGCTGCCAAGAAGACCGTGAAGAAGGCCGTGGCGAAGAAGACCGTCGCCAAGAAGGCCCCTGCGAAGCGCAAACCCGCAGCGAAGAAGAAGCCGGCTGCGAAGAAGACCGCGGCTCGCAAGCCCGCCGCAAAGAAGACCACTGCGAAAAAGGCGCCCGCCAAGCGGAAGCCTGCGGCGAAGAAGCCGGCTGCAAAGAAGACCGCAGCCAAGAAGGCACCGGCGAAGCGCAAGCCCGCCGCGAAGAAGCCTGCTGCGAAGCGGAAGCCCGCAGCTCGCAAGAAGGCGGCCTAAAGCGCCGCTATGACCGAGAATCGCCGGCCAAAGCCTGCAAGGGCAGCGGCAAAGCATTCTTCAGGTGGGCGGCGTCCCGCGGAAACGCGGGACAAAGCCAAGCCGATCGACATCTATTATTGGCCGACACCAAACGGCTGGAAGATTTCGGTCATGCTTGAAGAATGTCTGCTGCCCTACAGGGTCAGGCCGGTGAATATCGGGATTGGCGACCAGTTCAAGCGGTCCTTTTTGAAGATCGCGCCGAACAATCGGATGCCAGCCATCGTGGACCCTGACGGTCCAGGGGGGAAACCGATTTCGATCTTCGAGTCGGGGGCTATCCTTCAATATCTCGGGCGCAAGACGGGCAAGTTTTATCCCGCCAGCGAACGTACGAGAGTTGAGGTCGACCAATGGCTGTTCTGGCAGATGGCTGGGCTTGGTCCGATGGCGGGCCAAGCCCATCATTTTCGTCAGTATGCCCAGGAAAAAATCCCATACGCGATCAAACGATATACCGACGAGGTAAACCGGCTCTATGGCGTGATGAACAAGCGCCTCAAGGACCGGGACTATCTCGCCGGCCGCTACTCGATCGCGGACATGGCCTGCTGGGGCTGGGTCGTACCCTATAAAAACCAGGGCCAGCAGCTCGACGATTTTCCATTCCTCAAAGACTGGTTTGAGCGGGTTAGCGCCCGTCCGGCGGTCAAACGAGGATTTGCCCTCGGTCGCGAATGGCGCCGGGGCACCATCGGTGACAAGTCGAAAGAGGCCGAAGAGGCTCGCAAGATCCTCTTCGGACAACGCGCACAATAAGGGAGTGGGGCTTAACGTCCCTTCTCCATGTGATAGGCTTGCAGCGCCTCCGGCAAACCGGAGGCGCTGTTTGTCCTTTTGCCGACTGTTTTTCCTGTCCGAGGTTGCCTTATGCGAACATCGCTGATTGCCGCAATTCTCTGCGCCATCGCCGCCGGCGCGGCCTCGGCGGAAACCATCACGGCGACGGGTACGCTGCAGATGAAGGATGCGTATGGCACGGAAAAAGGCTGGGGCCGGACACTGGTACTGCCGCGCGCGGGCAAGGTTGTGCGTGTAATGGATGCCACTTACGGCTTCTCAATCGTGGATGCGGAGGGAGAAACGGTCGCGGATTTTCTGCTGCCGCAACAAGCCGTCGGCTTCGAGCTGGCGGCCGGCAGCTACAGCCTCAAGCCCTATGTCTGCGCCAAGCATCGGCATCATCACGTGGAAGTGACCGTCGAGTACTGACGATCTGCCTCTGCGCCGGCTTTGAAACTCGCAGGCGCACCATCTCCTCCCCATATTGCCGCCATGGACACCCAGCGAGAGCGGCGCGGCGCGCGGCCTCTCGCATATGCGAAAGGCTAGACCGATGATCGATCTTTACACATGGACGACGCCGAATGGCCGCAAGGTCTCCATCATGCTCGAGGAGACGGGGCTTCCCTACGAAGTCCATGCCGTCAACATCGGCAAGAATGAGCAATTCGAACCGGCTTTTCTGAAGATCAGTCCGAACAACCGCATTCCCGCAATCGTGGACCGGGAGGGCGGAGGCGCCGGGCTTTCCGTATTCGAGTCCGGTGCAATCCTGATCTATCTCGCCGAGAAGACGGGCAAGTTTCTCGCGCCTAAGGGCGCGCAGCGCGCCAAGACGCTGGAATGGCTGATGTGGCAAATGGGCGGCGTCGGGCCGATGCTCGGGCAGGCCAACCACTTCATCAACGCGGCGCCAGAGAAAATTCCCTATGCCATCGATCGTTACACTTCCGAAGCGGCGCGCCTCATCAAGGTGCTCGATACGCGGCTTGGCGAAGCCGAATATATGGGCGGCGATTACTCCATTGCCGACATGGCGACATATCCCTGGCTCAAGGTTGCATTTGACTTGATCGCGCAAAGCAAACCCGAAATCGCGGGCGAGGGCCTGAATGTGAGACGCTGGCTCGCCGCGGTCGGCGCGCGGCCGACGGTGGAGCGTGGCATGGCGGTGCCGAAGGTTTGAGGACCTGCGCCTGCTCTCAAAGTTTATTAACGATGGCGCACATGTTTCTCATGGTGAGGCTGGCGTTAACCATTTTTTCAGCGGGGTCATGGAAATTGATTGCGGGGATGGAACGCGATGTTCCGCCGATACGGCAATCACTGGGCTTGAAGCCGATATCCTGAGGAGAAAAGCACATGGCTCGCATGCAACTCGATACGCTCGAGAGAGGCGAGCTTGCCGCCGAAGGTGGCAAGTGTGATGCGCTTTATAATCTGGGGCTGATGTATTCGACCGGAAACGGCGTCGAGGTGGACCTCGTTACGGCTCACAAATGGTTCAACCTGGCGGCGATGCAAGGCAGCCTGCCCGCGCGGACATGCCGGGCGGAACTGACGGTTGAGATGACGCCGGCGCAGATTGCCGAGGCGCAGCGCCAGGCGCGCGAGTGGCTCACCACCCAGTAAAACCGCCTTATTCATTCCTGTTCTTCGGTCCAGCCAAAGCCGGTGACAGCGCCGGCCCTTGCGCTTATGTTCCGCCTTCCGTAGCGCCCGCGCCGCAGGAGAGGCCATGACCGATTCCCCCGAAGCCGATAAAAATGCCGTCGAAGACCTGATCGAACTTCTCGACCTGGAGAGGATCGAGATGAATCTGTTCCGCGGCCACAGCCCGGATGTGAGCTGGCAGCGCGTGTTCGGCGGGCAGGTGATCGGGCAAGCACTCGTGGCTGCCTACCGGACCGTCGAGGAGCGGGTTTGCCATTCTCTTCATGCCTATTTCATCCGTCCGGGCGATCCGAAAGTACCGATCGTCTATGAGGTGGACAGGGCGCGCGACGGCAAGAGCTTCACCACGCGGCGCGTCGTTGCCATCCAGCACGGTAAGCAGATTTTCAACCTGGCGGCCTCTTTCCAGTCGCCCGAGACGGGTTTCGAGCATCAGAGCACGATGCCGGACGTGCCGCAGCCGGAAGACCTGCCGAACGAACGGGAGCTGCGGCGCGCGATTGAATCGCGCCTCCCCCCCGAAATCGCGAAGCACTTCTCCAGACCGAGACCCATTGAGATCCGCCCGGTCAATCCGCAGGACTATATCGATCCGGAACCAATGGAGCCGTTCCAGCATGTCTGGTTTCGCGCGCGCAAAAGCGTCGGCGACGATGTGGCGTTGAACCAGTGCATCGTGGCCTATGCCTCCGACATGACGCTGCTCGACACATGCATCCGGCCCCACGGCGTAAGCTGGGTGTCGGGAAAGCTGCAGTCTGCCAGCCTCGACCATGCCATGTGGTTCCATGCGCCGTTTCGCAGCGATGAGTGGCTGCTCTATACCCAGGACAGTCCCAGCGCGTCCGGGGCACGCGGCTTCAACCGGGGCAGCCTCTATACGCGGGACGGCAAGCTTGTCGCCTCTGTGGCGCAGGAAGGGCTTATTCGCTACCACGGCAAGCCGAAAGCCTGACCTGACGCCTGATACCCGCGGAATCGCGCTTGATGCGGCGCGCAATCTTGGGCATACACGGGGAGCCGGAGAGGTGGCCGAGTGGCTGAAGGCGGCGGTTTGCTAAACCGTTGTACAGTGTAAAGCTGTACCGTGGGTTCGAATCCCATCCTCTCCGCCATTTTCCAGTCCATGTCAGACAAGTCGAACCGGATTCCATGACCGTAAGCGGCAAATCGGGGCCGGGACGCCCGCGCGATCAGGCCGCGGATGCCGCGATCCTCGGGGCCGCGCTCGAGATTTTCATAGAGCGGGGCGCGGCGGGTACGACGGTCGAAGAAGTAGCGAAGCGAGCCGGCGTCGCCCGCACCACGCTTTACCGGCGGTGGACGTCCAAGAATGAATTGCTGGCCGATGCGGTCGCGTCCGTGCGGCTGGCGACCGAGGCGGCAGCGGATGACTGGCGCGGATTGTCGCTGCCGGATGTTCTCAAGCTGACGATCAAAGAAGTGCCGCGCTTGATGGCGCAGCCGATGGCACGGCCGCTGGCGGCGCAACTTCTGGCCGCGCCTGAGCTTTTCAAAATCTACTATGACGGCGTTCTGGCGCCGCGCATGGCGGCGTTCCAGTTGCTGCTCGACCAGGCGCAACGCGACGGCCTCATTCCCCGCTCCGTCGATACGAAGATGCTGCATGCGATGATGGCGGGTGCATTCACAAATCTGCTGCTGCTGCGAACCGAGCCGCCAACCGAGGCTCAGGCCCGCGCCTATCTGAGGCGGCTGGTGGCGGCACTCGGGCTCAAGGAGATTTTGCGCCAGGGTGCCCCTTGAAGGCTTTAATACGATACATATCTGTATCGTATTAATAGGGCCAGGAGGTAGGCGAATGGGGACGCGGCGGCCAGTTTCGTTCAAATCCGGGAAGTGGACGCTCAAGGGATACCTGCATGAGCCGGCAGGGGCACCGCCATTTGCCTGCCTCGTCATGTGCCATGGCTTCAGCGGGACGATGGATCGGCTGCAGGACCATGCAGCGGCTTTCAGCGAGGCGGGTTTCGCGGTGCTCACTTTCGACTACCGGAATTTCGGCGAGAGCGGCGGGAAGCCCAGGCAGGTGATTTCGATCGAGCGGCAGCTCAACGACATCGCAGCGGCCATTGCTTTCGTCAGGGCACAGAGCAATATCGACAGCGGGAAAGTTGTGCTGTGGGGCTCGTCGCTTGGCGGCGGGCATGTGGTTGTCGCTGCCGCGCGTGACAAACGCGTAGCAGCGGTGATTTCCCAAGTACCCTTTAACGGTTTTCCGAAGAAGGTGGAGGGAATGACCGCCGGGCGCCGAAGGCAGATCGTTGGAGCCATGCTGAAAGACTGGTTGCGCGGCAAGCTGGGGCTTTCACCGGTCTACATGGCCGCTGTGGGCCATAAAGGAGAATTTGCGGTTATGGCGTCAGACGATGCGGCCGCTGCCGTCGAAGCGATGAGCGGAGGAGGCGCTACGACCTGGCAAAATAAGGTGGCGCCGCGCATTCTGCTGGAAATGGTCTTCTACAAGCCGGGAAATTTTGCGCCGTTTGTATCTGCACCGCTGCTGGTTTGCATGGCGGAAGGCGACAAGGAGACGCCGCCGGAAACCGTGCGCGAGCTTGCGGAAAAGGCGCCGCGTGGCGAGCTTCGCCGCTATCCCATCCGCCACTTCGAAATATACAGAGAGGATATTCGAGACATGGTGCTGCGGGATCAGATCGCCTTTCTCAAGACGCATCTTTTTGTCGCTGGATAGTTCTGCTCCCCCGAAACCTCCTTCACGCGAGGTCTGAGGTGGCTGCCGCTCGTGCGGCGAGGGCGGCGCGGATTTCGGCGTGGCGTGCCCGGGTGATCCGGTATTTCCGGATCAGGCTGGCAGGAATGAGATAAAGGAGGGGAACGAGGATGCCCACCACAAGGCCGAGATGAAAAACCTTGTCCGGGGTTATCTCCGCCGGGGCCAGTTGCGTGGGAAATGCGATCATCGTGATGACCAATCCGCCGACAAGAACGCCGAGGCCCGATGTCGCCTTGCCGGAGAATGACAGAGCGGCATTGAACATCGCCTCCTGACGCTGGCCGGTGTTGAGTTCATGCTCGTCCAGCAGGTCGGCGATGATCGATGCACCGATGATGCCCTGGATGACGGCGATGCCGGCGGAAAGCGCGCCGGCACAGACGAGGATTACGAGCAGAAGCGGATCGCCATTCTCCGGCAGAATACCCATGAAGCGGAGAAGAACCAGGATGATCCCGTCCGCGAGGCCGATTATCGCGCAGGTGAAAAGTATCTGCTTCTTCTCCCAGCGGCGCTGAACGATGGCGACGAGAGGAAACGCCAAGACGGCGCCCAAGGCCGAAAAGGCGAACCATCGGAGATGTTCTCCCGACAAGCCCCAGAAAAATGTCATCATGTAGATGCCGATATTCGCCGTCGTGCCGCCGATCGCGCCGATCATCAACAGGATCACGAAAATCAGTGCGAACTGGTCGTAGCGCAACGCCGCCCCGAGCTCGCGCAGGATTTGCACAAAGCCGAAGGCGGGCGGAGCGTCGGCATGCTTGCGCAGATAGGGGATTTCGCGCCAGGTGAGGAGCGTTGTGGCGAGGGCGCCAGATGCCATGAGGCAGCCTGCGAGGGCCGCCATGGCGGGGTATCCAGCCGGATTGAGCTGGCCGACAGGATAGGCTTCGGTGCTCACCATGAATACGCTGAAGACGATGAGGGGAAATGACACACCGACGGTCCAGCCGATCGCGAAGCGATAGGCCATGACAGAGGTGCGCTCCACATAATCGTCGGACAGTTCCGCGGCGATGGCGGCCCATGGCACGAAGTAGAGGGTCATAAAGCCGCGCGTCAGTATCGTGAAGGTCAGCAGCCAGCCGAAGAGGCCGGCCGGCCCGAGACCGGCAGGCGGTACGAAGACGGCGAAGAGACACAGGCCGAGCGGTATCGATGCGATCAGCATAAGGGGGTGGCGGCGGCCCCAGCGGGTGTGAAGATTGTCCGACAGGGTCGCCACCATCGGGTCCGTGACGGCATCGAAGACGATGGCGATGGCCAAGGCGACAGAGACCATGAAGGCGTCGACACCGAGCACCTGATTGTAGAAAAGCAGGGTGAAGGTATTGAACACCCAATTCTTGATGGTATCGGGCACTGCTCCGATGCCCTGGCTGAGCTTGGTCCGGACGCCGAGCTTGCCGTGGCGGATGCTGCGTTCGTAACGCATATGACCTTCTAGGATAATTTCTGTGCGGAGGAGAGTAGCGGGGCACGGAGCGTGCGGGCAAGGAGGCATTCTCTTGTCCGGTGCGGTGCAGCATGCCGAAGTCCACGGCTGGCATTTGCCTTTGCCACCGCATAGATTTGGCTGCATGACCCATGTCGAAATCCTCATGTTGCTGCAGTTCATCGGTATTGCCGCCTTCGCGGTTTCGGGGGCGCTTGTCGCCGGAGAACGTCAGATGGATTGGTTCGGCGTCATGGTGCTGGGCGTTATCGTCGCCGTGGGTGGCGGGACCGTGCGCGACCTGTTGCTCGACGTGCCGGTCTTCTGGATGGCGGCCCCGTGGTACGTTTTGCTGGCGGGCTGTGTTGCGCTCGCCACTATTCCTTTTGCGCGCTTTGCGCACCGGGTCAGGCGGCCGGTCGCGATTGCAGATGCCGTAGGACTTGCGGTTTTTGTATCACTCGGCACGCGCAAGGCGCTCGAGATGGAGACGTCAGGCTTCGTCGCTGTCGTTATGGGTGTCATTACAGGCATCGCGGGAGGTGTCATCCGCGATGTGCTGGCGAACCGGACGCCGACTATCCTGCGCAAGGAGGTTTATGCTCTTGCCGCGCTTTGCGGCGCATTGCTGTTTGTGTTTGCAGACTGGATGGGCCTGCCTCCTCTGCTGACATTCTGGATTTCAAGCGGTGTGGTGCTGATAATCCGGCTTCTCGCGATCTTCTACAATTGGTCGATCCCGACGTTGAAGGTCGAACCAGGAGAGCAGGACTGAGCCGGGAGGAACAAGGGGCAGACGTGTGGCGGCGCTGGCCAAGCGGCCTGCCAAGTTCCTTACATGCGGAAGATTTGACGAAACAGTTGCAGCCCAGATGAATGCACTGCGCGGCACGCTCCGGACGATGCCCTTCAAGCTCAAACACCTAGAGCTTGCTCTGGGGATGTAGCGCCCTAGCTCTATTGGCAGAACCCTACCAGATCAACGGAAGCTGCCTTGTCCGACCCCCAAATTTCGCTCTTCTATGAAATTCTTGGTTGGATGCCCGCATGGAGCGCCACGATACTTCTGGTGGCTATGGGGGCGATCTTCGCCATTGTCGCACACGCGATCGCGATCAGAGTGTTCACAACGCTGTTTTCGCAGCGTGCGATTTATGTGCAAACATTGGTGCGCAGAACCCGGCTTCTAACCTGCGCGATTGCGGTTTTTATTGCAGCGTCCCTCGCCATTCAGATGGCCCCGCTTTCGGATGAAAGCCTTTCCGTTATCTCCTCCATTCTGGGTGCCTGCCTTATCGTAATTATCGGCTGGTCCGTGCTGGTGGCGACCCATATCGCTGCCGACATTTACATGGCTCGCTTCGAGCTGGACGTTGCGGACAATCTTCTCGCCCGAAAACATGTGACGCAGCTACGCATCCTTCGCCGTGTAGCGGACACGCTTGTCGTCTTGCTGACGCTGGGCGCGGGGCTGATGTCGTTTGAGTCCGTGCGCCAGTATGGGATCAGTGTTTTTGCCTCGGCAGGTGCTGCGGGCCTTGTGCTGGGATTTGCTGCGCGCCCCGTGCTGGAAAACCTCATTGCGGGCATACAGATCGCCATAACACAGCCCATCCGAATCGACGATGCGGTGGTGGTCGAAGGGGAGTGGGGGTGGATCGAGGAAATAAACGGCACCTATGTTGTGATCCGCATTTGGGACTGGAGGCGGCTGATTGTGCCGCTGTCCTATTTCATCCAGAACCCGTTCACCAACTGGACCAGAGAGAGCGCATCGATCATAGGGACCGTCTATCTTTATACGGATTATAACCTTCCAGTCGACGAGCTAAGGGAGCATCTGAACGAAGTGGCAAAGTCGTCCCCTCTATGGGATGGCAAGGTAGTCAACCTCCAGGTGACGGATGCCGGTGACCGTTCCATCGAAATTCGCGCACTGGTGAGTGCGGCCACTTCACCGCAAGCCTGGGATCTGCGCTGCTATGTACGAGAGAAACTTGTTTCATATTTGCGAGAGCGTCATCCGGATTCTCTACCGCAAGTGCGGTCGCGATATCTCGATGAAGAAAACCTCAACGGGAAGCGCAGGGTAGATGGCGTCGTTGCAGATGAAGCATGATCAAAGAAATCCTTACAGGACGGCGGTTTTTTAATTTTCTTCGGCTTGCGGTTGATACTGACGATCAGCTTTGTTAGCTTGCGTCAGCTGAGAGGGCATATTGCGCGCGGTATCACAAGATGCAGCGCGGTCCCCAGTCGCGTCCTGTGACTCCAGTCACCTTGTCGATGTTTCGTCGGCGTATTTTGGACGCGGCCCGTTTCGTGCGTGTGCGCGGCTTATCTTGCGGGCTTTCGAAACCGAATTCATAGGTTGCCGGCGGCGATTTAGCCGGTGCCGTTTGTGCATTTTGACGGCAGCGCAGACATGCGCGCAGGTCGCCGTCATTCATTCCGGAGGAAGTCATCGTGAAACAACTGAAAAGGGAACAAGAATTTGGCGATGACCCGCTGGCGAGGCGGGAGACGGACAACTACCAGAACGAATATGTCGAGTCGTTCGTAGATAAATGGGACGATCTCATCGATTGGGACAGCCGGGCCGAGAGCGAGGGGCACTTTTTCATCGATATTCTGAAGGAGCGCGGAAAGCACAAGGTGCTGGATGTTGCGACCGGAACGGGCTTCAACTCCGTGCAGCTGCTGAAAGCGGGATTCGACGTTACGAGCGTCGACGGCAATGCCGAGATGCTTTCAAAGGCTTTCGCAAATGCCCGGGATCACAGTTTTGTCATGCAGACGGTTCATGCCGATTGGCGCTGGCTGAACAAGGATGTGCATGGAAAATTCGACGCGATTATCTGCCTTGGCAATTCATTTACGCATCTTTTCGAAGAAAAGGACCGGCGGCGGGCGCTGGCGGAGTTTTATGCGGCGCTGAAGCATGACGGCATTCTCATACTTGATCAGCGCAACTATGACGCGATTCTGGATCACGGATTCAGCTCCAAACACAAATACTACTATTGCGGTGACAAGGTTACGGCTGAACCGGAGCATGTCGATGAGACACTTGCCCGCTTCCGCTACACGTTTCCGGACGACAGCGTCTATCACCTGAACATGTTTCCTCTACGGAAGAATTACACGCGGCGTCTCATGCATGAAATCGGGTTCCAGAAGGTGTCCACCTATGGAGACTTCCAGGACAAGTACAAGGACGAAGACACCGATTTCTTTATTCACGTCGCGGAGAAGACCTACCATGAAGGCGAATAAGTCCAGTGCGGTCGCACAGGCCGAAGCTTACTACGACAGCCCGGACGCAGATTCCTTCTACTTCACGATATGGGGCGGGGAGGATATCCATATCGGGATGTACAAGGACGATAATGAAGCGATCGTTCCGGCAAGCCATCGCAATGACGAAACTCTGGCTTCGATGCTGCAAGGCATCGGTGAAACGTCAAAGGTGCTCGATATCGGTGCAGGTTATGGCGGTGCAGCGCGGCATCTCGCGAAGACACGAGGTTGTCATGTAACGTGTGTCAACATCAGCGAGACGCAGAACAAGCTCAACCGTGAGCTGAACAGGAAAGCGGGACTGGAAGAGCGCGTCGACGTCGTTCATGGCGATTTCGAGAATATTCCTGCGGATGACGAGAGCATGGACGTCGTATGGTCGCAGGACGCGATACTCCACAGCGGGAACCGTCCGCGCGTACTGGATGAGGTCAAGCGCGTATTGAAGCCCGGTGGCCAGTTCATTTTTACCGATCCAATGCAGGCCGATGATTGCCCCGAAGGCGTGTTGCAGCCCATTCTCGATCGCATACATCTGGAAACACTGGGCAGCTTCGATTTCTACGACAGGGAGCTTGGCCGCAGGGATTTCAAGAAGGTCGAAGTCAAGGTACTGACGCATCAGCTGCGGCGGCATTACTGGCGTGTCGGCGAGGAATTGAAGGCGAACTACGAGCGCTTGTCCAAGGGGGCAAGCACGACCTATCTCGACAATATGATCAAAGGACTCGGCCACTGGGTGGACGGAGCAGACAAGGGTTATCTTGCCTGGGGTGTCATGCATTACCGCTTGGCAAAGTGACACGGCGGGCATAGATTTCTCTCGCCCGTCGATGTTCCGGGTGAAGAGGATGAAATGATGACTTCGTTTGTCATGATCGGCGCGTGGTGGACCACCTGAAGGGTGGCCCCGCTCCGTCGTCTGACGACTAACCGGAAAGGCCGCCCCTAATGGAGGCGGCCTTTTCGTTTGCAGAAATTCTCATCGAAAGAGCGCCTTCTCCGGGGTGGCTCCAATGCGCCTGGAGGTGCTGGAAAGATGAGAAAGTTCGAACAAGCCTCACGAAATGAATTCGAGCTGGATGGCGTTGTGCCATGGGGTCGCCGCCTCTGTGAGTATGAGGCATTTCTCGGATTGGAGCGCCTCGGTGACATGTCTCCGATATTGGACGCTGGCGGCGGACCTTCGTCTTTTGCGGCTGAAGCTGCTGCCCGAGGATCGCTTGTGGTTGCGGCCGATCCTTTGTACCGCTTTTCCGGAGCGGAAATCCGGGGAAGATTTGAAGAGGTGGCGCTTGCCATGCGGGCTGGCATGCGCCGTGCCGCATATCGCTTCAAGTGGAGCTATTACCGCTCGGAAGACGCAGTACACGCGCTGAGGAGAGAGGCGCTCAACCTGTTTCTTGCCGATTTTGAAGCGGGGAAAAGGGAAGGGCGCTATATACCGGCCTCGCTGCCCTTTCTGCCTTTTCCGGACAAAGCATTCAGGCTGGCGGTTTCGTCGCATCTACTGTTTCTGTATGGCGACGATCTCGACTTCGCATTTCACCTGGCAGGGATGAAAGAACTTTTGCGGGTGGCAGCTGAGGTGCGGGTGTTTCCGCTCATCAATCTCGATGGCAGGCCATCAAGCCACCTTCCCGGTATCATCGAGGCGCTGTCGGCGGATGGAGCGCGTCCGGAACTGGTGACGGTGCCGTTTGAGTTTCAAGCGGGAGCGACGCGGATGCTCAAAGTGTCGCGCGGGTAGCCCTATCCAACGACGGGAGGAAATTGCGATACTGCACACGGCGAGTGTGAAGGGGACCCCATGAGCATCGAAAGTGTGACCGGTCTTGTCGGCGGCGTCGGCCTCTTTCTGGTGGGCATGTGGCTCATGACGGAAGGGCTGAAGGTTGCGGCGGGCCCCTCGCTGAAAGCCTTGCTTGAGCGATGGACGAACACCCGGCTTAGAGGGCTGGTCTCCGGCTTTGCCGTGACGGCGCTGGTGCAGTCTTCCAGTGCTGTTACGGTCGCTACGATCGGCTTCGTCAACGCGGGGGTGCTGACGCTCAGACAGGCGGTATGGGTAATCTTCGGCAGCAATGTCGGCACTACCATGACCGGATGGATGGTGGCGATCATCGGTTTCAACGTGAATATCGAATTTCTCGCGCTGCCGCTGGTGGGCGTCGGGATGATGGTGCGGTTGACATCCCCGGGGTCTGCACGCGGAGCGTTGGGAGAAGCTCTGACCGGATTCGGCTTGTTCTTCCTCGGGGTGGCGGTACTGAAAGACAGCTTCGGCGGCATAGCGGCAGGGCTTTCTGTCGATGCGCTTTCCGACGGCTTCATGCAGGATTTTTTGTTCGTACTGGCCGGGTTTTTCATCACGGCATTGGCGCAGTCGTCCAGTGCGTCCATTGCGATTGCGCTCTCTGCTGTGTCCAGCGGGTTGATCGGGCTGGAGACGGGAGCCGCCATGGTTATCGGGGCCAATCTCGGCACCACCGTGACGGGGCTTCTCGCCGTTCTCAATGCCACTTCGAACGCCAAGCGGGTGGCGGCCAGTCATCTGATCTTCAATCTTGCGACAGGTGCGATCGCATTTCTCATACTGCCTGGCTTCGTTGCGATCATTTCGTGGCTCGCGGTTACCGAGTTGGCACTTGGTGCGGCAGCCGTTCTCGCGCTCTTTCACACCCTGTTCAATGTTCTGGGGGTCGTACTGTTCTGGGGACTGACCGATCGGCTGATCGCCAAGCTTGAGACGCTATTTGTCTCCGAGGACGAAAACGAAGCCAGAGCGCGGTACCTGGATCAGACGTTGCGGGACGTGCCCTCGCTTGCGGTGCCCAGCCTTTTGCTGGAATTGCAAAGGCTTGAAGCGATTGTAGCGGAAGCAGGAGCGAGTTATTTGCGGGATCCCGCGGGCAAGGCGGCGTATCTACGCCAGAGGTTCCTGGTCGCTTCGCGGCTTGCGGAAACGATCAGGGAATATGCGGCCGACCTGTCGGAAGCGCGATTGCCTACCGGACTGCCGGACGCCCTCGCACATGCGCTGCGCGCCCTGCAGCATTGCAATGGGACAGTACACGAGCTCGAAGCGTTGATGACATATACGGCGACTGAGGCGCGGATGCCGGATAGCGCGCGCCGGGCGCTCGCGGATTACAGGCAGGCCGTGGCCGCTTTTCTGGCTGATCCACAAAACTACGCTGCGCATACCGATGTCGAATGGCTGACGGCGGCGGGAAATCGATTTGAAGGGCAATATCAGGAGATAAAGCAGGTTGTCCTGTCGGCGGCATCGAGAGGCGATTTCGTTTACCTCGCCTATCTCGATGATGCCATGCGCGAGGCAGATCTCATGCGTCGCATCGCCCATCATGCCGTTCGGGGGGCCATGCGTTTGCAGGCGGCGCAGGATATTATTGCTTCCCCTCCCGGCAAGACCCAGCCGGAGGCACCCGAGGCTGTTCAATCCAACGAATAAATCAGGTGATGTCGTTCTGCAGAAACGCGTCGATGGCGGCGAGTACTTCCGGCTCATCGAGGAATGGTGCGTGACCGCGATCCTTCGCGACGATGGTTTTCATCAGGGGATGCTCTTCGGTCATTCGCGCCACGATTTCTGCCGTCAGAAGGTCTGAGTATTCACCTCGAACAACCAGCACAGGCATCTGGGCGAGTGCCTTGAATTGCGGCCACAGGGTTGGAATTTCGCCCTTCGCGGCGTCCATGCCCTTTCGCATGGCGGTCCCTATCTTCGGGTCGTAGTCCATCTTTGGTGCGCCGCTTTCCTCGGCAAATGTGCGGCGGGAGAAAGCACGCCAGTCGTCGCTCGACAGATTTGGAAATTCGCGCTCATTCATCATGCGAAGCTTGACCGCCGCTTCGTCCCAGGTGGCGGGTGTCTCCATGATGCCGACATAGCCGGCGATCCGCTCAATGCCTTTTGGGTCGAGCTCCGGACCAACATCGTTCAGGATCGCGGCCTTGATGACATTCGGGCGAAAGGCGGCAAGCGCCATGATGATGAGGCCGCCGCGCGACGTGCCCACAAAGATCGCTTGCGCAACGCCGGCTGCGGCCATGAGGTCGAGAGTGTCCATCATCTCGTGGGCCGGCGTGTAGTCGGACCAGTTCTGACAATATTCCGAAAGCCCCCTGCCGCGCAGGTCCGGGCAGAGGACACGGTGGCGGGATGAGAGGTGAACCGCCAGCGCTTCGAAGTCCTTTGAATTTCGGGTCAGGCCCGGCAGGCAAATAACCGGCGTACCGGGAGAGGTTCGGTCGCCATAGTCCCGGGCGAAAAGCCGGAGGCCGTCCTGACTGGTATAGAATAGCTCGCGATAGGGAAGCGCCATGGGGGATCAGTCTCCGGACAGCATGTGACGGGGGGATCATGTGCAACCAATGCGGCGGCAGCAAGATGGCTCGCTGCTTTAACGAACCGTAGTCGACGCGCGCCCATCTTCCGCTTCGACAACAGGTGCCATCCTCACGGAGCCAGGTGGTGCGACCGGGGCGGGTGCATTCGCGGCGGGTGTGGTCATGGCTGGCGCTGCGGAAGGAGGCGCGAGGGGAACATTGGTCAGGCGTGGTGTGGGCGCCGGAGTCGAGATCGGTGCGCCGGTATGACGACGCAAGTCCTCGTCGATACGGACGGGTTCGACATCGCCGCTCAGGCGGCTGCGGTAAACTTCCATGTTCTCGATGACACGTTGCACGTAGTTGCGTGTCTCGGAGAAGGGAATGCTCTCGATCCAGTCGATGGGATCAACAGCGGTCGAGCGCGGGTCGCCATATTGGGTGACCCATTGGCGTACACGAGAGGAGCCGGCGTTGTAGGCGGCAATGCTCATGATGTAGGAGCCACCGAACTCGTTCTCTACAAGATCGCCGAGATGGGCGGCGCCAAGGGTGGCGTTGTAGACGGGATCGGTAAGCTTGGCCGGAGAATAGGGAAGGCCGACCTGCTTTGCCACCATGCGTGCCGTCGTCGGCATAAGCTGCATGATGCCGCGAGCACCCGCCGGGCTCAGCGCCTGAGGATCGAACTCGCTTTCCTGACGCGAAAGACCATAAACCAGCGCCTTTTCGACGGGCGGCCCCCTGTGTGTCCATTGCGGCATTGCAGCCGTCGGGTAGGCATAGCCAGGCAATACAATGTTGCGGAGCGATGTGGCCTTTGCCATGCGGAGCGAGAGTTTCTGATCGCCGGACTTCAGGGCCATTTCGGACAGGGCGGCCAGTTCCTCGGGATCATCGATGATGTCTGCGAGATGCAACATGAAGACCCAGCGCTGCTGTTGCCGATCGAGATCCTGCAGGATGTTCGCAACATGGACCAGCTCGCGTTTTGCAAAGCGCGTTTTGGCATCGGCGGAATGTGCCGGGTCGTTCGGTAGGCGAAGCTTGCCGTCGCCGCCCGTGGAGCCGAGAGCGGCCGTGGCGAGCTGCCCATAGAAGGTGGTGGGATAAGCGGCTGCGGCACGGTAGTAGGCGGTTGCTTCATCTTTACGTCCCGCAGCAGATGCGGCCCGGCCGGACCAATACTCGGCGCGTGATTTGCTGATCGGCGTGGACACGCCCGCGCCCAGCTTTTTGAAGTGAGCAAGTGCGGTGTCCGCCTTGTTCAGATATTGAAGCGCGAGCCAGCCGGCCATGAATTCCGCTTCCGCGAAACCCACGCCTTCGGTAAGACCGCTGCCTGCGGAAATCTTGTAAGCCTCGGCATAGAGGCCATCCGACATGGCCTTGCGGGCGAGAATTTTGCGCTCGACCCACCAGCTGTCGGGCCGGACCATCTTGTGAGGTTCGGTCGGTGCGGTAAGGAGCAGCGGCAAGGCCGTATGGTCGTTACCCCTGCGGCGTTCATACCGAACCTGATCATACAGAAGGCCGGGATCGGCGCGGAGTGCGGGGGGAACCTGAGAAAGGGCCGCTTGAGCCTTGCTCGAGCCGGAAATGAGCTGGATGCGAGCATCGGCAAGTGCGCGCACTTCGGCTCCCATCAACGCAGCCGTCGTTTGCGCGTCGCCTGTCCGCTGCTCCCACAAGAGACGTGCAAGCCTTGATTGCTGCGCGTCTGCCGTCAGATATTTCCCGAAAGATTTGAGTATTTCCTGTTGGCGGCGAGTGGAAAAATCATTCTCGATCCATGCTTTGCGAATCCATTCAGCGCCCTCTTTTTCGCGGCCAGCCTCGACCAGGGTTTTGCCATAGCGGATGCGTCCCTCGCCGGTTTGGGGAGGATTGGCGCTAAACCAGGCAATTACATCGTCGGCGGACATGGGATAAGAGAGGAGTGCTGTTTCGGCCCGAAGAGCCAGCACATGACGGCGCGGCCAGTCGTGGTTTTGCTCTCGAAAGGCGACCAGTTCTGCAAAAGTGGCATTACTGCTATCGGCGATGAGCCGCGTCCAGGTGACGAGTTTGATCGCAGCCGGATCGGAGACCCCGGCCATATGCCGGCTGGCGGCGCTCCAGTTGCCTCGGTCCGCTTCAGACAGGGCGTTGCGTAGCGCCGCGAGTTCAGCGGCGCCCAGGCGGGATAGGGTGTTGCCGGGAGTTGCGGCTGCGGTGGGAGCGCTAGATACCACCGAGAGGCGTGCGGGCGGATCGCCTGCGTCGGGCCGGGGTATGGGCAAGGTGGAAGCGCCGGCTTCAGCGCATAAGGCGAAGCTCGCCGCCACGAGGGCAGCCAGAACGGGGAAATAACTCAACCGGGACGAATAGCCCACCTGCAAAACCCGAAAAATCCGAAGTTCCCGATCCGCCCGAGGCTTCTCCTGATGAAGGGCCTCCGGATCGCCGCTACCGCACCGGACAGCCCGATGCGAAAGACCTCGCAGCATCGGATTCTCCACTATCGAGACTACCTATGTGCTAACAGGCGTCGCAATAGGCCGCAAGCGGGACCAAGGGCAGTTTTCTTGCTGGCGTCGCTACTTATGGTTATCTTGCGCGCCTTCGGAACCACCCGATTGAAATTCGCCCGCCGCAAGCGGGGCAACGGAGCCTAAGTCATGTTCAAGGGATCGTATGTCGCGCTCATAACGCCGTTCAAGAACGGCGCGGTGGATGAGGCTGCATTCGTGAAACTTGTGGAATGGCAGATCGAGCAGGGCACCCACGGGCTCGTCCCGTGCGGGACGACCGGCGAGTCGCCCACACTCAGCCATGACGAGCACAAGCGCGTCGTCGAATTGTGCGTCAAGACCGCGAAGGGGCGGGTGCCGGTCATTGCCGGGGCAGGCTCCAACAATACGGTGGAAGCGATCGAACTGACCCGGTTTGCCAAGAAGGTCGGGGCGGACGCCGTTCTGAGCGTGACCGGTTACTACAACAAGCCGTCCCAGGAAGGCATTTTTGCCCACTTCAAGGCAGTGAATGATGCGGTCGATATTCCCATCATTCTTTACAATATCCCCGGGCGTACCATCGTTGATATCACGCTCGAGACCATGACGCGGCTTTTCGAGTTGAAGAACGTGGTCGGGGTGAAGGACGCGACGGCCAATCTGGCGCGGGTCAGCCTGCAGCGGCAGGAAATGGGGGCGGAGTTCTGCCAGTTGTCGGGTGAAGACGCGACGGCGCTTGGCTTCAACGCACATGGTGGCGTGGGCTGCATTTCGGTGACGGCCAATGTTGCGCCGGCGCTCTGCTCGGCGTTTCAGGAAGCGACGCTCGACGGGGACTACAGGAAGGCGCTGGAAATCCAGGACCGGCTGATGCCGCTTCACAACGCGCTGTTCGTGGACCCGAATCCGGCGCCCGTAAAGTATGCGGCAAACCTGCTGGGGCTCTGCGCCAACGAATTGAGGCTGCCACTCGTCCCGGCAAGTGCCGCGGCTGAGCAGAAGGTTCTGGGCGCCATGCGCAGTGCCGGGCTTCTCAACTGATGCGCCGGAAGGGAAATTGAGGAGCTATGTCCTCCAAGAGCGGCGGCGCCAAGAAGAAGGCCGGAGACGGCCGGAAAATCATCGCGGATAACCGCAAGGCGCGCTTCAACTACAGCATCGGCGAGACGTTCGAAGCCGGGATCGAGCTCAAGGGAAGCGAGGTCAAATCGCTTCGGACCGGACAGGGAAGCCTCAATGAGGCTTATGCCCAGGTGACGCGCACGGGCGAAGTAATGCTCGTCAACGCCTATATCCCGATTTACCTGCAGGCGAACCAGTTCAACCACGAGACCCGCCGGCCCCGAAAGTTGCTGCTGCACAAACGGGAAATCGAGAAGCTGGCCGCGGCGGTGCAGCGGCAGGGCATGACCGTCGTGCCGCTGCGGATGTATTTCACCGACAAGGGGCGCGTGAAGGTCGAGATCGGTCTTGCGCAGGGCAAGAAGCTTGCGGACAAGCGCGAAACGCTGAAAGAGCGGAGCTGGGAGCGCGACAAGGCACGGCTGATGCGGGAGAAGGGCTAGCGGCCCTTGCCGTCGAGATAGGCCCTGACATCGCTGAAGACGCTCCGAAACATATCCGGTGTGAGACGCCGCGTATTCGTGTTGTATCGAGAGCAATGATAGCTGTCGAAAAGCCTTAAACCCTGCCCGAGATCGTGTTGCGCGCCGTGGCCGAATGGTGCGGATGAGCGTTTCAACTCCCGCGCCGAGAGCACCGCGTCGTGGGCGATGCGTCCGAGGGCCAGAACGGCCTGAAGGTCCGGCAGGGCCTCAATGCGGGCAGACAGGAACCGAAGACAGGTTTTGGCCTCGGCGGGCGTCGGCTTGTTTTGCGGCGGCACGCACCGCACGGCATTGGTAATCATCGCGCCGACCAGCTCGAGCCCGTCATCGGGGCGGGCGTCGTAGGTGCCGCGCGCGAAGCCGAATTCGAGCAGCGTGGCGTAGAGGAGATCGCCCGCATAGTCGCCCGTGAAAGGCCGGCCGGTACGGTTCGCTCCCTGAACGCCCGGCGCCAGGCCGACAATCAGCAGGCGAGCATTGCCGGTGCCGAAGGATGGGACAGGCGCGTTGAACCAGTCCGGGTGCGCCCTGTCATTGTCTTGCCGATAGGCAACGAGACGCGGGCAGAGCGGGCAGTCGAGCGGCGCTTCAGGGATGGTCGCCGACAGACCTGAGGAGGGGGCCAAGGAGCTCACGATCAGGCGCGCGCCGGGCGTTCGATCTCGTCGTCTTCTTCGTCGTCATACTCGAAATCATCATCGTTGCGGAGCGGTGCGGCCGGACGGTCGGAGTGGCTGCGGCCGATGGCATCGCGCATGGATTCAAGTTCGACGTATTGATCCGCCTGGCGGCGAAGCTCGTCCGCGATCATGGGAGGCTGGCTGCGCATCGTCGAGACGACCGTGACGCGCTTGCCCTTGCGCTGGACGGCATCAACCAGGCGCCGGAAGTCGCCGTCACCGGAGAAGAGGACGAGGTGGTCGAGCTTGTCCGCTATTTCGAGCGCATCGATCGCCAGTTCGATATCCATGTTGCCTTTGATTCGGCGGCGGCCGGTGGCGTCGGTGAATTCCTTGGCGGGCTTGGTAACAACCGCATAGCCATTGTAATCGAGCCAGTCGATCAACGGGCGAAGGGGAGAATATTCCTGATCCTCAAGGAGGGCTGTGTAGTAGAAAGCCCGGACGAGGACGCCTTTCGAGCGAAAGTGATCCAGAAGGCGCTTGTAATCGATATCGAAGCCGAGGCCCCGGGCGGCGGAGTAGAGATTGGCGCCATCGATGAAGAGAGCAATGCGTTCGTTCGGATAAAAAATCACTGAAAACTCCTGTAATAGAATGATTATGCTAAGAAATTCTATGCTGAATGCCGTAATGGGCCGACAAGCACCATGAGAGTTACGACCGGGGCGCGTAAACCGCAAGTAATGCAGTGGCGCATGAAGGGAAGCATTTATGATGTCTGATATCAGGCCACATATTCCCGGCATTCTTGTGGCACTGGGCGGCAACCTGGCCACCGTGCATGGCAGCCCCGTGAAGACGCTGGAGGCTGCGCTGGCAGTGATGCCCGGGTTCGGCATTCGCGTCGTGAAATGTGCGCATCTATACAAGACGCCGGCGCTTTCCTCTTATGTACAGCCTGATTACGTTAATTCTGTCGTCTCCATCGAGACGGCCCTGCCGCCCGCGGATCTTCTCAATATCCTGCACCGGATCGAAGCTATCTTCGGCCGGGTGCGGCGGGAGCGATGGGCGTCCCGGCCCCTCGATCTCGATCTGCTGGACTACCGGGGAATGATTATGCCGGCTGCGGGACCCCGTGGCGCCGATGCGGGAGCGGGAAAATTGCCGCTTGCGCTGCCGCATCCGGGAATCGCGCTGCGAGGCTTCGTGCTTCTGCCGCTCCGCGATGTGGCGCCTGAATGGCGGCACCCGGTAACGGGAGAAAGTGTCGACCGCTTGATTGCCGCATTGGGGCCCGGTGGTCTGGCCGGAATTGAGCGGACGGGTAGTTGAATTGTCGCAGATACGCTCGTAAGAGCCTGTTACTGCTTGCTTTCTGGTGATCCAGCCCCTACATACAGGGCCAATCAGGATCCTGCCATACTGGAGTTTTGCAATGGCCCGAGTGACCGTGGAAGATTGCGTCGACAAGGTGCCGAACCGCTTTGAGCTCGTTCTGCTCGCGGGGCACCGGGCGCGCGCCATGTCGGCGGGTGCCGAACTCACTGTCGATCGCGACAATGACAAGAACCCGGTCGTTGCGCTGCGCGAAATTGCCGACCGGACCATCATGCCGGAAGATCTCCGCGAAGAGCTGATCGGCAGCATGCAGAGCCGCGTCGAGACCGAAGAGCCGGAAGTCGAGCAGATGCAGCTTCTGATGTCGGGCGAAGCGGCCGGCGAAGTGAAAGATACGTTCGGTGCGGCCGAAGGCGGTGGCGAGCGGATGAGCGAGGAAGACCTGCTGCGGGCCATTCAGAGCCAGATCGACTCGCCGCAGCAGAAGTCCGCCGATGCCGACGATATGGACGGGGAAGACTGAGAACGAGCGGAACGGGCTTTCGGCCCAACGCAGACGTCAATCGGTTTGAGCGCCGCCCGGCCGGAAGGTGAGGGGCGGCGCTTTTTGTTTGAGGCGTGGAACGAGCGTTAGGAAGTTCGCAAGAGAGGCCGCAGGAGACTAACAGGCATGTTACGTCAGTATGAGCTCGTAGATCGCGTGCTCGGCTACGATCCGAAGGCGGACGAAGCCCTGATAAACCGTGCCTATGTCTATGCCATGAAACAGCATGGCAGCCAGAAGCGCGCCAGCGGCGATCCCTATTTCTCTCACCCGATCGAAGTGGCCGGCATTCTGACCGACCTCAAGCTCGACACCGCGACGATCGTCACGGCGTTGCTGCACGACACCATCGAAGATACCGGGTCGACGATGGAGGAGCTGACCAAGCTTTTCGGCGCGCAGGTGGCAGGGCTTGTCGACGGCGTGACGAAGCTCACGCGTCTCGAACTCACCTCGGAACGGTCGAAGCAAGCGGAAAACTTTCGGAAGTTCCTGCTGGCCATGTCGAACGATATTCGCGTTCTGCTCGTGAAGCTCGCCGACCGCCTGCATAACATGCGGACCCTCCACTTCATTTCTTCGGCCGACAAGCGGCAGCGCATCGCGCTTGAGACGATGGAAATCTATGCCCCCCTCGCGGGCCGCATGGGTATCCAGGAAGTGCGTGAGGAACTGGAAGACCTTGCGTTCAAGGAGCTGAACCCGGAAGCGCGCGAGACATTGCTGAAGCGGCTGAATGAGTTCCGTGAGGCGAGCGGGGATACGGTCAAGCTTATTGCCGACGAGATCAAGGCAAAGCTCAACGAGGAGGGGCTTTCCTGCGAGGTAATCGGGCGCGAGAAGCGGCCCTACTCGATGTGGCGCAAGATGGAGCGCCGCGCGATTTCGCTCGAACAACTTTCGGATATTTTTGGTTTCCGGGTCGTGGTCGACGAGGTGCCGGATTGCTACCGCGCCGTCGGCATTCTTCACACCAACTGGCCGATGGTGCCCGGAAGATTCAAGGACTACATCTCGACACCCAAGGCGAACGGTTACCGCTCCGTGCATACGACGATGATCGGGCCGCAGAAGAAGCGCGCCGAAGTGCAGATACGCACGCGGAAAATGCATGAAGTGGCCGAATATGGCATTGCCGCGCACTGGCTCTACAAGGAGGCGCCAGCCGGCGGCGAGGACGACGAGACATCCGGTGATTTCGCAGGAACATTCCGCTGGTTGCGGCAGCTTATCGAGATGTTGGAGCATGGCGGGACGCCGGAAGAGTTTCTGGAACACACCAAGCTCCAGATGTTCTCGGACCAGGTCTTTTGTTTCACGCCCAATGGACTTCTAATTACGCTGCCGCGCGGCGCGACGCCTATCGACTTTGCGTATGCGGTCCATACTGAAGTTGGCGACACCTGTGTCGGCTGCAAGATAAACGGGCGTCACATGCCGCTTCGCACGCATCTCGAGAATGGCGACGAAGTCGAAATCATTCGCTCGCAGGCACAACGTCCGGCTCCTGCATGGGAAGCGTTCGTTGCGACCGGGAAGGCGCGTTCAGCCATCCGCCGATCCATCCGCGCGACGAAGCAGGCGGAATTCAGCCGGCTCGGCAGGCAAATTCTGAAGAGCGCTTTCGAGCAAGCGGGCAAGGAAGCGACCGACACTCTGCTGGAGCGCGCGATCGGACCGCTTCGGAAGAGCGATCTCAATGAACTTCTTGCTTCGGTCGGCGACGGAACATTAAGCGCGCCTCAGGTCTTGCAGGTTGTCTATCCGACCGAGCCGACGCCGAAGGATGGCCGGAAGCGCGGGGCGAAGATGAATGGCAAGGACGAGCGCGGTGGCTCCGTTCGTGTTACCGGCCGCGCGGCGGGGCTTGTGACCCGTTTTGCACCGGACATGTTTCCGCTGCCGGGCGAGCGGATTGTCGGCATCATGATGCCGGGCGAAGGCATAACGATCTATCCGATCGATACTCCCGCGCTTGAAGAATTTGATGGCGAGCCGCTGCGCTGGATCGATGCAACATGGGACATCGACCCCGATCATCCACAGACATTCCCGGCGCGGTTGCGCGTTACAGCCCGAAACGAAGTCGGATCGCTGGCTAACATCTCCACGCTTATCGCCGATTATGGCAGCAACATCGCCAACCTTTCGCTGACGCAACGCGACACGGATTTCTACGATATCCAGATCGATCTGGAGGTCCGCGACCTTAAACATTTGACGCGCGTCATGTCGGCTTTGAACGGTTTGTCTTGCGTCAACAGTGTTGTCCGTCCGCGCCGCTGACGGCGTTCCTTTCCCCCAAGACAAGAGCGATAAAAATGGATCAAGAAAAGGTTCTCAAGGAATTCGAGAAGGCCGGAGCGTTGCTGAGAGGGCACTTCATCCTGTCGTCCGGGCTTCACAGCCCGGTTTTCCTGCAGAAAGCCCTGGTTTTCATGAATCCGCAAAGGACTGGACGGCTCTGCAAGGCGCTGGCGGAAAAAATCCGGCAGGAAGTCAAAGGGCCGATCGATGCCATCGTTTCGCCCGCAGTTGGCGGCATTATCCCCGGCTACGAGACCGCGCGCTATATGAAGGTGCCGGCGATGTATGTCGAGCGGGAGCAGGGCGAATTCGTTCTGCGGCGCGGATTTCCCCTGACGAAGGGAATGCGGGTTGTGATGGTGGAAGACATTGTGACGACGGGACTTTCCTCGCGCGAGTGCATTGAGGCGATCGGGAAAACAGGAGCAAAAGTAGTGGCGGCCGCTTGTCTGATCGACAGGTCGGGCGGCAAGGCAAAGGTCGGTACGAAGCTCATCTCGCTCGCGCGGATCGCCATTCCAGCTTATGCGCCGGACAAGTTGCCCAAGGAACTTGCGGCGCTTCCGGCGGAAAAGCCGGGCAGCCGACACATCGCGTGAGGAGCGCCTTATTTGTTTCGCCGTAGAGTTGAGCTTCACCCGATTCAGAAAATCCGGGAGATTTTCTGGCCGCGCTCCGGATGGAAGCGCACGCTGCAATATGGGTGGCGGCGCGTCTGGCGGCTTTCGGGCACGCCGCATGCCATAGCGCTCGGCGTCGCGGCGGGAGCCTTTTCCTCCTGCACACCTTTTCTCGGGTTTCATATTCTGCTGGCGATGCTGGTCGCATGGGTTTTACGCGGCAATTTGATTGCCTCGGCGATTGGGACGTTTGTCGGGAACCCACTGACTTTTCCTGCAATCTGGTTCGTGGTCTATGAGGCTGGCCACTTCATCATAGGGTCACCCACCCCTGCGGACCCGGACATTGCGGAGACACTGCAAAGCGAACGCGCCTTCGACATGATATTGCCGCTGTTGGTGCCGCTGACCGTGGGATCGATCCCGGTGGGTATCATGCTCGGCGGCGTTTCCTACATCGTGGTTCGGAGCGGCGTTGAGGCCTATCAGGGGCAGCGGCGAAAAATGCTCACCGAAAGGGTGTTGCTGAGGCAGGCCGTCAGCAGAGAGCCCGGCGTCTCATCCGAGAGCGACAGCGCGGCAAATGACCCATGGTTGAACGGGGGAGACACAAGGTGACTCTAAATTCGTCCGGATACCTCAGGCTTGGCGTCAATATCGACCATGTGGCGACAATACGGAATGCGCGGGGCGGCGATCATCCCGATCCCGTGCGCGCGGCGGAAGTGGCGGCTGCCGCAGGCGCCGACGGCATCACGGCCCATTTACGCGAGGACCGGCGCCACATCAGGGACGCGGACATTGCGCGGCTCAAGGGCGAGATCGGCCTGCCGCTCAACTTGGAAATGGCGGCAACGCCCGAAATGCTCAACATAGCGCTCAGGCATGTGCCTCATGCCTGTTGCATTGTGCCGGAGCGGCGCGAGGAAGTGACGACGGAGGGGGGGCTCGATGCGGCGGGCCTTCACAACCACCTGAAGCCGATTGTGCAGCGGCTTGGCGATGCCGGCATTCGCGTTTCGCTTTTCATCAATGCGGATCGACGCCAGTTGGAGGCGGCCTGCTCGCTCGGGGCGCCGGTGGTTGAGCTTCATACAGGGGCCTATTGCGATGCGGCGGTGGCGCGGGAGAGTGCCAAGCGCGATGCGGAACTGGCGCGCCTGGCCATGGCAGCGCGGGAGGGAGCCGAACTCGGCCTCGAGGTTCATGCGGGACATGGATTGACCTTTGACACGGTGACTCCGGTGGCGGCACTGCCGGAGCTCGCGGAGCTCAATATCGGGCACTTCCTCGTCGGCGAGGCGATTTTTATCGGCCTCGATGCGAGCATCAAGCAGATGCGGGCGGCGATGGATGAAGCTCGAAAGAGCCTGGCGGCGGATGGTGCGGCAGGCGGGAAGGGCGGCGCATGATTATCGGTATCGGCAACGACATCATCGATATCCGCCGGGTTCAGAAGACGCTGGACCGTTTCGGCGACCGTTTCATCGAGCGGATATTCACCGAGGTCGAGAAGGCGAAGTCGGAAGGGCGGCGGATGCGGGCGGCCTCTTATGCCAAGAGGTTTGCGGCGAAAGAGGCCTGCTCCAAGGCGCTCGGGACCGGGATGCGGCGCGGCGTTTTCTGGAAGGATATGGGGGTCGTGAACCTGCGGGGCGGGCAGCCGACCATGGCGCTGACAGGGGGCGCCCTGGAGCGGCTGAAGGAGATGACGCCGGAGGGCACGGAGGCCGTCATTCACCTGACGATTACCGACGATCACCCGCAGGCGCAGGCTTTCGTCATTATTTCGGTGGTGCCCAAGCCCTGAGTCATTGGGGGAGACGGGCGGTTTTATTGTGGTATGGTCCGCCGTTTTCGGGAGGAAACGGCCCAATGGCGGGCAGGAGCTGGAAGATGACGATGAGCGAGAACGCGAAAAAACTGCGCAGCAGCTCGGTGGCTGAAAACCTGCGCACGATCATTTACGCGCTGCTTATCGCCCTTTTTATCCGGGCTTTCCTGTTTCAGCCGTTCTTCATTCCGTCGAGCTCGATGGAGTCGACGCTGCTGGTGGGCGACTATCTGTTCGTTTCCAAATACAGTTATGGCTATTCCAAGCATTCGCTGCCGTTCAGCCCGCCGCTCTTCAGCGGGCGCATCATGGGTGCGCAGCCGGAGCGCGGGGACATTGCGGTGTTCAAGCAGCCGAGCGACAACCACACCGATTTCATCAAGCGCGTCATAGGGTTACCGGGCGACTCCGTGCAGATGAAAGAGGGCGTTCTCTATCTCAACGACCGCGCGGTGCCGCGCGTCCGCGTCGACGATTTCATCTATCGCGACATGGCAGGGAATGTGCGGCGGGTGCCGCAATACAAGGAAACGCTGCCGAATGGCGTGTCCTACATCACGCTCGACATGAACAGGAACAGCGTGTGGGACAATACCGGCATCTATATCGTGCCGCAGGGCCACTACTTCATGATGGGCGACAATCGCGACAATTCCAGCGACAGTCGTGTAGCGGATTCAGTGGGTTACGTGCCTTTTGAAAACCTGATCGGCAAGGCGCAGATCACTTTCTTCTCGGCGGATGGCAGCGCGTCGTTCTGGCAAGTCTGGAAGTGGCCGTCCGCGATCCGTTGGGACCGTATCGCCAGATGGGTCGATTGAACGCCGCGCTTCAAGTCCGTTTAGCCCATGATTTCAAGGACTTGGGGCTTCTTTCTCGGGCGCTCACTCATCCAAGCGCGGATGGCGCGAACTACCAGCGATTTGAATTTCTCGGCGACCGCGTGCTCGGTCTCGTCATCGCGGACTGGCTGCTGCGCGATTTTCCGCAGGCGGATGAAGGCGAATTAGCCATTCGTTACAACGCGTTAGTCCGAAAGGAAGCCTGCGCGGAGGTGGCGGAACGGATCGGCCTCGGCGCCTGCATCACCATGGGTGCGGGCGAGGAAAAAGCCGGCGGAAGGCGGAAACCCGCCATTCTTGCCGATGCCTGCGAGGCGGTGATCGCGGCGCTCTATACCGATGGCGGACTACAGGCGGCGCGGCGGTTCATCGAGACGGAATGGGCCTATCTCGTTGAAAAGTCTAGCGAAATTCCGCAGGACGCGAAGACCGCATTGCAGGAATGGGCGCAGGCGCGCGGGCAAGGCGTGCCGACATATACGCTGGTCGGCAGAAGCGGGCCGGACCACGCACCGGAATTCACGGTCGAGGTCTCGGCCGGCAAGGCCAAGCCCTTGAGGGCACAAGGAAATTCCAAACGGCAGGCAGAGCAAACGGCCGCTCGCGCGCTGCTTGAAGCACTGGGCGTATGGCCCGCGAAGGACTGAAAACAGGTGACTGTCATCAAACTGCAAAGAAACCGTCACAATGACAAATGAGACCCCGAAAGAGACGCACCTGGAAAACGGTGCCCGCGACGCTGAAGCGGGGATAACCCGCTGCGGCTTCGTCGCGATCATCGGCGCGCCCAATGCGGGGAAATCCACGCTGCTGAATCAGCTCGTCGGATCGAAGGTCGCGATCGTCACCCACAAGGTGCAGACGACGCGCTCGCGCATCCGCGGCATCGCGATGGAGGGGAATACCCAGATCGTCTTCGTCGACACGCCCGGCATCTTCAAGCCGAAGCGGCGGCTCGACAGGGCGATGGTGGATGCGGCCTGGGGCGGGGCGGGGGACTCCGATCTGATCGTCCTGATGGTCGACATGGAGAGCGGCCGCGACAGCGATGTGGACCGGATTCTCGAGGGGCTGAAGTCGCAGGGACGGAAAGCCATCCTCGTGCTGAACAAGGTGGATGCCTGTCCCCGCGAAAAGCTGCTGAAGACAGCGGCGGCGCTGAACGAGACCGGCATCTTCACCGAGACCTTCATGATCTCGGCGCTGAAGGGCGACGGGGTGGCGGATCTGAAGAAATACCTCGCCGGGCTGATGCCGCCGGGCCCCTGGCATTATCCCGAAGACCAGGCGGCGGATGTGCCGCTGCGCTCGCTTGCCTCGGAGGTGACGCGCGAGAAGCTCTTCCTGCGGCTGCATGACGAGCTGCCCTATTCGCTGACGGTCGAGACGGAAAGCTGGGAGCAGAAGAAGGATGGCTCGATCCGCATCGCGCAGGTGATTTTCGTGGAGCGGGACAGCCAGAAGAAGATCGCGCTCGGCAAGGGCGGGCAGACCATCAAGACGGTCGGCCAGCTTGCGCGCGAGGAACTGCAGGAGATGCTGGAAACGAAAGTGCATCTCTTCCTGTTCGTGAAGGTGCGCGAGAACTGGTCGGACGACCGCGAACGCTACCGCGAGATGGGACTCGACTTTCCGAAGGACTAGATCGTCCTCCGCCGCGCCCGCAGATTGTCCTCTCTCACGCCCGGCCATGCTACAAAGCGGATCGCATGGACGAAAGGTTGCCGGATCGTGGAGTGGCGGGACGAAGGGATTGTGTTGTCGGCGCGGGCTCATGGCGAGACGGGCGCGATCCTGGAGCTTTTCACGCGGGAGCAGGGGCGGCATCTCGGGCTTGTGCATGGCGGCGCGGGGCGGCGGATGCGGAGCGTGCTGCAGCCGGGCAACAAGCTGGCGGCGCATTGGCGGGGGCGGCTTTCCGAACATCTCGGCACCTATCAGGTGGAGCTGGTGAAGCCGCTGGCGGGGCTTTTGATGGACGATCCGCTGGCGCTGCTGGGCCTGAGCGCGGCGAGCGCCATTTGCAGCATCCTGCCGGAACGGGAGGCGCATCCGGCACTTTACGACGGCTATGAAGTGCTGCTCGACACGATGCGGGACGAGGATGTGTGGCCGGCGGTGTTTGTGCGCTGGGAGCTGGGGCTTTTGCAAGAGCTGGGCTTCGGGCTCGACCTCACGCAATGCGCGGCGACGGGAAGCCGCGACGATCTCGCCTATGTGTCGCCGCGGAGCGGGAGCGCGGTGAGCCGGGGGGCGGGCGAAATCTACAAGGAGCGGCTCTTCCGGCTGCCGGGCTTTCTGGTGGGGAGCCAGGCGGGCGCGGCGGAGGCGGCGGATGTGGCGGAAGGCCTGCGGCTGACGGGACATTTTCTGGAGCGGCATCTCTTCGCGGCGCATGAGCGGCACCTGCCGGATGCGCGGATCAGGCTCATGGAGAAGATGGCGGCGAGGGCGGAGTGAGCGGCGAATCGCTGGTATAGTCGGCGCGCGGGAGAATGCCGTTTGCGCGTTCGGCCCGGTGAGGCAGAGCCCCCGCCCCGAAATTTGTTTCGCTGACGCTACTCAAATTTCGACCCTCCCCCCAGGGGAGGGTGGGAAGAGGCGAAGGCCTCGCAATGACGACCAAGTAACGAGAAGATTTGCCGATGACCAAAGTTGCACCGCCGCCGGAGCCGGAACACGAGATCAATTTGCGGGAGGCGCTGGAGGAGCGGTATCTCGCTTATGCGCTCTCGACGATCATGCATCGGGCGCTGCCGGATGTGCGGGACGGGCTGAAGCCGGTGCATCGGCGCGTACTGTTCGCGATGCGGCAGCTGAAACTCGATCCGGGGTCGGGGTTCAAGAAATCGGCGCGCGTGGTGGGCGATGTCATCGGCCGCTACCATCCGCATGGCGACCAGTCGGTCTATGACGCGCTGGTGCGGCTGGCGCAGAGTTTTTCGGTGCGCTATCCGCTGGTCGACGGGCAGGGCAATTTCGGCAATGTGGACGGCGATAACGCGGCGGCGATGCGCTACACCGAAGCGCGGCTGACGGAAGTTGCGGCGCAGCTGCTGAACGGGATCGACGAGGACACGGTCGATTTTCGCGACACCTATGACGGCGAGGACAGCGAGCCGACGGTGCTGCCCGGCGCCTTTCCGCAATTGCTGGCGAATGGCGCGGCGGGGATCGCGGTCGGCATGGCGACCAGCATTCCGCCACATAATGCGGCCGAGCTTTGCGACGCGGCGCTTTATCTCATCAAGCATCCGAATGCGAAGACGGAGAAGCTGGTCGAATTCGTGAAGGGGCCGGACTTTCCGACGGGCGGCATCATCGTGGAACCGAGGGCGGCGATGCTCGAGGCTTACGAGACGGGGCGCGGCGGCTTTCGCGTGAGGGCGCGGTGGGAGCAGGAAGAGCTGCCGCGCGGCGGCTACCAGATCGTCGTCACGGAAATTCCCTATCAGGTGCAGAAGTCGAAGCTGGTGGAGAAGATCGCCGAGCTGTTGCAGGCCCGCAAGCTGCCGCTGCTGGAAGATGTGCGCGACGAGAGCGCGGAGGAAATCCGCCTCGTGCTGGTGCCGAAGGCGAGGACCGTCGATCCGGCGCATCTGATGGAGTCGCTTTTCCGTTCGACCGAGCTGGAGAACCGCTTTCCGCTCAACATGAACGTGCTCTCCGCCGGGCAGGTGCCGGGCGTGATGTCGCTACGCGGCGTGCTGCGGGCATGGCTTGAGCATCGCAAGGTTGTGCTGGTGCGGCGCTCGAACTTCCGGCTCGACAAGATCGAGAAGCGGCTCGAAGTGCTGGAAGGCTATCTCAAGGCCTATCTCAATCTCGACGAGGTGATCCGCATCATCCGGCAGGAGGATGAGCCGAAGCCGGCGCTCATCAAGAAGTTCAAGCTCACTGACAACCAGGCGGAAGCCATTCTCAACATGCGGCTGCGATCTTTACGCAAGCTGGAGGAGATGGAAATTCGCGGCGAGCACAAGGAACTGTCGGCGGAGCAGAAGGCGCTGAAGTCGCTCGTCAAATCCGAGGACAAGCAATGGGCGCGTGTCGCGGACGAGATCAAGGAAGTGAAGGCGCTGTTCGGACCGAAGACGGCGCTCGGCGCGCGGCGGACGAAATTCTCCGATGCGCCGGCGATCGAATATGTGCCGATGGAAGCGATGATCGAGAAGGAGCCGGTGACGGTCGTCTGCTCCAAGAAGGGCTGGATCCGCACGATGAAGGGGCATGTCGGGCCTGATACGGAGATCAAGTTCAAAGAAGGCGATGCGGGACGCTTCCTGCTTCACGCGGAAACGACCGACAAGGTTTTGCTGTTTGCGACGGATGGGCGCTTCTACACACTCGACGTGACCAAGCTGCCGGGCGGGCGCGGCAATGGCGAGCCGGTGCGGCTGATGATCGACCTCGACGAGAGCCACGAGGTGGTGGAGCTCTTCGTACACCAGCCGGGGCGGAAGCTCATCGTCGCGTCGCATGAAGGCAATGGCTTCATCGTGCCGGAAGACGAGGTGGTGGCGATGCGCCGGGCGGGCAAGCAGGTGCTGAACGTGACCGGCAAGGACGAGGCGATTGCCTGCGCGCCGGTGCAGGGAACGCATGTGGCGGTGATCGGCGACAACCGGAAGCTGCTGATCTTCCCGGTGAAAGAGGTGAACGAGATGACGCGCGGCAAGGGCGTGCGGCTGCAACGCTATGCCGATGGCGGGCTCGCGGATGTGAAGACCTTCAACCTGAAAGAGGGGCTGACTGTTTACGACAAGAGCGGCAGGCAGCGGAACTTCCCGGACCTCAAGGACTGGGTGGGCGCGCGGGCGCAGGCCGGACGCTTGCCGCCCAAGGGCTTCACGAGCGAGCGGAAGTTCGGGGGGCCGTTCGGGGCGGTGTGAGCGAAGTCCGAGTTTGCGGCTTCATGGATTGCCGCGTCGCTTCGCTCCTCGCAATGACGTGGTTAGTTTGATTTCATATCTCAAACACGTCATTGCGAGCGAAGCGAAGCAATCCATAGGGCGCCTGCGACAGGGTGGGGCGGCTAGCGGGAGTGACAAATGAAGCGTCCGGCCGTCTACATTGTCGCAAACAAGCGGAACGGAACCATCTATACCGGCGTGACATCACATCTGGAGCGGCGCATCTATGAGCATCGAGAAGGAGTGCTATCCGGTTTCTCAAAACGCTATGGCTGCAAGATGCTCGTCTGGTACGAAATGCTAGACGAGATGGAATATGCGATTGCACGCGAGAAGCAGATCAAGGCCGGTACGAGGCAAAAGAAGATCGATCTCATCCAAAGCGGGAATCCCGAATGGCGGGATTTGTATGAGGAGTTGATCTGAGGTTTGGGGCGATCCCTACCGCTTCATGGATTGCCGCGTCGCTTCGCTCCTCGCAATGACGAATTTTCTGAAGCAAGGACGTTCAGTTTATCGTCAGGGGCTCGCGGATTTCGTAGCCCCAGTAGCGGATGAAGAGGATGTAGTCGCCGGGCGTTACGCGAGTGGGATCGAGGTTCAGCGTGTAGTTGCCGGTCATGTTCGTCTTCGGTTCGAGCGCGCCCGTTACCGGCAGATTGACGCAAGGCTCGTCGTCGCGCTGCGACTGGACGAGGTTCTTGTCTTCATCGGTGACGAACCAGCGGAAAATATCGCATTGGGAGCGGAGTTCCAGCGGCAGCGCCTCGTCGGTGTTGTTGGCGAGGGTGAGGCTTACATCAAGCGTTGTCAGCGAGGTGGCGCTGTAGGTCGCGGGCTGGCTCAAGCGGGCGGTGAGTTCGACCGGCTCGCTCATATCGACGCGGCCGGTGACGATGAAGAACATGACGACGCCGACCATCGCAAGGGCGACGAGCGCGAAGCGCATCATGTTGCGGCCTGCTTCCTCGGCCGCTTCTGTTGTGGGACGTTTTGCCATGTGGATTACATACCGCCGAAGAGGACGCCCGGCAACCATGTGGCGAGGGCGGGGAAAAGGGCGATGACGCCGAGCGCCAGAAGCTGCAGCAGGACGAAGGGAACGGCGCCGCGATAAATCTGCATGGTGCTGACGCTCTCAGGCGCGACGCCGCGCAGATAGAAGAGGGCGAAGCCGAAGGGCGGCGTGAGGAAGGAGGTCTGCAGATTGACCGCCATCATGACGCCGAGCCAGATGGGATTGACGTCCATCATCAGCAGGATCGGAGCGACGATCGGCACCACGACGAAGATGATCTCGATGAAATCGAGAAAGAAGCCGAGCGCGAACATGATGAGCATGACGGTGATGACCGCGCCGGTGGCGCCGCCCGGCATGGAATTCAGGAATTCATGCACCGTGTCGTCGCCGCCGAGGCCACGGAAGACGAGGCTGAAAAGCGCGGCGCCGATCAGGATGATGAAGACCATTGAGGTGATGCGCGCGGTGCTTTGTGTGACCTCGCCTATGACGCCGCTGCCCCAGAGGCGGAAGATGCTGGCGAAGAGACCCCAGGCAACGACGGCGCAGAGCGCATAGGCGAACCAGATGGCAAGCCAGTCGCTGCCGGAGATTTCGCTGCGCGCGGTCCGAAGATCCACAAAGGAGGTGAGCAGCAGCAAGGCGGCCAGCGCGGCGGCGGCCATGCGGACGGGAAGCTTGAGGCCGCCCGCGCGGTCGCCCGCGAGGAGGATGGAGCCGATGGCGCCGAGCGCAGCGGCTTCCGTCGGCGTTGCGATGCCGCCGAGGATCGAGCCCATGACGGCGACGATGAGCGCGACGGGCGGGAGAAGAGCGCGCAGCGTGCGGCGATAGAGTTCGGCGGTGGTGACGCTGTCATCGACCGGCATGGCGGGGGAGGACTTCGGATCGAGCGCGGCGCGGACGACCTGATAGAGGATGTAGAAGCCGACCAGCATGAGGCCGGGCAGCAGCGCGCCCGCGAAGAGATCGCCGACCGAGAGCGTATCCGGCATCCAGTTGTTCTGTTCGAGCTGTGCCTTCTGGTAGGCGTTGGCGAGTGTGTCGCCGAGCAGCACGAGGACAATGGAGGGCGGGATGATCTGCCCGAGCGTGCCGGCGGCCGCGATGGAGCCGGAGGCGAGGGCGGGATCGTAGCCGCGGCGCAGCATGGTGGGGAGAGCGAGGAGCCCCATCGTCACCACGGTTGCGCCGACGATGCCTGTGGAGGCGGCGAGGAGCGCGCCGACGATGGAGACAGAGATGCCGAGGCCGCCGCGCAAATGGCCGAAGAGGCGGCCCATGTTTTCGAGCAGTTCCTCCGCGACCTTGGAACGCTCCAGCATGGTGCCCATGAAGACGAAAAGCGGCACGGCGATCAGCACGTCGTTCGTCATGTTGCCGTAGATGCGTTGCGGCAGCGCAGCCATGAAGCCGAAGTCGAAGACGCCGAAGGCCATGCCGAGGAGGCCGAAGACGAGCGCGACGCCGGCCAGCGTGAATGCGACGGGGAAGCCGGTGAGCAGTACCGCGCAGACGGCGATGAACATCAGGACGTCGAGAGATTCGCGAAGATCCATCCGGCGGCGCCTAGAGAATGGTCGCGGCTTCCTCGACCGGCTTTTCCTGCCCGGCGAGAACGCGCAACGCGTGAATGATGGTGGAGAGGCCTTGCAGCGCGAGAAGCACGACGAAAACGAGGATCACGCTTTTCAGAAGATAGACGCCCTGAATGCCGCTCGTCTCGCGGCTGCCTTCAAAGCTGCTCCACGAACTTTCGACATAGGGGAGGCCGACATAGAAGATCAGAAAGCAGACAGGCAGGAGAAGGAAAACGGTGCCGAGAAGGTCCACCCATGCCTTGAAGGCGGGAGAGGCGGCGCGATAAATGACGTCGACCCGGACATGGCCGTTATGCAGGAGGGTGTAGCCGGCGGCGAGCATGAACATGGTGCCATGCATGTAGACGATCGACTCCTGCGCCCAGACGGAGCCGACGCCAAAGACATAACGCATCAGCACGACGACGAACTGCGTCAGCACCATCAGGAGCGCGAGCCATGCGACCGCGCGGCCTATGGTTTCGTTCAGGGAATCGATCAGCGTTGCGAGATGCCAAAGCTTGTTCATGATGGTGGCCCGCGTCAGCCGCGGCGGGCCTCCACGAAACCTTCATCGCCGATCCGCGTCCACTCTTCGGAGATGGCGAGCGCCTCGCGGAAGCTTTCATAGATCTTCGCGGTGGCGGCATCGCTTTTGGCGGCGTCTTCGAGGACTTCGCGCGACGCCTTCTTGAGAGCAGCGAGGACATCGTCGGGGAATTTCCGCATCTGTACGCCATGCTCATCGACCAGCGTCTTCAGGGCGCGGCCATTGTGATGGGTGTATTCGGCGAGGGTGTAGTCGTTTTCGGCAGCGCAGGCGGCGCGGACAATCGCTTGTTGCGGCTTGGTGAAGGACTCCCAGACGGAGAGATTGAAGCCGGCGGCGAGGCTCGATCCCGGCTCGTGGAAGCCCGGCCAGTAGTAGAATTTGGCGATGCGGTAGAAACCGAAGGCCATGTCGTTCCAGGGCGCGACCCATTCGGCGGCGTCGATGGTGCCGTTCTGGAGGGCGGGGAAAATATCCGGTCCGGCGAGCGTGACGGCGGCGGCGCCGAGGCGGCGCATGACCTCGCCGCCGAGACCGGGCATGCGGATCTTGAGGCCCTTCAGGTCGTCCAGCGACTTGATCTCGTTGCGATACCAGCCAGCGAGCTGCACGCCGGTATTGGCGGTCATGAGGGGTTTGATGTTGAAGCCTTTGGAGAGGCCGTCCCAGAGCTCCTGTCCGCCGCCATGATAGATCCAGCCGTTGATTTCGGCGGCCGTCATGCCGAAGGGAACAGCAGTGAAGAAGTTGAACGCCTTGGACTTGCCCTGCCAGTAATATTCCGCGCCGTGATAGATGTCGGCGGCACCGCTTGAAACGGTATCGAAGGATTCGAGCGCGGGGACGAGTTCACCGGCGGCGTAGACCTTGATGTCGATCTGGCCGTCCGTCATGTCGCGGATGCGGGTGGCGAGGCGTTCGGCGGAGACACCGAGGCCGGGATAATTCTTCGGCCAGGTGGTGACCATCTTGAGCTGGCGCTTGCCCTGCGCCACGGCAGGCGCGGGCATGGCGGCGGCGGCGATGGCGGCTGTGCCAGCGCCCGTCAAGAACGAACGGCGTTTCATGGACGACTCCCCGATTTACTTCCCCGGCGCGGCCCTCTCCGGCCGCCTGACCCCTGATTGAAGGGGTACAATTTGCGGCCAGTATAGGCGCGCGGGCGCGCGGCGCAACAGCGACCGCTCAGGAAGCGGGATGCGCGCGCCAGCCCTCCATGGTCAGGGCTTCGAGGGGGCGGAAGCGGGTCTTGTAGGCCATCTTGCGGCTGCCATCGACCCAGTAGCCGAGATAGACGTAAGGGAGGCTGAGGGCGCGGGCCCTCTCTATATGCTCGAGGACCATCCATGTGCCGAGGCTGCGGCCCGGCTCGCCGGGTTCGTAGAAGCTGTAGACCATCGACAGGCCGTCATCGAGCATGTCGGTGAGGGCGGCGGCGGTGAGCGTGCCGTCCGGGCGGCGATATTCAAAGAGGCGGGTGGCGATGGTCGTATCCTCGACCATGGCGACGTAATCGAGGCGCGACATGTCGGCCATGCCGCCTTCGGCGTGGCGGGCGTCGAGGTAGCGGCGCAGCAGCGTGTATTGCTCATCGGTGGCGCGGGCAGGCTGCGGCGTGGAGCGGAGATCGGCGTTGCGCGCGAGGATGCGGCGGAACGTGCGGCCGGGCTGGAAATCCTTCACGACGACACGGACGGAGACGCAGGCCTGGCAATCGTCGCAGGCGGGGCGATAGGCGATGTTCTGGCTGCGGCGGAAGCCGGCCTGGGTGAGCGCGTTGTTGAGGGAGACGGGCTCGTCGCCGAGAAGGTGGGTGAAGACCTTCTTTTCGTAGCGGCCGAGCAGGTAGGGGCACGGCTGCGGCGCCGTGATGTAGAACTGCGGAAATCTCGTGCGGGACTGGTCTGTCACTGCCTTCTCGCGCTCGCGGTCACATTTCCGGTTCAGAGCCCATAATACCAGGGCGCGAAGAAAGAATAGGCCAGCCAGAGCAGAATGACGAGGGGTGTTCCGGCGCGGACGAAATCCCTGAATTCATAATGGCCAGGTCCCATAACCAGAAGATTGGTCTGGTAGCCCATGGGTGTGGCGAAGGAGCAGTTGGCGGCGAAGATGACCGCGTAGACGAAGATCAGGGGATCGACGCCGAGCTGCGTTGCCGTGCTGATGGCAATGGGTGTGAACAGGACGGCGGTGGCATTGTTGGTGAGGACGTTGGTGGTGAGGGCGGTGGCGAAGAAGAAGGCCGAGAGAATGACCGGGACGCCGTAGCCGGCAAAGACCAGCACCGATGCCTCGGCGATGGCGCGGGCGCCGCCTGTCGCGTCGAGGGCGGCGGCGACGCCGAGCATGGCACCGACCATGAGAAATATCCGCCGGTCTATCGCGCGGGCGGCCTGGCGCACGTTGAGGACGCCGGTTGCGATGATGGCGGCGGCGGCGCCAACGGCGGCGATCTCGATGGGGACAAGGCCGGTCAAGACGGTGGCGACCATGATGCCGAAGACGGCGAGGGCGCGGCGGGCGAATTTCGGGTCCGGCAGTTCGGTTGCCGACCATTCGAGGAGGAGGACGTCGCGATTGTGCCGGAGGTCCTGCACCTGGGCGCCCTTGCCGAGAACGAGCAGCACGTCGCCCGCTTCGAGCCGAATGTCGTTCAGCAGGGTGCGGATCATGCGGCTGCGGCGCTGGATGCCGAGAACGATGCAGCCGGTCTGGTGGCGGAAGGCGATCTGCTCGATGGTCTGGCCGATCATGCGGGAGCCGGGCGCGACCACGGTTTCGGCAAGGACGAGCTCGCCGCCGGGCTTCGCGGGGCCTTCGCTCGTGTCGAGACCTTCGGCGAAACGCTCCTCAAGCATGCCTTCGAATATGCGCGAGCCGGACTTCAGGGCTTCGGTCAATGTCTGGCGGGTGGCGGCGACGATGACGACATCGCCGGGGACGAGCGTCACGTCCTCGAAGGGCGGCAGGATCGGGTGTTCGCCGCGCTGGATCATGCGGACCGTCATGTCGCGGAGCGGCGGGAAGAGGCCGGCAACGGAACTGACGCCGACAAGGGGATGGCCGGAGGTGATTTCGAGCTGGGCGATATATTGCTTGCCGCCCCCGGCTTCAGGGCCCGAGAGATCGACGGCGCCGCCGCGATCCGGCAGGAGATGCGGCACGACGAGCGTGGCGTAGAGGAAGCCGATCGCGGCGAGAAACATACCGGGGACGACAAAGTCGAAAATGCCGATGGGCGGGAGGTGCGATGTCATCACGACGCCCGCCGCGAGGAGGTTTGTCGAGGAGCCGATAAGCGTTGTCATGCCACCGAGGATCGAGACGAAGCTCAAGGTCATCATCACCTTCGGCGCGCGCTGGCCGAAGCGGCCCGCCAGCGTGGCGAGGACGGGGATGAACATCACCGCGACCGGGGTGTTGTTCAGGAAGGCGCTGATGACGGCGACCAGAAGGAAGGTGCAGAAGATGGTGAGGCCAGGGCGCGTGGAGCCGAGATCGGCGACGGAACGCGCGGCGCCATCGAGCGCGCCGGTCTGGAACATGCCGTGGCCGACGACCAGGAGCGCGAGGACGGCGATGAGTGCGGGATTGGCGAAGCCCGCCAGCAATGCGGTGGAACTCAAGAGGTTTTGTCCCGCCGGGCCGGTGACGGGGAAGAGATAGAAGAAGACGAGCAGGAAAACGAGAATGCCGAGCGCGGAGAGCTCGAGCGAAATCCGTTCAATGCTGAAAAGCAGGACCGCGACCAGGATCAGGCCATAGGTCACCCACATCTGCCAGGCGAAAGCGATTTCCATGCGCGCATCTAGTCAGGGAGCGCACAGCACGGCAAGCCGGCGGTGCGCCCGGAGATTAAAAGAAAGGATCAGCAGGCGTTACGCGAAGCGGCCTCGGTTCAGACGGAACGGCGGACGAAGACAGTACCGCAAAGATAGTCGTGGAGACAGCGGCGCTGCTCGTTGAAGAAGGGCACCAGCAGGACAAGGACCGTGCCGATGGCGACGCTCGCGTAAAAGAGGATGGTTTGCAGCGCGGCCTGAAGGTACCCGGGACGGCGGCCGTTCCAGGCGCGGAGTTCGATGCCCTGCCAGCGCATGCCGGGCGTTGCCGAATGACGGCCGCCGAGCGTGAAGGTGAAATAGGCAAGGGCAATGAGGGGCGAGAGCGCGGCGCCGGGCCAGAGGAGGCCGAAGGTCAGGATACCGAGGACGCCGAAAGCGATTGTCGCCAGCACCAGCAGGATGCAGACGGCGAGGAGGTCGGCGAGGAAGGCGAGGCAACGTGCGGCGATAACGCCGTCAAAGGAACCCGCGGGCCACTGGAAGCTTTCCGAGGCGGAGAGGCCTGTTGGCGCTACCTGATTGCTTTCGCTCATGTTTTTCCCGTCCCTGTGAAAACCAGCCCGTTTCACATAAGACGTCAAAAAGCGGAAGGCAAGCGGAGTGTCTGCCGGATCAGGGGCTGAAGCCGGGCGGTGTGACCGAAGCTTCACGGAGAAGGACGATCGAAAGTCGCCGGTTGGCGGCCATATAGGGGTCTTCGGGGAAGAGGGGCTCCGAATCGGCCTTGCCGATGACCTGATAGATGCGGTCGTTGGAAAGGCCCGCTCCCGCGAGGATGCGACGGGTGGCATTGGCGCGGTCGGCGGTGAGTTCCCAGTTCGAATAGCCGGGACGGCCTTCGACCGGGTTCGCATCCGTGTGACCCGAGATGCTGACGCGGTTGGGCAGTTTGATGAGGATGTTCGAGACTTCTTCGATCAACTGCCGGGTGCGCTCGTATGGTTCCGCATTGCCGGAGGGGAACATGGAGCGGCCGTCCTGGTCGACGATCTGGATGCGGAGGCCTTCCGGCGTCTCGTCGATGATGACGTTGCGGGAAAGTTCGGCGAGGTCGGGGTTCTCGCGCATTGCCTGGCGGATGCTTTCGGCGGCGCTGCGGAAGTTCCTTTCGTCGCGGGCGGATTTTTCCTTAAGGAGCTTGTCGACCTGCGCAGCGGCGGCCTTCTCTTCAGCCGTCTCCGGGCTCTTGGGCTGGGCGGGCGTCGAGATGGTCATGACGACCTGCGGCTTGGTGCCCGGCATGCGCGCACCTTCCTCGTCGAAGGCGGTGCCGCCCATGATGCCGCCGGCACCGCTTGTGGAGCGGCTGACATTCGAGGGGGCGAAATAATCGGCGAGGCCCTGCTTCTGCTCCGGCGTCGTCATGCTGATGAGCCACATCAACAGGAAGAAGGCCATCATCGCCGTCACGAAGTCGGCATAGGCGATCTTCCACGCACCGCCATGATGGCCGTGGACGACCTTCTTGACCTTCTTGAGGATGATCGGCTGCTGGTTTGGCGTCGCCATTTTTTGTCAGCTCCGTCAGGCGGCGGGCTGCAGGGCGGCGGTGGACTGTTCCACTTCGATGAAGGTGGGACGGACTTCCGACATCAGCGCCTTGCGCGCGAATTCGATGGAGACGGCCGGCGCGTAGCCGGCCATGTGGGCGAGGAGGCCCGCCTTCATCGAGAGAAAATATTTCGATTCCGCTTCGTAGGTATTGCGGAGCGACTGCGCCATTGGGCCGAAGAAGCCGTAGGCGACGAAGACGCCGAGGAAGGTGCCGACAAGGGCGCCGCCGATAAGGCCGCCGAGAACGGAGGGCGGCTGGTCGATCGAGCCCATGGTCTTGATGACGCCGAGCACGGCGGCGACGATGCCGAGAGCGGGTGTACCGTCGGCGAGCGCCTGCATGGCGCTGACGATGCGCTCACGTTCCTGGTGATGGGTTTCGAGTTCCTCGTCCATCAGCGACTCGAGCTCATGCGCGTTTTCGGTGCCAAGCGTGATCATGCGCAGGTAGTCGCACATGAATTCAACGGCGTGATGGTCGGCGGAGAATTTGGGGAACTGGGCGAAGATGGTGCTTTCGCCGGGGTTTTCGACATGGGCTTCGAGGGCAAGGTTGCCTTTGCTCTTGGCGAGCTTGAAGAGGGTGTATTGAAGGCCGAGCAGTTCAAGGAAGGCGGCCTTGTCGTAGCGGGGGCCTTTGAAAAGGGTGCCGAAAATGCCGCCGACCGCCTTCAGCACAGAAGGCGGATTGGCGATGCAGAATGCGCCGAAGGCGGCACCGAGGATGATGACAGCCTCGAATGGCTGCCAAAGTACCTCGAGGTGGCCGCCCATAGCGGCGTAGCCCCCGAACACACTCAACAATACTACCGCGATGCCGACAATGAGCCGCATATGCCCAAGCACTCTCTTGTACGTGATCCACGGCCATCCAGCCGCGCAGCAGGCCCGCCCCGCCTCAGCCGCCATCTTGCTGCGCGCGTCTTAACAGCGGGTTTAACCAATCTGTTTTGCGTGAAAATCTCTGGATTTGCGCCAGATGGTGTTGCGCGGGCGAGGCCGCGTGGCTTAAACCGGGCATGGACGTTAACGACCGGTTGACGAAATGGGCCACCGGCGGGCGCGGACGAAGGCGGGAACCCGCATTTTCGAGGAGTTAGGCGCGCCATGGCGAGCGGCGAAGAGACGATAGAGCAGGGCGGCGCCCACGATATTCGCAAGTTCCGTAATGCGCTTGGCTGGTTCGCGACCGGTGTTGCCGTCATCACGACACGTGTGAAGGGCGGCGAGCCCTTCGGCATTACCGTGAACTCGTTTTCATCGGTTTCGCTCGATCCGCCGCTCGTGCTCTGGTGCCTCGACAAGAAGTCAGACACGCTGGCGGCGTTCGAGCAGGCGACGCATTTCACGGTCAATGTTTTGCGGGAGGAGCACCAGGACCTCTCCGCGCGGCTGGCACGGAAAGGCGATCACAGCCTTGCCGGCATGGACGTGCGGGAAGGCGAAAGCGGCAGCCCCGCGCTTGCCGAGGCGCTCGCCCATTTCGAATGCGAAATCGAAGCGCGGCACGATGCGGGCGACCATGTCATCATGGTGGGGCGTGTCGTGAAGTTCGATTATGTGGAAGAAGGGCGGCCGCTGCTCTATCACCGCGGCGCCTATCAGATGTTGCCGCCGGTCATATAAGGCGCATCACCCCTTGCGGCGGGCCTTGCGGTCTTTCGTATCGAGCACTTCCAGGTTCTTGCGCATCTTGTCCATGCATCTCAGCATGGCGATGTAGTCCTTCTCATTGATCCCCGCGATCGCCTCACTATGGATAGCGGCGTAGTGATCGCGCGCGATGTGCTTGCTCGCGTGGAGCAGGGGCGTGAGATAAATGCATTTGGCGCGGCCGTCCGTCGGATGGATGCGACGTTCGACAAGGCCGAGCGATTCCAGCTCGTTCAGATAGATCCCGACGGAGACCTTGTGGATGCTGAGCGCGTTTGCAAGCTCGGTCTGCGTCTGCCCATCCGTTTCGAGGAGTGCGATGACGATTCGTGTCTGGTTGCGGGTGAGGCCAGTGCGACGGTCGTAGATGGTTGCCAGCATTGTGCCGACATCGTTGATCGCCTTCAGGAAATGATCGGGAAGAAAGAGATCGTCTCCGGCGGTGTCCGCGACCTCTACGGCGGTATTTTTCGTTTGCGACATGCCCCACCATTCCCTGTTGTCTCACCCGCCTGCTGCCGGATGCATGTATATCGAGGGTATCAGTGCGGCGCCCCAGTGTATTTACCAACATTAAAAATGACGCCGGGCCGAGCGAACCGCTTGACCTTGGAGCGCAGCGGTGATTTCGTAACGAAAATTTACTAAAAAGACGATCTCGGGTCATTGATAAAAACAAGACCGGAGTCCAGCGAAGAGCTGGGAGGGGACAGTTGCTTTCGGGAGGGAGCGTAGTATGCCGGAAGAAGAATCGACAGTCGGCGGCGCCAATGGCGCGCCGGAAGCGGCCGCAGGCGCGGGCGACACGATGACCAACGCGGCCGATATCATCGCCACCTCCGGGGGCGGGGATACCTGGTATTCATTGGGCTCGCTGCTCGACAAGGGCGGCCCCATCGTGGCCATCCTGCTTGTGCTGTCGGTCATTTCGGCGGCGATCATCCTGCTCAAGATCTTCCAGTTCTGGTCCGCCGGGCTTTCCAAGCGGGCTTTTGTGGAGCCGGCGCTCGACAAGATCGAAAGCGGCGACCTCGCCAGTTCGCTTGAGGTGCTGAAGAAGCAGCGGACGCCGCTTGCCCGGGCGATGGCGGCGGGGGTGCGCGCAAAAATGCGCGGCGACCTGCGCGACGAGGACGTGGCGTCGGAAATCGTTCGTGTCGGCACGATGGAGATCGGTTCGCTGCAACGCTATCTCCGCTGGCTCGAAGTCATCGGCAATATCTCGCCGCTGCTCGGCCTACTTGGCACGGTTATCGGCATGATCAACGCCTTCCAGAGCCTCGAAGAGGCGGGAACGCAGGTGGACCCGGCGCTGCTTTCGGGCGGCATCTGGGTGGCCCTGCTGACGACGGCCGTGGGCCTTATCGTGGCGTTGCCGGCCATCACCGCGCTCAACCTGCTCGAAGGCAAGATCGATCAGGTGCGGCTGTCGATGCGCGATGCCTCGGCCCGTGTGATTGCGGCGCTGCATGCGCGGCAAGGGCCGACACAGTCGAAGGCGGCGCAGTAGCCTCGAAAGGGAGCAAAACCCATGTTCGAGGAACCCGTTCGACGCAGGGGGATGGCCAGTCTGACGCCGCTTATCGACGTGGTGTTTCTGCTGCTCATCTTTTTCATGCTGACGACTTCGTTCATGCAGACGCAATCGCTGTCGGTGGTGACGCCGGCGCCGAGCGCGGACGAACTGCCCACCGATGCGCGCGTTGTCGAAATATGGCTGATGGGCGACGGCACGCTCAGGCTTGACGGCAAGCCCGTGGAGCGGACGGCGCTGACGGCGTCTCTCCGCGAAGCCATCGGCGAGCGCAAGGACATGACCGTCACGATCCTCGCCGAAAAGGGATCGCGCACGCAGGCGCTGGTGGCGGCTGTCGAGGCGGCACGGCAATCCGGCGCGAAGGCCGTGGGTACGGCGCGCGTGGAGAAAATCAGGCCATGATCGAATTCGACGAAGAACAGCCCCGGCGGCAATTCGAGACGCTGATTCCGCTTATCAACGTGGTGTTTCTGCTGCTGATCTTTTTCCTGCTGGCGGGCACGATGACGCCACCCGAACCCGTGGCTGTTGCCCTGCCGCAGGGAGAACTCAACGACCGGGAACGCGACCTGCCGGCGACGCTCATCATGGAAGCGGACGGTTTCGTGTGGCTTGGCGACAGGGTGGTGGACGCGAAGATTTCGGGACCGATGGTGGAGCGATATCTGGGCGAGCAGGGAACGAAGCGCGTCGCCATCAAAGCCGACCAGGAAGCGCCGGCCGAAGCGCTGCTTCTCCTGATGGAGGGGTTGCGGGAAGTCGGCGTGGAACAGGTCACGATCCTGACGGAGCGCGGCAAATGACGGCGCCGGCGACAACTTACAGACGCGCCGAAGCCGAGATGGAAGGGCGCGACTTCAAGCTGCGCAATTTCATGATTGCGTCGGTGCTGCTGCACTCGCTGCTCTTCCTGTCGCTGCTGCTGACTTTCGGCGGAATATTCGGCGGGCCGGGGCCGGGCGGCGGAGAGGCCGTGACATTTCAGCTTGCCGCCGGTTCGGCCAATGACCGCTATGCGGCGCCGCCGGAGCCCGTGCAGAAGCCGGAGCCGCCGAAGCCCGAGCCCGTGAAGCCGCCGGAGCCGAAAAAGGAAACGGTGGTCCGCAAGGATGCGAAACCGATACCGCCGCCGGAAGTGATACCGGAGCCGACGCCTGAAGCCTCCGAGCCGGCGGCGAGCGCCGGTGGCGGCATCCAGGATGGCACGAGCAGCGGCGCCGGGGGCGATGCGGCGGAAACCATTCTCAACAAGAAGGGCAACTCGCTGACAGCCGGGCAAATCCGCTCGCAGATGACGGGAAAGACGTTTCATCTGGAGATGGGCCGGATCGAACTCGAGGGCGGCAGCCGCCTCATCAATACGATCATCAAGCTCAATCCCGATGGCACGACGAATGTCGAGCTGATCCAGTATTTCGCCCAGACCTATCACCGCGGTACTTCTTCCACGCGAAGCCGCCGAGGCGACGGCAGCTGGTGGATCGAGGGCAACCGCTGGTGTCACAGGTCGGAAGAAATTCAGTACAACACGCCGGACTGTTACGACATGACGATGGAAGGCAACATCGTGCGGCTCTATTACGGGCCCTGCTCGGCGAAGTCCTCCCAGCTCTGCAAGACCGGGCGCATCGCCGCCGAAGGCGAGATACGCTAGGTTCCGGAAAAAATTCGTCGGGAAATACGGCGCCGCGTTCCGACGCGGTGCCGCTTTTTTGCGCTTTGCGGGCGCAGCCTGTTAGATAGGCCTCCAGTGAGAAGCGCGAGGAGGCAAGGCGTGAGCAAGGTCGCATTTATCGGGCTTGGCGTGATGGGATACCCGATGGCTGGTCATCTCGGAAAGGCCGGGCACGTGGTTACCGTCTACAACAGGACCGCGGCGAAGGCGGAACGCTGGGTGGGCGAGCATGGCGGCACCCAGGCGGCGACACCCGCGGAAGCGGCCGCGGGCGCGGAGATCGTTTTTGCCTGTGTCGGCAATGACGATGATCTGCGCGAAGTGACCGCAGGCGCGGAGGGCGCCTTCCAGAAGATGGGGCAAGGGGCAATCTTCGTCGACCACACGACGGCTTCCGCCGCTGTGGCGCGCGAGCTTCATGACGAAGCGAAAGCGCGCGGCATCTCCTTTATCGATGCGCCGGTTTCGGGCGGGCAGGCGGGCGCCGAAAATGGCGTGCTGACGGTGATGGCCGGCGGCGACGAGGGCGCATTCGCGAAAGCGGCGCCCGTCATTTCAGCCTATGCACGGATGGCGCGGCTGCTCGGCCCATCGGGCGCGGGGCAGCTGACCAAGATGGTGAACCAGATATGCATTGCCGGGCTGGTGGAAGGACTGGCGGAAGGGCTGCATTTCGCGAAACAGGCGGGGCTCGACGCCACCGCCGTGATCGAAACGATTTCCAAGGGCGCGGCGCAAAGCTGGCAGATGGAAAACCGTTACAAGACCATGATAGAGGGCAAGTTCGATTTCGGCTTTGCTGTCGACTGGATGCGGAAGGACCTCGCCATCTGCCTCGACGAGGCGAGGCGGAACGGCGCCCATCTGCCGGTGACGGCGATTGTCGATCAATTTTATTCCGAAGTGCAGGCAATGGGCGGGCGGCGCTGGGACACATCGAGCCTTATCGCCAGATTGGACAAGACATGACGAGCGCCGCGCGGCAACTGCGTTTTGCATCTGTCACGGATGTCATCCAGCGGCTCGACCCCTCCTATCCGGTGTTCTGCATTTTCCCGGATATCCTGAAGACGCGGGCGCGGAGCTTTGTCGAGGGATTTCCCGGGACGGTGCTTTATGCCACCAAATGCAATCCTCACCCTTATGTGCTGAAGGCGCTGTCGGATGCGGGCATTCATCATTTCGATACGGCGTCGATTTCCGAAATCGCGAAGGTGACGGAGCTACTGCCGGAGGCGCATTGCTATTTCAACCATCCGGTGAAGGGGCGCGGCGCGCTGGAGGCGGCGGCGGATGTTTACGGGATCACCGATTATGTGGTGGACCATCCCGACGAGCTCGACAAGGTGATCTCGATTGCGGGCACCGACATCACAATCGAAGTGCGCATCGCGACGCCGAAGGGGAAGGTGGTCTATGACCTTTCCGCGAAGTTCGGCGCGGCGCCCGAGGGGGCGGTGACGCTTCTCAAGGAAGCGAGCAGGCGCGGATGCCGGACCGCCATCGCCTTTCATGTCGGCAGCCAATGCCTCGACCCAGACGCCTTTCGCGTCGCCATGGAGATGGCGATGAGAGTGGCGGAGGAAGCGGGAGTGAAGCTCGAATATCTCGATGTCGGCGGCGGCTTTCCCGCCATCTACAAATCGAATGTGCCGCCGCTGCAGACCTATTTCGACACCATTGCGGCGGCAAGGGAGCGGCTCGGGATCGAGGTGCCACTGTTTGCCGAGCCCGGACGAGCGCTGGTTGCCGAAGCCTGCTCGGTGCTGACGCAGGTGCATCTGCGGAAGGGCGACGATCTTTATATCAATGACGGCATTTACGGCTGTCTTTCCGAAATCCGGGACGGAGACCTCGATCCGCCGGTGCGGGCGCTGACGAAGGATGGCAAGGTTGAAGGGGAGCTGCGGCCGTTCCGCATCTTCGGGCCGACCTGCGACAGTCTCGATGTGCTGAAGCTGCCATTCTATCTTCCTGAGAATATCCGCGAAGGCGACTGGGTAGAGTTCGGGCTTATGGGCGCATACTCGATCGGAATGCAGACCGGTTTCAACGGGTTCATCACCGATACCATCGTGCGCATAGACGGCATGCACGAGGACTTTGCCTTTTAACCAAAACTTTATGCTCCGTTCACGGATCGTTCTCCAATTAAGGTTGACACCGATGTTAACGGCGATAACATGTAAATTATCGAGACAAAGCAAGAACGTGAATCGCGAATGCGCCTTCGAGGCCAGAAGACGACATATCATCATGGCGACCTTCGGCGCGGGCTGATGGAAGCAGCAATGACGCTGATCGACATTCGCGGACGCCATGCGCTGACGATGCGCGAGGCAGCGCGGCGGGCGGGCGTTTCGGAGGCGGCGCCTTACCGGCATTTCGCCAATCTCGACGAGCTGCTTGGGGCGGTCGCCATCGAGGGCTACGAGATATTGATTGACGATCTGGAAGCCGTGGGCAGCGCGAAGGCGGTGCGGGAAACCTATCTCGCTTTCGCGCGCGATTTTCCCGGCCGTTACGAATTGATGTTCGGGCGGCTTGGCGACAGGAAATCCGCAACGAAGCGCAAACGGCTCGCGGCGGAGGTGGCCGAGCTTACGGAACGGGCGGGAGGACTTGCCGCGCTCCATGGCGAGGCATCGCTTGCACTTGCGGGGCTTACGCCTTGAGGAGCCTCGCCGCATCCAGCGCGAAGTAAGTCAACACGCCATCGGCACCGGCGCGCTTGAAAGCCATGAGGCTTTCGAGGATCACGCGGTCTCTGTCGAACCAGCCGCGCTCGATGGCGCCGGCGATCATCGAATATTCGCCGGAAACCTGATAGGCGAAAGTCGGCATGCCGAACTCGGCCTTCACGCGAGACACGATGTCGAGATAGGGCAGGCCCGGCTTCACCATGACCATGTCGGCGCCTTCGGCGATGTCGAGGGCGACTTCGCGCAGGGCCTCGTCGCCATTCGCGGGGTCCATCTGATAGGTGCGCTTGTCGCCCTTCAGGGCACCCGACGAACCGATGGCGTCGCGGAAGGGGCCGTAGAAAGCGGACGCATATTTCGCGGCATAAGCCATGATCTGGGTGTTCGTATGTCCTGCCGCTTCGAGTGCGGCGCGGATCGCGGCGACGCGGCCGTCCATCATGTCGGAGGGCGCGATGATGTCGCAGCCGGCTTCGACCTGAACAAGCGCCTGCGCGACCAGAGCCTCAAGCGTCTCATCGTTCAGGATGACGTCTCCGGCAAGCAGCCCGTCATGGCCGTGGCTCGTGTAGGGATCGAGCGCGACGTCGCAGAGAATGCCGATATTAGGCACTGCGGCCTTGATGGCACGGGTGGCGCGGCAGACGAGATTGTCCGGGTCGGTGGCGAGCGAACCGGTCGCGTCGCGCTTTCCGGTGGGGGTGAAGGGGAAGAGGGCGATGACCGGAATGTCGAGCGCGGCGGCTTCCTCTGCGGCGCGGACCGCCTCATCGACGCTGCGGCGGTGGACGCCCGGCATGGTCGAGACGGGCTCCAGGACGCCATTGCCCTCGGTCAGGAAAATCGGCCAGAGAAGGTCGTTTACCGAAAGGCTGTTTTCCGCCACGAGCCGTCGCGACCAGTCGACCTTGCGGTTGCGGCGCATGCGGATGGCGGGAAAGGAGGGGGCGGGGCGTTGTTTTTCGGTCATGCGAAACTCATAGCGCCAAGGCGGGACGGGTGCAATGTGCCCGAATGTCCGGAGGAGCCCGTGTTCCGCAGCGTAAGGAGGGCGCTTCGTTGACAGGCCGAAGGGCGGCCAGTATCACGCTCACAAGCCGGTTTCGAGGGTTGGCGGCTATCCGGGAGGAAAGAAACATGCGCTTCGATCTCACCGAAGAGCAGCAGGCATTTCAGGATGTGGCGCGCAACTTTGCGACCGATGAGCTGGCCCCCCATGCGGCCGATTGGGACCGGGATGCCTTTTTTCCCGTGGCGACGATGCGCAAGGCGGCGGCGCTCGGCTTTGCCGGAATTTATGTGCGCGAGGATGTGGGCGGCTCGGCGCTGACGCGGCTCGACGCGGCGCTGATATTCGAGGCGCTGTCGGAGGGCTGCACATCGACTGCGGCGTTCATGTCGATCCACAATATGGCGTCGTGGATGATCGACCGCTTCGGCAATGAGGAGCAGCGTCAGAAATGGCTGCCGCGCCTGACGCCGATGGATCTCATTGCGAGCTATTGCCTGACGGAGCCGTCCAGCGGATCGGACGCGGCGGCATTGAAGACGAAGGCCGTGCGCGATGGCGACCATTATGTGCTGAACGGTTCGAAGGCTTTCATTTCCGGGGCCGGCACTTCCGACCTCTATGTGTGCATGGTGCGGACCGGCGAGGCGGGCGCCAAGGGCGTTTCCTGCATCGTCGTGGAGAAAGACACACCGGGCGTTTCCTTCGGTGCGCCGGAACGCAAGATGGGCTGGAACAGCCAGCCGACGGCGCAGGTGATTTTCGAGGATGCGCGCGTGCCGGTGGCCAACCGGATCGGCGAAGAGGGCGAAGGCTTCAAGATCGCCATGATGGGGCTCGATGGCGGGCGGCTCAATATCGGCGCCTGCTCCCTCGGCACGGCGCGGGCGGCATTGAAGCGGGCGAAAGATTATCTCGGCGAGCGTGAACAGTTCGGCAAGAAGCTCGCCCAGTTCCAGGCATTGCAGTTCAAGCTCGCCGACATGGCGACGGAGCTGGAAGCGGCGCGGCTGATGATCATGCAGGCGGCAACAAAGGTCGATGCGAAGGCGCCGGACGCGACAATGCATGCCGCGATGGCGAAGCGGTTCGCGACGGATGTGGGCTTCAACGTCATCAACGAGGCGCTGCAGATTCACGGCGGCTACGGGTATCTGAAGGATTTTCCGCTGGAGCGGCACCTGCGCGATGCACGCGTGCACCAGATACTCGAGGGAACGAACGAGATCATGCGCGTCATCATCGCGCGCGAACTACTGAAGAGCTGACATGAGCGAAGAACCTGAAGTCCTCTTCGAGCGGCGTGGGGCCGCGGGCATCGTCACGCTCAACCGGCCAAAGGCGCTCAATGCGCTGACGCTCGGCATGGTGCGCGCGATCCATCCGCAGCTCGCGGCGTGGGCGGAGGAACCCAATGTGCAATGCGTCGTCATCGAGGCGGCGGGCGAGAAGGCGTTCTGCGCAGGCGGCGACATTCGCGCGCTCTACGATTGGGGGCAGGCGGGAGACAGGACGGCGCTCGATTTCTGGCGCGAGGAATATCAACTCAATCGCTTCATCAAGCATTATCCGAAGCCTTATGTGGCGCTGATGGACGGGATCAACATGGGTGGCGGCGTCGGCCTTTCCGTGCATGGTTCACATCGCGTGGCGACCGAGAGGCTTACCTTTGCGATGCCTGAAACCGGCATTGGACTTTTCCCCGATGTGGGCGGTACTTATTTTCTGCCGCGCTGCCCCGGCGAAACGGGACTTTTTCTCGGGCTTACCGGTGCGAGGATAAAGGCGGCGGATGCCGTTTATGCCGGCATTGCGGACGCCTATGTTCCGTCGGTGCGGCTTGAGACGCTGAAGGATCGCCTGGCCGGCGGCGCGCCGGTACGCGAGGCGCTTGGCGAAGTTGCGGAAGAAGAGGGTGCGGCGCCGCTCGCCGAACTGCGCGGGACGATCGACCGGCATTTCGGGAAGAATTCCGTTGCCGAGATTCTCGCTTCGCTTCGCGCGGATGGGGGCGAGTGGGAGACAAAGACCGCGGATACAATCGAAACCAAATCGCCGACAAGCACGCTTGTCGCTTTCCGGCAAATTCGCGAGGGCGCGGCGCTCGACTTCGATGCCTGCATGAAGCTGGAGTTCCGGCTCATCAACGGCTTTGTGAAAGGACACGACTTCTATGAAGGCGTGCGGGCAGTCGTGATCGACAAGGATCAAAATCCGAAATGGAAGCCGGAAACGCTTTCCGACATGAATGTGGACGATGTGGACGGATATTTCGAGCCGCTCGGTGCGGATGAGCTGACATTCGGCTAGGCGGCAGAGGGAGGACGGCATGGCGAAGATCGGATTTATTGGACTCGGCAATATGGGCGGGCCGATGGCGAAGAACCTCGCCAAGGCAGGACATGCGCTCAAGGTGTTCGATCTTGCGCCCGCGGCTGTTGCGGCGCTTGTCGAAGCCGGTGCCACAAAAGCGGCGAGCGCGAGCGACGCGGCGAAGGACGTCGAATTCGTCGTAACGATGCTGCCGGCGGGCGAGCATGTGCGCTCGGTCTATTTGGGCGAAGGCGGCCTCTTGTCGGTGGCGGCGAAGGGTACGGTTTTCATCGACAGCTCGACCATCGACGTTCCCTCTGCGCGGGAGACGATAGCGGCGGCGGAAAAGGCCGGCATGATGATGATCGACGCGCCTGTGTCGGGCGGGGTAGGAGGAGCGGAAGCGGGCACGTTAACCTTCATGGCAGGCGGCACCGTGGATGCCTTCGAGAAGGCGAAGCCGCTGCTGGAGATCATGGGCAAGAATATCTTTCACGCAGGGGCGGCGGGAAACGGGCAGGTTGCCAAGGTCTGCAACAACATGATCCTCGGCATTTCGATGATCGGCGTTTCGGAGGCCTTCGTGCTGGGAGAGAAGCTCGGGCTCGATGCGCAGACGCTTTTCGATATTTCCTCGACGGCTTCCGGCCAGTGCTGGTCCATGACTTCCTATTGCCCGGTGCCCGGCCCCGTGCCTGCATCTCCCGCCAACCGGAACTACAAGCCGGGATTTTCAGCCGCGATGATGCTCAAGGACCTGCGCCTCGCACAGGATGCGTCCAAAACGGCGAGAACGCCGACACCTCTCGGGGCGCAGGCGGCGCAGCTTTACGCGCTCATGGAAGCGGCTGGGGAAGAGAATCTGGATTTTTCGGGGGTCATCAAGCTGATCCGCGGAGAAATATAGTTTTAAGCAACTTCTCTCCAGTTTGGCCCCGCGCCCGGCAGTTTAAGGCCTCGTTAGGACGAACGCACATAGAGTGACGAAAAGCGGGACAGAAGGTGCCGCTACGGCGTGATTTGTGCGAGTTCAGAGGCCAAACCCATGGGTATGACCAACCTCAAAACCGAAGCATTTGTGGAGGATCAGAAGGATCCGGGCCGCAAGGAAGCTTATCTCGAAGCCCTCACCTATGTTGAACGCCTTCACAGGCGGCTGCTCGATGTCATCAAGGACGAGCTGGACCGGACGCGTTGTTCGGAGATCAACAGTGTGCAGGCCCTGCTTCTTTTCAATATCGGCGACTCGGAAATGACCGCAGGCGAGCTCCGGACGCGCGGGCATTATCTCGGCTCGAATGTTTCCTACAATCTGAAGAAGCTGGTCGAAGCCGGTTATATCCATCATCAGCGCTCGCGCTCGGACCGCCGGTCTGTCCGCGTCAAGCTGACGGAAAAAGGCCGTGCGATCTGTGCGTCGATCAACGAGCTCTATAACAAGCACTGCATGATGATCGTCGAGGTGGGCGATATTTCGGCAGATGAACTGCGCCAGGCGAATGCGACGCTGTTCAAGCTTGAACGCTTCTGGACCGACCAGATCCGTTATCGGCTCTAGCCCGTTTACTCGCGCGACATGTCAGTCCCTGCGGCGTGGCGGCAGGGGGATGAACCCGCTTGTGCGCCAGACATAGTCGTCGTAGCCGGGGCGCGATTTGCGGAGGCCACGCTCGAGAAGCGCCTTGCCTGAGACGTTTACAAGAAACCATGTCATCAGGGCGGGGCCGATGGCCGTCCACCACAAGGCGGGCGAGGATGCGGCGATGATGAACAGGCCCCACCAGACAACGGCGTCGCCAAAATAATTCGGATGACGGGTCCATGCCCAGAGACCGCGATCCATCACCTTGCCGCGATTGGCCGGATCGGCCTTGAAAGCGGTGAGCTGAGCGTCGCCGATCGCTTCGAAGGCAAGGCCCGTGAGGACAAGAACAGTGCCGAGCACATCCGCGAGTGTGAGGCGGCCGGGTGTTTCGGCCATGATGCCGAACTGTACCGGCAGCGAGACGGCAAACATGATCGCCGCCTGCAGGCCGAAGACGATATAGAGGCTTTTCCACCAGAAGGAGGGGCCGCGTTTCGCGCGCATGGCGGCATAGCGGCGGTCCTCGCTCGCCTCCCGGCGCCAGCGGAGATAGAGGTGGCCGGCAAGACGCAGACCCCAGAGCGCGGTGAGGCCGGCAATCAGCGCGGCGCGGGTGGAGTAGCCGGGATTGAGGCTCCAGGTGGCGAGGGCGATGATGACGAATCCGAGGCCCCAGAAGATATCGACAATTCCTGCGTCACGCAGGATGACGCTGAGCACCCAGACCACGAGCATGGCCGCCAGCACGAAGCCGGCATTGAGCATGAGAGTTGCAATTTCACCACTCATAACGGAAGTGTGACCTATTCCGGGTCAGGCAACCAGAAAGTTGGAGCCTCATGGCGCATATTTCATGGCAGTCTGACGGTGTTGCGGGATCGGCAGGCATTGGCTGTCCCAAAATGGTAAAGAGAGCGGATGTTCTTGTGCTGGATGGGTTGCCGGCATTGCAAGTTGGGGCTGTGTAATCAAGGTGTTTACGAAGCCAATCCGGTTCCGGTTTTCGCAACGGGCCATATTCATCTGTGGATTGTTTGCGGCCTGGCTTTCCGCTGGTCCGGCCATGGCCGAGATCGCGAGGAATTACGGGCAGGACCAGACCCATTGGGTGGACCCCTGGCAGGCGGAGACGGGCGCGGCTGTTGCGGAAGCGCCGCCCTTCGAGCGGTCGTCAGCGCCGGTTCTCAGCGCCGAGACGCTGTTGCCGCTTACGCACGCAATCGAGACTTATCGCGTAATCGCCAATCTCGGCGGCTGGGGCTATGTGGCCTCCGGCGAACGGCTGGAGCTCGGTGTGCGCGACCCGCGCGTCGTGCAGGTGCGCGAACGGTTGACGGCGACCGGCGACCTGACCGTTCCGGCGCAGGACGCCGAGCTTTATGACGCCAATGTTTATGAAGCGGTGCGCCGGTATCAGGTGCGCAACGGGCTTGAGCCCGATGGTATCGTCGGGAGGCGCACCATTGCGGCGATGAATGTTCGCGTTCAGACGCGTATTCGGCAACTGGAACTCAATCTACGCCGGCTTTCGGCGGCGGTTCCCGCGCTGCCCGACCGGTACGTGTTTGTGAATATTGCGGGGCAGGAAGTTGAAGCGGTGAACAACGGGATTGTGGAGTTCCGCGAGCCCGTCATCGTCGGCAAGCAGGACCGGCAAACGCCGGAAATCACCAGTGAAGTAAACTCGATCACGTTCAATCCTTACTGGTATGTCCCGAAATCCATCGCGATGGCCGATATGCTGCCGAAGATCCGGGCCAATCCCGACTATCTGCAACGGCAGGGCATTCGCGTGCTGCAGGGATGGGACACAAATATCCGTGAATTGAACCCGCGCAATATCGACTGGTCGAACCCGCGCATCAATGAAGCTTATTACTTCAGGCAGGACCCCGGGCCGGGCAATTCGCTCGGTTCTCTCAAGATCAATTTTCCCAACAACCAGGCGATCTTTCTTCATGACACGCCGACCAAGACCCTGTTCGGAAGGCAGGAACGCAACTTCAGTTCGGGTTGCGTCCGTGTGCAGAATGTTCGCGGGCTTGTGAGCTGGCTGATGCAGGGAGATAGCTCCGAATGGGATGCGGCACGGGTAGCGCGATCGGTGGATTCCCGGCAGTACAGAAATGTGTCGCTGGCGACGCCGGTGCCGATTTACCTCATGTATCTGACCGCGTGGGTGACGCCGGAGGGGATCGTTAACTTCCGGGATGACGTGTATGATCGCGATGGCAGCGTGAATACGAGCGCGCTGGAAAACTAAGAAAAGATCCGAGGCTGCGGCGAGGGCGGTGAATGCGACCGGCGAAATTTCCTTATCTCGAGCATGACGGGTTGCTTGCTTTCGCGCATCGGGGGGGCGCAGGAGCATGGCCGGAAAATACGATGCCGGCCTTTCAAGGAGCGATCGATCTCGGCTACCGGTATGTCGAAACCGACGTGCATGCGACACGCGACGGCGTGCTGCTTGCCTTTCATGATGACCGGCTGGATCGCGTGACCGACAGCACCGGCTGCATTGCGGACATGGATTACGACCAGGTGCGCAAGGCACGTGTGGACGGGAAGGAGCCGATACCGCTGCTGGCGGAACTTCTGAGCACCTGGCCCGAGATCAAGATCAACATCGATCCGAAGCGCGACAATGCGGCGGAACCGCTGATCAAGCTGCTGAAGGATATGGATGTCATCGATCGGGTTTGCGTTACCGCCTTCTCTGGCAAACGCACTGCCGCGATCCGCGATGCCATTGGGCCGAGGCTCTGTACGGGCATGGGGCCGCTTTCGACCGTAAGGCTGCGTTTGGGCAGCTGGGCGGGGGCGGCCGGGGCGCTGCTCGGAGGATTTGTGGAGGGCGTTGCACAAATTCCCATCGAGCAATATGGCGTTACGCTGGTGGACCGGGCGCTGGTGGACAGGGCCCATGAGCTCGGGCTCCAGGTGCATGTCTGGACCATCGACGATGAGGCAGAAATGCGCCGCTTGATCGATCTCGGCGTCGACGGGCTCATGACCGATGTGCCGGCGCTCCTGAAAACGGTTCTCATTGAAAAAGGGCTCTGGCCCTCGTAACAGGCCCTCTCCAAGCCCATGACTTTTCTGCGACAATTCGCTTCTGGCCGGGCTGCGGTCCGGGGGTAAGTTGTGCTAAACAGGTGAAGACATTTGCTCCGCCGATAGGCTGGGCGAGGGACGGGAAGCGGTCATGGGCCAGGATGCCATCGACTACAAGCGGAAGCTGGCCGAAGCGCTACGCGCCGTGAAAGACGAAGGACGCTACCGCGTCTTTGCGGACATTGTGCGCCATCGCGGATCTTTTCCGCGCGCCACTTTTCATACGCCCGAAGGCAAACGCGACATCGTCGTGTGGTGCTCCAACGATTATCTGGGCATGGGGCAGCATCCGGCCGTTGTCGAAGCGATGCATCGGGCAATCGAAGAAGTCGGAGCGGGCTCGGGCGGCACGCGCAACATTTCCGGCACGACGCATTATCACGTTGAACTTGAGCGCGAGCTTGCGGACCTCCATCAGAAGGAGGCGGCGCTTCTTTTTACCTCCGGCTATGCCGCGAACGATGCAACGCTATCGACGCTTGCACGCATTCTGGGTGACTGTGTCATCATCTCGGACGAGATGAACCATGCATCGATGATCGAAGGCATCAAACGCGGCGGTGGACCGAAAAGGCTTTGGCGTCATAACGACCTGGCGCATCTGGAGGAACTCCTCAGCGAGATCGATCCGGCGCAGCCAAAGATCGTGGCGTTCGAATCCGTTTATTCAATGGATGGCGACATTGCACCTATCGGTGCAATTTGTGACCTCGCCCGCAAGTATGGAGCGCTGACATATCTCGATGAAGTTCACGCTGTCGGGCTTTACGGGCCGCGTGGAGGCGGGATCGCGGAGCGCGACGATGTCCTCGAAAAAGTGGACATCATCGAGGGGACGCTCGCCAAAGGCTTTGGCGTGATGGGCGGCTATATCGCCGCTTCAGCCGATCTTGTCGATGTGGTCCGTTCCTATGCGCCAGGCTTTATCTTCTCGACCTCGCTTGCGCCGGTGCTGGTCGCGGGCGTCCTTGCCGCGGTGCGCCACCTCAAGGCGAGCGATGCGGAACGGGAGCGGCATCAGGAACGCGCGGCAACGTTGCGCCAAATGCTGGCGGACGCGGGACTGCCGGTAATGATGTGCGAAAGCCATATCGTACCGGTGATGGTAGGCGATCCTGTTACCTGCAAGCAGGTGAGCGACGATCTGCTGAGGGATTTCGGCATCTATGTTCAGCCGATCAACTATCCGACCGTACCCCGGGGCACCGAGCGGCTGCGCTTTACGCCATGCCCCGTTCATACAGATGAGATGATGCGCGATCTCGTGGAGGCGCTGGACCAGGTATGGACCCGCCGCAAGATCAGACGTGCCGCCTGAAAGCGGCGCAGGCGGTCCGAGGGGATCGCGACGGGACGACGGCGGTGCGCGCCGCGAAATCATAATCGAATACACGCCCATCGGCGGCAGCGTCAAAGTGACGGCTGTCGATGTCGAGACCGGTACAGAAGTCTCAGTGGTGGGCCCGGCAACTGCGGCGGAAGTGGAGCTTGAGCGCGTTGCTGTGCGCAAGTTGCGCTACGTGATGGAAAAGAACGGACATATCAAGAAAGAGGGCGGAACAGAACGCTCGGAACCGCCGGCAGGCGGCGGGATCATCGTTTAGATGGCTTTGGTTCCGGGTTACTTCTTCTTGCGACCGCGTGCTGGCGCCGTGCCGACCCGTCCGAGACCGATCTGCTTCGCCAGTTTGGAACGCTGGGCCGCGTAGTTCGGCGCTACCATTGGGTAGTCGTGTGGCAGGTTCCAGCGAGCCCTGTATTCCTCCGGCGTAAGGCCAAATTGCGAGCGCAGATAGCGCTTCAGCATTTTGAGCTTCTTGCCGTCTTCCAGGCAGACAATGTAGTCCGACGTGACAGATTTCTTGACCGGGACCGCGGGCGCAAGGTCGGCTTCCTTGGCACTTACGCCTTGACCGAGATCTGAAAGCGTTGAATGAACGGCGCGGATCATCCCGGCAATGTCATTCGCTGCGATCGCGTTGTTGCTTACATAAGCCGCAACTATTTCAGTTGCGAGGCGAAGTATTTCCGTCGTGTCACCGGACACTGAAGACCTAGTCTCATTCATTCCGACAAATTGCCTTACTGGGGGTGACGCCTCCGCTCCGCGGGGGTGCAAAAACGCCATCTTCTAGCGCGATATAACTCCTAAAATGAAAGATATCAAGATTATCTTACAGTTGGAAAGGCATCGAAACCTAGAGATTCTCATGTGAAACATTACTGGCGGGCGCCCTATAATAATTTCTTGATTTATATGACGAAGTAAACTCGATGGTTCTAGTTTGTCTTACACTAAACTCACACAAGACACGTCTATCAAGTCCATTCCGGTGCTAAAGTTGGCGGCGAATACATGCCGATTACAAGCCCGGCCGCGGGGGGGGCGGTTCCACCGAAGGTTTGTGGTGAATTGGCGACCACAAACGATATGTGGTATCACGCCGGTAATTGAACCCGGATGCTCGCTGGCGTGCTGCCCGTACGGATAGCCTTGCCGCGGTGTTTTCGCCAACCGGTGGGGTTTGCGCATCACCTGGGCTTAAGCATGGCATCCGACGAAGTGCGGAAATTAGAGAAGGTAGTTTTATGGCTTTGAGCGATGCCGTGTCCCAGCGGAGCAGTTTTACCGGGTTTTTTACCGATGGATTGGCGGCAAGCGATCCTGACGTCCTGAGGGCCATCGAGCTGGAACTCGAGCGCCAGCAGACCGAGATTGAGTTGATCGCCTCGGAAAACATCGTCTCCCGCGCCGTTCTCGAGGCGCAGGGATCGATCATGACCAACAAATATGCGGAAGGGTATCCCGGCAAGCGCTACTACGGCGGCTGCGAGTTTGTCGATATAGCCGAAGAGCTGGCAATTGATCGCGCCAAAAAACTGTTCGATTGCACCTATGCCAATGTGCAGCCCAATTCCGGTTCGCAAGCCAACCAGGGCGTGATGATGGCGTTGCTGAAGCCGGGCGACACCATTATGGGCATGAGCCTTGCGGCCGGCGGTCACCTGACGCATGGCGCGGCACCCAACCAGTCCGGAAAATGGTTCAATGCCGTTCAATATGGCGTTCGCAGCCAGGACCACCTGATCGATATGGATGAGGTGGCCAGCCTGGCGAAGCAGCACAAGCCGAAGATGATCATCGCGGGCGGCTCGGCTTATCCACGTGTCATCGATTTCAAGGCATTTCGCGAAATCGCCGACAGTGTTGGCGCGCTCTTCATGGTGGACATGGCGCATTTTGCCGGCCTCGTCGCGGGCGGCATGCATCCGAGCCCGCTTCCTTATGCAGACGTCGTTACGACGACGACTCACAAGACGCTGCGCGGGCCGCGGGGCGGCATGATCCTCTCGAACAACGAGGACATCGGCAAGAAGGTCAACTCGGCGATCTTCCCCGGCATTCAAGGCGGACCGCTGATGCATGTCATCGCGGGCAAGGCCGTTGCCTTTGGCGAGGCACTCCGGCCAGAGTTCAAGGCCTATGCAAAATCGGTCGTGGACAACGCGCGGACGCTTGCGGCGACACTTGCCGAGGCTGGACTTGCGATCGTTTCAGGCGGCACGGATACGCATCTGATGCTTGTCGATCTCAGACCCAAGAAGCTGACAGGCAAGACGGCGGAAGCCGCACTCGAGCGCGCACACATAACCTGCAACAAGAATGGTATTCCATTCGATCCGGAGAAGCCGACGATCACTTCCGGCGTTCGCCTTGGCACGCCGGCGGGAACGACGCGCGGCTTCGGTGTAGCGGAATTTGCCGAGATCGGGCGACTGATTACGGAAGTTCTGGACGGACTGGCGCAGAACGGCGATGACAAGAACGGCGATGTCGAGGCGAGTGTGCGCTCTCGCGTCATCGAGTTGTGCAGGCGTTTTCCGATTTATGGCGGGCCGAAGTAAAAGCGGCTTGAAGCGGTTCGGGTAATTTTGAGGGGGCTGACAGCGCATGCGTTGTCCATATTGCGGAAACGAAGATACGCAGGTGAAGGACTCACGTCCCACCGAAGACAATACAGCGATCCGGCGGCGGCGCTTTTGTACGGCATGCGGCGGCAGGTTTACGACCTTCGAGCGCGTGCAGCTCCGTGAGCTGACGATCATCAAAACAAACGGCCGAAGAGTGCCTTTCGACCGGGACAAACTCATGCGTTCCGTGCAAATAGCCATGCGGAAACGCCCTGTTGAGCAAGAGCGTATTGAGCGTATGGTCAGCGGCATCGTAAGGCGGCTCGAGAGCATGGGAGAGAGTGAAATCCCGTCCGCCATGATCGGTAAACTGGTCATGGAAGGCCTGAGTTCTCTCGATGCCGTCGCCTATGTGCGCTTCGCATCGGTCTACCGGAACTTTCGCGAAGCCAAGGATTTTGAAGAATTTCTGGGCGAGCTCAGCGGGCCGCTTGGCAGTTCGCTCCGCGATGAGGATGAGGATCGCTGATCCCTAAGGACCGCCCCAAAAGCGGACCGACGGGCGCCGCCGATGGGAATGAAGATGGCTCGGCCATACGACGCGCAGTTTATGAAAATGGCCCTTACGCTCGCCGAGCGCGGGCTGGGAAGGGTCGCCCCTAATCCGGCTGTAGGCTGCGTCGTCGTGCGCGACGATGGCGACGGGCCGCGCGTCGTTGGGCGCGGCTGGACCCAGCCGGGAGGAAGGCCGCACGCCGAGACGGAAGCGCTGGCGCGCGCCGGGGCGCTTGCAAGGGGGGCGACGGTCTATGTGAGCCTTGAGCCGTGCTCACATCATGGCAAGACGGGGCCCTGCGCCGAGGCTCTCATTAAGGCGGGTGTTGCACGCGTCGTAGGCGCAATCGCGGATCCGAACCCGGCCGTTGCAGGGCGAGGGTTTGCCGCGCTGGAAGCCAACGGTATCGAGGTTACCGAGAATGTGTGCGCCGCCGACGCGCACCACCTCAATGAAGGTTTTTTCCTTACCATGTCGGAAAAACGTCCGCTGGTAACGCTGAAGATCGCCAGTTCTCTCGACGGGTATATCGCGACCCATGAGGGTCACAGCCAATGGATTACCGGCGACCGCGCGCGCGAGCGAGGCCATCTTCTGCGAGCAACGCATGATGCGATCATGGTGGGAAGTGCGACCGCGATCGTGGACGATCCGGAACTCACATGCAGATTGCCGGGCCTCGGCGATCGCTCGCCGATACGTATCATCGCAGATGGAAGACTGCGCTTACCGCTGACGTCGAAGCTGGTGCGTGATGCCAGCAAGACTCCTGTGTGGATATTGACGCTGCCAGGCGGCGACGGACAGAGACGTAAGGCTTTTGAGGATTGTGGGGTCACGCTAATCGAAGTCGAAGCGGGCGAGGGCGGTATCATGAATATGCGCGCCGCTCTTGAGCAGATTGCTGCGCGAGGCGTTACGCGGCTTCTCGTGGAGGGCGGCTCTCGTCTTGCCGCGTCTCTCGTCCTGTCGCGCCTTGTCGACCGGATAGAATGGTTTCGGGCCCCCAAGCTGATCGGTGGCGATGGCTACCCTGCTGTTTCGGCGCTCGGCGTCAAGAAGCTCGACGGCGCGCCTGCTTTCGACCTGCGTGAGACCGTTGCGTTGGGCGAGGATTCGCTCTCGAGTTACGTCATTCGGAACTAGCTTCATGTTCACAGGAATCATCACGGATGTTGGGCGCATTCGCGCTGTCGAGAAGCGCGGCGATGCACGCTTCGTAATCGGTACTGCGTACGGCACGGACGGAATAGACATCGGTGCCTCGATTGCCTGCGCCGGTTGCTGCCTGACGGTGGTGGAGAAAGGCCGGGACTCATCGGGCGACTGGTTCGCCGTCGACGTGTCCGCGGAGTCGCTGACCTGCACTACCCTTGGCGGCTGGGCAGAGGGCACACGGGTCAATCTTGAAAGAGCGCTGAAAGCCGGCGACGAACTTGGCGGGCACATCGTCAGCGGCCATGTCGATGGGATCTGCCACATTCGGGAAATCCGTCCCGAAGGCGATTCCATGAGGTTCGTCTTCGAGGCTCCCGGCGATCTCGGGCGGTTCATCGCTCCGAAGGGCTCGGTGACATTGAACGGTACCTCGCTGACAGTAAACGAGGTCGAAGACCGGAAAGCCGGCGGAAACGCTGGCAGTACGCTATTCGGTGTCAACATCATTCCCCACACCCAGGCGGTAACAACCTGGGGTATGGCGAAAGCCGGCGATCCCGTTAATCTTGAAATAGATATGCTGGCCCGGTATGTGGCGCGGCTGGTTCAAAAGGATTGAGACCTGTGTACAAGGAATATCTCTCCCCGATAGAAGACGTCATCGAGGACGCCCGGAATGGCAAGATGTTCATTCTTGTCGATGCGGAGGATCGCGAGAACGAAGGCGACCTCGTCATCCCGGCGCAGATGTGCACGCCGGAAGCCGTCAACTTCATGGCGAAGTACGGACGAGGGCTCATATGCCTGACGTTGACAAATGATCGTGCGAAGCAGCTCAACCTGCAGTTGATGTCATCAACCAACCAATCGCGTCATCAGACAGCGTTCACGGTGTCGATCGAGGCGCGGGAGGGAATTTCGACCGGCATCTCCGCGCATGACCGTGCGCATACCGTTTCCGTCGCCATCGATCCGACCAAGGGCGCCACCGATATCGTTTCCCCGGGCCATGTGTTTCCGCTTGTTGCGCGCGACGGAGGCGTGCTGGTACGGGCGGGACATACGGAGTCGGCGGTCGATATCGCACGCCTTGCGGGGCTTTATCCCGCCGGCGTCATTTGCGAAATCATGAATGACGATGGAACGATGGCGCGGCTGCCGGACCTCGTGCAGTTCGCGCAGTTGCACGGGCTGAAGATCGCGACCATCGCGGACCTCATCGCCTATCGTCGCCGATATGACAATTTTATCCACCGGGCGATCGAAACCGAACTCGACAGCGAGTATGGCGGCGAGTTCAAGCTCATGGTCTATCTCAATACCGTCGAATACGCGGAGCACATTGCGCTTGTAAAAGGCGATATTTCCGGGCCGGAGCCTGTACTGGTACGCGTTCACGCGATCAATGTCTTTGACGATATTCTGGGGGCGACCGGGCCGCGCTCGGACGTGCTGAAGGAGTCGATGCGCATCATTGCCGAGGAGGGCCGTGGCGTGATCGTGCTGATCCGCGATACAACCGCGACCGTCGTTTCCGACATGCTCCTGAGAAAGGGAGAAGGCGGAGAACAAGGAATGCCCCGGCGGCTTCGAGAGTATGGCGTAGGCGCGCAAATTTTGCTCGATCTCGGCGTTCATGACATGGTGCTGCTGTCGGATACGGATCGGAGCATTGTCGGCCTCGACGGGTATGGCCTTCGGGTTACGGGGCAACGTCCTATTACCAAAGCCGGCAATGCGAAGGCCGCTCGCGCCAAGGAGACCACCTCGTGACGACCCAGGCCCATATTCTCATTGTCGAAGCACGTTTTTATGAAGACCTGGCAGATGAACTCGCTCGTGGAGCGATCCAGGCACTTGAGGCGCGCGGCGCCACATGGCAGAGAGCTTCCGTGCCGGGCGTGCTCGAACTTCCGGCCGCAGTGAAATATGCTCTCGACGCGATGGCGCATGGCGGATTTACGAAAGCGTTTGACGGTTTCGTTGTTCTTGGATGCGTTATCCGCGGAGAGACTACGCATTACGACATAGTGTCGAATGAGTCAGCGCGAGCGTTGATGGATCTTGGAGTCGAACGCTCCCTTGCACTCGGAAACGGTATACAGACGGTAGAGAATGAGGCGCAGGCGTGGGCCCGCGCCAAGGTTAGCGAGAAGAACAAAGGCGGCGGTGCCGCGAATGCGTGTCTCGATATGATCGAACTCAAGCGCAGCTTCGGCGGCTAGAGACGATCGGGGTTTATAGAGTAATGACTTCAGTTCCGACGCAACAGACGGCGACGAGAGGGCTCGATCCGCGAGCGCGCGCTGCTGCGCGACTTTTCGCCGTCCAGGCGCTTTATCAGATGGATATAGCGGCGACGCCACTCGACGAGGTGGTTGAAGAGTTTGTCGAGCATCGGCTTGAAGAGCCGGAGGGCGACAATGAAATATTTGCGGCCGATAAGGTGCACTTCGAGGATGTCGTTCGGGGTGTGGTGCGGGAGCAAAGAGAGCTCGACGTTCAGGTGAATTCTGCGCTGGCCAAAGGCTGGTCGCTGGCTCGACTGGACGCAACCCTGCGTGCGATCCTGCGTTGCGGAACATATGAACTTCGGCGATGCAAGGATGTGCCGCTCAAGGTCGTCATCAATGAATATGTCGAAATCGCACATGCCTTCTTCGAAGGCGACGAGCCTGGCGTGGTGAATGCCGTTCTCGACCGGCTTGGCCGCGACATTCGGGCCGGTTCCGGGATAGGTCATGGCAGCTCGGAGCAAGCCTGAAGGCGGCAATGGCGGCCGGCCGAGCGAATTCGCGTTGATTGAAGATCTGTTCGCGCCACTGGCGGCAGGGGCACCGGGCGCTTACGGTCTTAAAGACGACGCCGCACTTTTTTCTCCCTCACCAGACCATGAAACCGTGCTCACCGTCGACGCGATGGTGGCCGGTGTCCATTTCCTGCCCGACGATCCGCCTGAAACGGTTGCCCGAAAGCTTCTACGTGTGAACCTGTCCGACCTTGCAGCGAAAGGGGCGACACCACGAGGGTACCTTCTCGTGACCGCATGGCGGGCAGAGACATCCGTCGACTGGATGCGGGGCTTTGCTGCCGGGCTTATGGAGGACCAAAACCTCTTCGGCATATCGCTATGGGGTGGCGATACCGTGACCACGACAGGTCCGATGACGCTCTCTCTTACGGCGATTGGCGAGGTCGCCGCCGGACAGATGATCCGCAGAGGCGGTGCCCGGCCGGGCGACGACATCTATGTCACCGGCACCGTTGGCGATGCGGCGCTCGGCCTCTCGGTGTTGCGTGGGGCGTTGGACATGCCTGATACAGCGGATGCCGCACATCTGGTGAGGCGGTACAGGGAGCCGGAACCACGGACAGCTTTTGGACCGAAGCTTTGTGGCGTGGCCCATGCCGCACTCGATGTTTCGGACGGGCTGATGGCGGATCTTGGCCATATTTGTGAGGTTTCCGGAACAGGAGCACGAATCAACATGGAGTCCGTGCCGTTGTCCCGTGCGGCAAGGGCCGCGCTCGCACGCGACCCCCGCCTTGTCGAGGCGGTGGCGGGGGGAGGAGATGACTACGAGATTCTCTTCGCCGCACCGCCTGACCGAGCATCGAAGATTGGGGCTATCGCTGCGGAAAGCGGCATTTCGGCGACCAGAATTGGGACGATGACGGAACAAAGTGACGGCGTGAGTGCCATCGACGGGGCAGGGAATAAGATCGCGCTCAAGCAATTGGGATATCGCCACTTTTAGCCGGTGGCGGGGATCAGGCCGCCCGGTTGCTTTCCCATGTCGTATTTGGCATCTTTCCGCGCGATTTCTGCATTCGGCAGGGGGAGGACTTCCGGCACCAGCGGCCGGAAGATCGAGTGGAAAATCCCGCCGGTTAATCCGTCAAGGAACCTAAGGACAAAACAATGAGCACTGCTTTGTGGGCTATTATCGGCTGCGGGCTGCTCGCGCTCGTCTACGGCATCTGGGCTGTACGCTCGGTGCTGGCGATGGATGCAGGCAACGCGCGCATGCAGGAGATCGCAGCGGCGATCCAGGAAGGTGCCAGCGCATATCTTGCGCGTCAGTACACAACCATCGCAATTGTCGGCGCGGTCATTTTCGCAATCGTCTGGTATTTGTTGACGCTGAAGGTTGCCGTCGGCTTCCTCGTCGGCGCTACACTCTCGGGCGCTGCCGGCTATATCGGAATGCTTGTGTCGGTCCGCGCCAACGTGCGGACAACCCAGGCTTCAAGTGTCAGCCTCGCCGCCGGACTCAATGTGGCTTTCAAGTCCGGCGCCGTCACCGGCATGCTCGTTGCCGGCCTGGCTCTGCTTTCGGTTGCTGTCTACTTCTCGGTGCTCACAGTCTATCTCGGTTATGACGCCGGTTCGCGCGAGGTTATCGATGCGCTGGTGGCGCTCGGCTTCGGCGCTTCGCTGATTTCGATCTTCGCGCGTCTTGGCGGCGGCATCTTCACCAAGGGCGCCGACGTGGGCGGCGACCTGGTGGGCAAGGTTGAAGCGGGCATTCCCGAAGACGATCCGCGCAACCCCGCCACCATCGCCGATAATGTGGGCGACAATGTCGGCGATTGCGCCGGCATGGCGGCAGACCTTTTCGAGACCTATGCGGTGACCGTGGTCGCGACAATGGTTCTTGCCTCGATCTTTTTCGTGGGCGAAGGCCTCGGCAGCATGATGCTCTATCCGCTCGCTATTGGTGCGGCCTGCATCGTGACGTCGATCATCGGCACCTTCTTCGTGCGGCTCGGCAAGAGCAACAACATCATGGGCGCGCTCTACAAGGGCTTCATAGCCTCGGCGATCCTCTCCCTGATCGCGCTCTACTTCGTGACCGATGCAATCATCGGCCTCGATACGGGCTACACGGTTGGCGCGGCCAGCTTCACCGGCTTCAGCCTCTACATCTGTGGCGTTGCCGGTCTGATTGTAACGGGCCTCATCATCTGGATCACCGAGTACTATACCGGCGTGAACTTCCGTCCGGTGAAGTCGGTGGCGGCGGCCTCGGCCACCGGCCATGGCACGAACGTCATTCAGGGCCTCGCGATCTCGATGGAAGCGACGGCACTGCCGGCGCTTGTCATCGTTGTCGGCATTCTGGTGACCTACGGCCTCGCGGGGCTCTTCGGCATTGCCATCGCCGTGACGACGATGCTCGCACTTGCCGGCATGGTCGTCGCGCTCGACGCCTTCGGTCCGGTAACGGACAATGCAGGCGGCATCGCCGAAATGGCGGACCTTCCGGCGGATGTTCGCAAGACCACCGACGCGCTCGACGCTGTCGGCAATACGACGAAGGCGGTCACGAAGGGCTATGCGATCGGTTCAGCGGGTCTCGGCGCGCTCGTGCTCTTCGCGGCTTATACGGAAGACCTGAAGTTCTTCGCGGCGAATTCGGATACCTACGGGTATTTCGCAGGCGTCAGCCCTGACTTCTCCCTTTCGAACCCCTATGTGGTGATCGGCCTCTTCATTGGCGGATTGCTGCCTTACCTCTTCGGTTCGATGGGCATGACGGCGGTTGGCCGTGCGGCCGGCTCGGTCGTCGAAGAAGTCAGGCGTCAGTTCAAAGCCGATCCGGGCATCATGGCCGGCACGTCCAAGCCGGACTACGCGCGTGCGGTCGACATGCTGACCAAGGCAGCGATCAAGGAAATGATCATTCCCTCACTGTTGCCTGTTCTTTCGCCGGTCGTTCTCTACTTCATCATCCTTGGCATCGCGGATAAATCCGCTGCCTTCTCCGCAGTCGGCGCAATGCTGCTCGGCGTCATCGTGACGGGTCTCTTCGTCGCGATCTCCATGACGTCCGGCGGCGGAGCCTGGGACAATGCGAAGAAGTACATTGAAGATGGCAATTATGGTGGCAAGGGCTCCGAAGCTCACAAAGCCGCTGTCACCGGGGATACCGTCGGTGACCCCTACAAGGACACGGCGGGCCCCGCTGTGAACCCAATGATCAAGATCACGAACATCGTGGCACTTCTTCTGCTGGCGGTGCTTGCGCACTAACGGCGACAATAATTGAACAGAGAGGCCCCGTGGCGATATCCACGGGGCCTTTTTTGTGTTGTGACAATCAGCCGGTTTGACCTCCGGGGTTTTTGGCTGAACACTCAATACGGCTTATCGGCAGAAGGACCGGCAGGGTGACGATCCCGGGAGTATCCGTCTTTTACGAGATTGCCGCGCTTTTGATGCTCGCTTCAATTGTAGGAGTAGTCGGGCTTCGGTTGCGGCAGCCGATGATCGTCAGTTTCATCATTGTCGGAATGCTGGCAGGTCCCGCCGGGTTCGACATGGTGCGTTCGACTGACTACCTCGATCTTCTTTCCGAGCTCGGCGTCACGCTGCTTCTGTTCCTGGTTGGACTTAAGCTCGACCTGAATCTTGTCAGGACGCTTGGTGTCGTTGCGCTCAGTACAGGCCTTGGGCAGATCGTCTTTACATCTACTGTCGGATTTGTTCTCTGCCTCGTACTCGGTATGCCGATGCTCACCAGCATCTACGTCGCCGTTGCGCTCACCTTTTCCAGCACAATCATCATTGTGAAGCTTTTATCAGACAAGCGCGAGCTTGATGCATTGCATGGCAGGATCGCGCTTGGTTTCCTCATCGTTCAGGATCTTGCGGTCGTGTTGGCCATGGCTGTGATGTCTGCGTTGACTGCGGGAGCAGAGAGAGACGCAGGACTTCTGGAAGCGCTCTTGGCCTTGGCCGCAGGTGCAATACCGCTTCTGTTGCTTTGGCTCATCGTCTCAAAATTTGCGAACCCGCTGCTGGAGAATATAGCCAAAGCTCCCGAGCTGCTGGTCGTTTTCGCACTGGGGCTTGCGGCGGCGTTTGCGGCGCTGGGGGACTATCTTGGATTCAGCAAGGAGTTGGGTGGACTAATCGCCGGCGTCGCCCTTGCCACCACCCCGTTCAGAGAGGCTATTGCTTCCCGCCTGGCAAGTCTTCGCGATTTCCTTCTCGTATTTTTCTTCATATCGCTCGGTGCGCATCTGGACCTGCGGACTGTTGGCGACGCGGTTGGCGATGCGCTGGTGCTTTCGTTGTTTGTCTTGATTGGTAACCCGCTCATCGTGATGATCATAATGGGGGTAATGGGGTATCGGAAGCGAACCGGATTTCTCGCCGGCCTTACGGTTGCCCAGATCAGCGAGTTTTCCCTCATCTTCGTCACGATGGGGCTTGTGCTCGGGCATTTGAATGAAGGGGCTGTGGGGCTGGTTACACTCGTCGGAGTGATCACCATCGGCCTTTCAACCTACATGATTATTTATTCACAGCAGCTCTATGCCGTTCTCGAAAGGTTTCTTGGAATTTTTGAAAGACGGGTGACTTATCGCGAGGAAGAGTATGCGGAGGGCGAGGCTGGCCAAGGATACGACGTACTGCTTTTCGGCTTAGGGCGCTACGGACGCGCGCTGCATTCGCGCTTTACGGAGAGTGGTTTGAAGGTTCTCGGGGTTGATTTCGACCCGGATGTCATCCGCCAGTGGAAGCAACGGGGAGCAGCGGTGATGTACGGGGATTTGCTCGATCCGGATATGTGCGATGCCTTGCCGATGGCAGGCATTGAGTATGTCGTGATGGCGGTGCCGCCGCACGAAATCGGCATTACGCATCAAGACCCCCGGATCGTTCAGATTGAAGCGCTCCGGCACCGAGGTTACACCGGCCATATTGCCGTTATCGGAAGAAGCGAAGCCGATGTGGTTCTGCTGCGGGAGAAAGGTGCGGATATAGTTCTCAGTCCATTTGCGGATGCTGCGGAGCGAGCGATGGAACGGTTATTTCGTGCGGGGCGGGGTTCTTTTTCGGCGAACTGAGCGAGAAGCTTAGATGGCAATGGGAGGACGTCATGTCGACCAAGGGTGGAAGCGGAAGTTTGTCTGGCTTGAAGAGCATCCTGATTGCGACCGATCTTTCCACGCGATCGGACAAGGCTGTCTCGCGGGGGCTCGCACTGGCGGCAGCCTATGGCGCCACCGTTCGCGTGGTGCACGTTGTCGATGACGATCAGCCGGCGTCTCTGGTGGAAGATGAAGCCTCGCGGGCTGCGGACCTCATCGAGGAATATGTAGCACCCATTGCGAAGGAATTTGGGCTGACCCCCGACATCGACATATGGAGGGGGCTTCCTTCCGTCGCCATTCAAACCCTTGTGGATCAGCTCGCCCCGGATCTCCTGGTGCTGGGGGCTCACCGGCGGCAGTTCTTGCGAGATGTATTTATCGGAACCACGGTCGAGCGTGTTATTCGCTCATGCGGGCGCCCAGTCCTGATGGTCAATCTGGCGCCGGAGATTCCATACCGAAAAGCAATGGCGGCTGTGGACCTCTCGCAGCATTCGATTGATGCACTTGAGTTCGCGTCGCGAATTTCATTTCTCGGTTGCGAAAAGCTCTCCGTGGTTCACGCGTTCTTGCCGCTTGCAGATGGTTTGATGCGATATGCCGACGTCGAAATGAACAAGATCGAGGAATATGTGGTTTCCGTCGCGGATGAGGCTCATGCGGCAGTGCTTCATATGTTGTTGGCCGGAGACTGGGCGGGAAGGAAGCCGGATGTGATCGTCGAGGAGGGCCCTGCTGCGGATGTTATCAAGTCGCAGGTGGCGAGGGTGAAGCCGGAGCTTGTGATATTGGGGACGCGCGGTCTTTCGAGTCTGAAGCAGACGTTGATCGGCAGTGTTGCCAATGCCGTGCTGCGCGATGTCGAATGTGATTTGCTGGCGGTCCCGGCACCGAGATAGTGGGTCAACATAAAAAAGGCCCGGCAATGAGCCGGGCCTGATTTATTTCCGATTACCTGCGCCCCGTGGGATTCCCTGTTGCCGGTGCGTCTGCGGGTGCGGGTGTGTTGAACCGGCCCAAGTTACCGAAGAGTTGGCCGAGAATTGTAAGTTCTTTTCCGCGTGTGGGCGTTTTCCGGTCGACGAAGTCCACGATCTGCCCATCTTCCAATCCGTAATAGGCGATCTGCTGGACACTCTGCGTTTCATCGAAATAAACAGCAGCCACGGTCCGTTCGACTTCCTGCGGGCGGTAGAAGGCGACGGTTTCGAATTTGCTGGAGATGTAGTACCAAGCTTCGCCATCCACGGTGGAGACGGTGGAGGGCGAACCCATGACGCTCCGGACCTGTTCCTTTGACGCGCCGGTCTGCAGTTTCTCCAGGTCGGCCGGGTCGAAGATATAACCCCGGTCTTCCACTATCGGAGAGCACCCCGGCAGTGCGGCGGCGGCCAGCGAAAGGCAGGCTGCAGCCAATACTAGCCGGGCGGTGCGGCGAGGGCGGGACGGTGTCATGGCGCGGGTCTCCTCGGGCCTAAAAAGTTCTGTCGTTGACCTACCCTTGTCGCCAGCTAAATTCAATCGGCATATGCGGCAAGGGTTTTAAACCTATACCCTGGGCGGGAGCGAAAGCCATGATATGGAGAAATATTTTTGGCCGTTCTCCGCGGGACGAGACGCCCTATGCGTTGTATGCGGGGCTGGTGGCCCAGGCGCGCTCACCGCAATTCTATCTCCACATGAATGTGCCGGACACAGCGGAGGGACGATTCGAGATGGTGGCGCTTCATGCCTTCCTGGTGCTCCGGAAGCTCAGGTCCGGCGGCGAGGAAGGCAAGGCGCTTGGCCAGAAGGTCTTCGACATTCTGTTCGATGACATGGACCAGACGCTGAGGGAAATGGGGGTCGGCGATCTCTCCGTCGGCAAGAAGATCAAGGCGTTGGCCTCCTCATTTTACGGTCGTATTCAGGCCTATGAAGAGGGGCTTGGCGAGGCTGCGGGGGAGCGTTTGAGGGATGCCTTGAGGCGCAATTTATACGGCGGCTTGCAGGTCCGAGACGAGCAGGTGAGTTCGATGGAGGACTATGTCCGCCGCGCCGATCGCGCTCTGCTCGATCAGCCGATTGACGATGTCATGGCGGGACGCGCCGTATTCGCATCTCCGCCGGATGTGACATCCATCGAAGCGGATTTGACGGAAGGAGAGCTGCGATGACTCTCCCGGATACCGAATTCAGCCAGATTGTGACAGCCAATGAGGTGCCGCCTAACGGGACCGAGATCAAGTTCGTGGCGGATGTGGCTGCACTCAAGGCATTGGCGCAGCGTTACGATGTGCTTGAGGTGACGCGCCTGGCGGGCACGGGGCGGGTGCGGCCTTATCGGAAAGCGGGGCTGACGCTCGAATGCGCCTTTGAGGCGGAGGTGATACAGGCTTGTGTCGTGACGCTGGACCCCGTTAGACAATCGATCGCGGCATCGTTCACGCAGCGTTATTTGCCGGCTCATATGATCGAACCGGAGGCCTTGGAGCCCGGCATCGGCGCGGAAGTTACCATCGACATCGAGGCCGAGGATGCACCAGAGCCGATGACCGGCAATGCAATCGATGTTGGGGAGGCAGTGGCGGAGCAGTTGGCGCTGGCCATCGACCCTTATCCCCGGAAGCAGGGCGTTGCCTTCGAAGCGCCGCCTGAAGGGGAGGAAGACGCTTCGGAAATCCGCCCCAACCCGTTTGCGGCGTTGGAAAAACTCAAGAAAAATTATTGAGTTGGCGCGATTCGCGGCTATTTCCCGCTATTGTTTGCGGCCCCCAACCTAGTATCTTCGGGGCGCGCGCGGTCAGCGTGCGGAAGCCGGAAACTATAGAGGGGGTCCCGGGTGACGCGAGGACTAACAATAGCGTTGGATGGAATGGGAGGCGATCACGGTCCTGAAACCGTGATCGGCGGAGCGGATATTGCGTCGGTCCGCCATCCCGATATTCGCTTTCTCATCTACGGCGATGAAACGAAAATTCGTCCATTTCTCGAAAAGCATCCACGGGTTCTGTCTGTCAGTGAAATTATTCACACTGACGTTTCCGTTTCGATGGAGGATAAGCCGAGCCAGGCGCTGCGGCGCGGCCGCAAGACGAGCAGCATGTGGCTTGCCATCGATGCTGTGAAGGCAGGCGAAGCCCAGGCGGCGGTTTCGGCCGGCAATACAGGCGCTCTGATGGCCATGGCCAAAGTTATCCTCCGTATGATGCCGAATGTGGAGCGCCCGGCGCTTGCCGCGCTCTGGCCCACGGCGCGGGGGGAGAGTGTCATGCTCGATCTCGGCGCGACTGTCGGCGCGGATGGGTACCAGCTTGTCCAATTCGCGGCGATGGGCGAGGCGTTCGCCAGGGTAGTCTTCAATATCGAGCAGCCGACCGTCGGGTTGCTGAATATCGGAGAGGAAGAGGTCAAGGGCACAGAGGGCGTGAAGCTCGCGGCCCAGATGTTGCGCGAGGCCGACCTGCCGATCCGTTTTCATGGCTTCGTCGAAGGCGATGACATTGCCAAGGGAACGGTCGATGTGGTTGTGACCGACGGCTACACCGGGAATATCGCGCTTAAGACGGCGGAAGGCATGGTCCGGCTGGTCGTCGACTATCTGCGTGCCGCGATGCGGAGTTCGCTCCTGTCCCGGCTCGGCTATTTGCTGGCATATGGCGCCTTTCGGGCGCTGGCGAAGAAGCTGGACCCAAGGGCGTCCAACGGCGCGGTTTTTCTCGGCCTTAACGGTCTTGTCGTGAAAAGCCATGGCGGAACAGATGCAATCGGCTTCGCTGCCGCGATCGATGTGGCGGTGGATGTCGCTTCCGCCGATCTCCTGAGCAAGATCGTCACCGATCTCGACCGGCTGAGCGGTTTGACCACCTCGATGGCGGGCCGGAAGCAGAATTCAGACATAGCGGAATCCGAGGCAGTGCTGTCGTGAGTGTTACCAGAACCGTAGTCGTCGGCGTGGGCAGCTATTTGCCGGCGCGGATCATGACGAACGAGGACATTTCCAAGGTCGTCGATACGACGGATGAGTGGATTGTCGAGAGAACGGGCATTCACCAGCGGCATATCGCGGCCGATGACGAAATGACGTCCCATCTGGCAATTGCCGCGGCCCGCAAGGCTATCGAACACGCGGGAATCGACACCCAGGAGATCGATACGATCATTCTGGCGACGACGACGCCCGACCAGACATTTCCGGCAACCGCGGCCACGGTGCAAGCGGAGCTGGGGCTCCATCATGGGGCGGCATTCGATATCCAGGCGGTGTGTTCGGGCTTCGTCTATGCGCTGACAATCGCGGATACATTCATAAAAACAGGCCAGTCGAAGACGGCGCTGGTTATCGGCGCGGAGACCTTTTCCCGGCTGCTCGACTGGACCGACCGGACGACATGCGTGCTTTTCGGCGATGGCGCCGGCGCCGTGGTGGTGAAGGGCATGGAGGGCGAGGGAAACAACTCGGATCAGGGTATCCTGACCGCGCATCTCCATTCGGACGGTCGCTACCGGGACAAGCTCTATGTGGATGGCGGACCATCATCGACGCAGTCCACGGGGCATGTGCGGATGGAAGGGCGCGAAGTTTTCCGCCATGCGGTGGTCAATATCGCCGAGGCGATCAATGAATCGCTTGAGGCGACGGGGCTGTCGGCGGACGATATAGACTGGTTCGTCCCTCACCAGGCGAACAAGCGCATTCTCGATGGCACGGCAAAAAGGATAGGTTTGCCGCCGGAAAAGGTGGTGCTGACGGTGGCCGACCAGGGCAATACGTCGGCGGCATCCGTTCCGCTGGCGCTGGATGCGGCGGTGAAGGATGGACGAATCAAGCGGGGCCAGCTTGTCTTGCTTGAGGCGATGGGCGGCGGTTTCACCTGGGGTTCGCTGCTCTTCCGATTCTAGGCGAAGCATTGGTTGCGCGACGGCCTGAATTAGGACAGAACCTGAATCTCTTACCTAAGAGAAAACAGGCATCCCGTTGATATTGACGGGTTTCCGGGCGCGCAATAGGCTCAAGAGAAATTGCAAAGGTGGAGGCCATGGGGGAAACAGTCACGCGGGCGCAACTCAGCGAGGCCGTCTATCAGGAGGTCGGACTGTCGCGCAACGAGTCGGCGGAACTCGTCGAGCTGGTGCTTGCAGAGATTTCCGATTGCCTGGCCAGAGGCGATACCGTGAAATTGTCTTCGTTCGGATCGTTTTCCGTTCGCAAAAAGGGCGGACGGATGGGCCGGAATCCGAAGACGGGCGAAGAAGTTCCGATCAAGCCGCGGCGGGTGCTGGTTTTCCGGCCGAGCCATGTGCTGAAGGAACGGATCAACGGCTCGTCGGGCGGCGCATCGGCGGCCGCAGACTAGCTAACCGAAGGCGACATCCTTGAGCAGGTCCGGGTTCGCAAATCGGATTGAGGAACACCAACAGGGGCCTCATTTGTCTACACAAAAGTCACCGGATGCGTTTCGGACCATCAGCGAGGTTGCGACCGAGCTGGATGTGCCGCAGCACGTGCTGCGCTTCTGGGAGAGCAAGTTCAACCAGATCAGGCCGCTGAAGCGCGGTGGCGGGCGGCGCTATTACCGGCCCGAGGATGTGGACCTGCTGAGGGGCGTCCGGACGCTGCTCTACAATGACGGCTACACGATCAAGGGCGTCCAGAAAGTCTTTCGGGAACAAGGCGTTAAGTTCGTCGCGGAGACCGGCAGGGGCACTGTCGACACGTCGCTCGCGGAGCTGGCGCGCGAGGCCGTGCAGCGCGGCGAGCAGGAAGAACGGGAAGAGCCCGGAAAACCTATCGGAATGAGCGGCCGCAAGCGGCTGGAAGAGCTGCTGGAAGACCTGGTGTCGCTGAAGGACGAGATCGACGAGACGCTCTGGGAGAGCGAAGAGGAGGAAGGCTGAGGCCCCTCCAAAATCCTGAAAATTCATTGGAAAATGCGGGTTTAGGCCGTTGCCGCGATCAAAGGCGGCGTCTATATTCCGCGCCTTCGCAGAGGATTCTTTCCTCTTCGATACCGGCAGTCGGAGCGTAGCGCAGCCCGGTAGCGCACTTGTCTGGGGGACAAGGGGTCGTCGGTTCGAATCCGGCCGCTCCGACCATTCTTTCGTCGGCCCGAAAGGGCAGAGGCACCAAAGCTTTAGGGACTTTTCCTCATGATTGGCCAGATCCTCCCGATCGTCATTTTCCTGCTCGCGATCGTCGCGATGAACAAGATCGTGACCGGCCGTTTCGGCTGACCGTCATCGAACTGTCATCAGACCGTCATGCGGGGAGATTCGCCTCTCGTCCGGTGCGGTTCTACGCTTCGTCCGGACGGACCATCCAGGTGATGAGATATTTGGCGGGGAACGCCCAAATCACACCTGCGGTGATGTAGTAGAGAAATTGCACCAGGCCATTCTCCGGCAGGTGCCCGCTGACCGCGATCGTCATCACCAGAAACGAATAGAGCACGAGGAAGGTCAGCAGCACGATCGTGCCGATGAGCTTGCGAGTGCGGATGCCGAGGCGCATGGGGATATCTCGTGCGGTTCGAGGGACCGGCTTCTCATAAGCCATCTCCAGCCGTTGCGCAAAGCGCGGCGTCCTGTCGCGGCGGTTTCCGGCTAGGCGCATGCGGCGGAGGGGGGTAAGTATTTTCCATGAATATTCTTCCCCGGATCAATGCCATCGAAAAGACCGACGCGAACCATCACGCGATTGCATGGTGGCTGATCGGCGTCGCGGCGCTGGTCTTCATCATGGTGGTGGTGGGGGGGCTCACGCGGCTCACCGAAAGCGGCTTGTCGATCACCGAATGGAAGCCGGTGACGGGTGCGCTGCCGCCGATGACGGAAGAGCACTGGCAGGAGGAGTTCGACCTCTACCGGCAGATCCCGCAATACCAGCTCGTCAACAAGGGCATGTCGCTCGACGAGTTCAAGACGATCTACTGGTGGGAGTGGAGCCACCGCTTTCTCGGAAGGCTGATCGGGCTTGCGTTTTTCGTGCCGTTCGTTTTTTTTGTCGTGACGCGGCGCGTTGAGCGGGCGCTGGTGCCGCGGCTGATTTTCCTGTTCGTGCTGGGCGGCATGCAGGGCGTGCTCGGCTGGTGGATGGTGATGAGCGGGCTCACCGACCGGACGGAGGTGAGCCAGTACCGGCTGGCGGCGCATCTCGGTCTTGCGACGCTGATCTTCGGGGCGCTGATCTGGACGGCGCTCGATCTGCTGAACGGCAAGAGCACGCGGCTGTTGACGGGCCTGGCGAAAGCGGCGGCGGCGATCCTTGCGTTGATCTTCCTGCAGACGATCCTCGGCGCGTTTGTCGCCGGCATAAGGGCGGGGCTGATCTACAACACCTGGCCGCTGATGGCGGGGGCGTTCATTCCCGACGGGCTCTTCGCGATGACGCCCGTCTGGCATAATTTTTTCGAGAGCCATCTCACGGTGCAGTTCCAGCACCGGATGACGGCTTACCTGCTTTTGCTCTGCGTCGTGTGGCACTGGTGGGCGGCGCGCAAGACGGCAGCGGCTCCGAGCGCGGGGTGGCTTGCGGTTGCGACTTTCGCGCAGGCCTGCATCGGCATCTGGACGGTGCTCTGGGTGGTGCCGATCCCGCTTGGCGCGGCGCATCAGGCGGGGGCGATGGTGGTGTTCGGCGTTGCCGTGTGGCATGTGCACCGGCTGGCGAAGTAACTTGCCCGGGTAATTGAGAGATGCGTCGCCCAAAACTTACGGCGGGGGACTTTTCCTTGCTGAAGCTTTGGTTTTCTCACGTACCGACATTCTCCGCCGCCAAGACGGGTAGGTCTTGGACTAAGCACTTAGTCAGAGGAAGCTAAGTCCGAACACCTCTGACTTGTAGTAATGTATTAAGCAGACCGAGAGCTTTCAAAGTGATTCTACCATCGGCTTTGTGTGATAGAGGTTTTCTACAAAGACTGCAGCAAATCTGAAGTTGCTGTGAAAAGAATCTGCAGCGACAAGTTTGGGGCTGGACAACACGCAAGGCTAGGCCTGCTCTGCAGGAGAAAAACTCTGGAGTCGAGAGAGTGGGTTCCGTTGGAAGTGCATATTAGCGAGATTGATGGGTAAGTATGGCCATCCCTGCACAGCCGAAGATTTACCACATTGTGCACGTCCAAAATCTCGCGTCGATCGTGACGGATGGCCATTTGTGGTCAGACGCGACCATGGTCAATCGACCACCTGGAGGAACAGTGATCGGAATGGGTGGCATAAAGCTGCGGCGATTGCGTCTTCCCGTGACGTGCCACCAGGGAACACATGTTGGCGACTTTGTCCCGTTCTATTTCTGTTCTAGATCAATTATGCTGTACGTGCTTCATTGCGCGAACCATGCGGAACTAACTTATCGAGGTGGGCAGCAGCCCATTGTTCATCTGGAAGCAGACCTTTACCGGTCCGTTCGATGGGCAGAAGAAAATGGGTCACGTTGGGCATTTTCTCTCTCGAACGCGGGTGCTGCCTATACACAGTTTCGTTCAAAGAGAGAACAACTAAGCGAAGTCAACTGGGAGGCTGTGAGAGCTACCGATTTTCGACCAGCGGACGTCAAAGAGGGTAAGCAGGCAGAATTTTTGGTTGAACGCTCCTTCCCGTGGCATCTGGTAGAGCGTGTTGGAGTTCACTCGCAAGCTGTTGTGGATCAAGTGTCTACCGCAATGCGGGGTGTGCGACATCGGCCTCAGATCGAAATCAGGAAGGACTGGTACTTTTGATGGGGCATGCCGTGATCGAGTTTAGAACTGGCGACATTCTGGACGCGGATGTGGAAGCGCTCGTGAATACAGTTAACTGTGTGGGTATCATGGGGCGCGGTATTGCGCTTCAGTTCAAGAATGCTTTTCCCGAAAATTTCAAAGCTTATAAGGCTGCATGTGATTGTCAGGAAGTGCAGCCCGGCAAAATGTTTGTATTTGAAACTCACAAGTTTACTGGCCCTAGGTTTGTCATCAATTTTCCGACCAAGCGTCATTGGCGTGGCAAAAGCCGTATGGAAGACATTGACTCCGGGCTCAAGGCACTCGTAGGAGAAATCCGCCAACGTGGCATTCGATCAATTGCTGTTCCGCCGTTGGGGAGTGGGCTCGGTGGTTTGGTTTGGGCTGACGTGCGTCCACGAATTAAGGCAGCTTTACAAGATATTGAAGGGCTCAAAGTGATTGTTTTTGAGCCTAGTGCTGCAGTTGTTACGACGAAGTCCCGGGAAATACCAAAAATGACAGCAGGGCGTGCTGCTCTTGTTGTGTTGATGTATCGGTATCTGGGAGGGCTGATGGACCCTTTCGTAACGCTGCTTGAAATCCACAAGCTTCTGTATTTTATGCAAGAAGCCGGTGAATCTTTGCGTTTGAAGTATGCGAAAGCACCATATGGTCCTTACGCAGAAAATTTACGACATGTGCTCAGTGCAGTGGAGGGGCATCTGGTGTCCGGCTATGCAGATGGCGGTGACACGCCAGATAAACAAATCGAATTAGTGCCCGGTGCGGTCCAAGATGCCGAGGCTTATCTTGATCACAACACGGATACTATTAGTCGTTTTGATCGTGTTGGGAAACTTGTTGAGGGATTTGAAACACCGTTCGGACTCGAACTTCTGGCGACTGTTCATTGGGTTGTTACGCGCGAAAATGCTTCCTCTGCTGAAGAAGCCGCTGAAAAAGTATACGCATGGAGTGATCGTAAGAAACGCTTCACGCCTCGTCAGATAGCTATCGCTTTTGATACGCTACGCTCGAAGGGCTGGGCTTGAAAATAAGGCAGTCGGGACGATTTTATTTGCAGGGCGGCGCGGTTCGCGCCTTCTGGATTGCCGGGTTTGCCCTTCGCTTTCGCTTCGGGCGTTTAGGGCTCGAAAAGGTCCACCGGACCTTTTCGTCCGCTTTCGCGGACCGCCCTTCACCCCGGCAATGACAGTTTGTTTTAAGTCAGGATAATTGGCGGCTGCGGCAAGTGGCGCTGCGAGTGGGGCCCGGGGACGAGCCCCGGGATGACATTTTTTTGTGCGGCTATATTTACTCCGCGTACAAATCGTTTCTTTAATCCCGGTCCGGTGCGCCAAGCGGGAAGTAGGAGCGGTATTTGCGGCCTTCTTCCACGGCGCGTGCGAAGGAGGGGCGGGCCAGCAGGCGCGTGCGGTAGGCGCGGAGCCGGGGATAGGCATCGCCGATCCGGTGTATCCAGTCGCCGTAGAAGAGGGAGGGGGCTGCGGCGCAATCGGCGAGCGAGAAATTGTCGCCGGCGGCCCATTCGCGTCCGTCCAGCCGCTTTTCCAGCCAGGCATAGGCCGTTTCGAGTGCCCTTGCCGTGTTCTCCTTTGCCTCCTGCAAGCGATCAGGCGTCTGGCGAAGCGCTTCGTTCACCGCCACCTGCGCGGCATTCATGACGTATTGATCGAAGAAGCGGTCGAGCAGGCGCACTTCCAATGCGGCGGCGGGATCTTCCGGCAGGAAGCGGACTTGTCCCGGATGCTGCCGGTCCAGATATTCGATGATGATGCTGGTCTCGGCGATGGTGCGGTCTCCATCGACCAGCACGGGGAACTTCGCGATCGGCCAGAGCTTCGCCAGTTCCTCGCTTGCGCCCGGCTCTTCAAGGTGCCGGTAGGCGAAGGGCGTATCGTTTTCCCACAGTGCCATGAGCACCTTCTGGCAGTAGGAGGAGAAAGGGTGGGCATAGAGCGTCAACGGCATGGCTGTTCATTTGCTCCCGAGTTTCGCGATGTGAAGGGCGAGTTTGTCCAGCGTCTGGCCGCCATATTCGACGGCGCCGAAGCCGATCTTCTCGTTGCGTTGCGCTTTGGAAGGATGCATCTGCCGGAGCGTGATGACGGTCTTGCCGTTGCTCTGTTCATCGAAGGTGACGAGCATTCGGAATTTGCCGGGATCGTCATCCTGATCCGAACCGTGCTCGACCTCGATGAGGGCGGGCGCTTCCATGCGGAGGAAGATCATCCGGTTGCTGTAACGCGTGCCATCGGGCGCGACCATGTCGAAGCGCCAGAGGCCGCCCGGCTTGAGGCCGATCTCCCGGGTTTCGATTGCCATGCCGTCGGGCCCGAACCATGCCTGTATCTGCTCCGGGGCCGTCCAGGCGGCGTAGACGATATTCCGGGGGGCGTCGATGACACGCGCCAGAACGATTTCGCGATCGAGCGGCCAGTCACGCCAGGCCGAATTCTTCGATGGGTCGCTCATACTCACTTCTTTCTCATCATGCGTTCGATATGCGCTTCCATGCGATCGAGGCGCTTCTGCCAGCCGGAAATGTGCTGCTGCAGCCAGGCCTCTGTCGCCTGAAGGGCGCGCGGCTCGATGCTGCAGGTTCGGACGCGTCCGATTTTCTCCGATCTGACGAGGCCGCTCTGCTCGAGAACCCGCACATGCTTGAGCAGCGAGGGGAGCGCGATCTCGAACGGCTCGGCAAGCTCGCTGACGGATTTCGGCCCGTCGCACAAGCGGCTGACGATGGCGCGGCGGGTCGGGTCCGCGAGTGCGGAGAAGGTTCTGTCGAGGTCGGTTAAAAACTTAGCCATGTGGGAAAGTATTGAGGCGGCGTGTGGGGGCGTCAAGGGAAACTTTCAGAGTTGGCTAAGTTTTGGGGTGGGGTGGTTGGTTATGCGCCGAGGTTTCTTGCTTACCCCTCCCCGAAATTTGCTTTGCAAATTTCGACCCTCCCTCAGGGGGAGGGTGGGTGAGTGAGTCCGGTGCTTGTGGCTCCTGGATTGCTTCGCTTCGCTCGCAATGACGGAGACAGCAGGCGTAGGCACGAAGTCTCACGCAGAGGCGCAGAGAGCGCAGAGAAGGGGTTACCTTCAAACAAGATCGTCATGCCCGGGCTTGACCCGGGCATCCAGAGCGGGGGACCGAAGAGGTGTCCGCGCGGAAGAGTCTTGCGAAGAAAGACGGCGCGTTCCGCGCCTACTGGATTGCCGGGTCACGGACCTGCGGTCCGGCCCGGCAATGACAGTCTTTTTTTATGCCTTCAGTGCCTTGTTGAGGTCGGCGATGATGTCGTCGGCGTCTTCGATGCCGACGGAGAGGCGGACGACGTCGGGGCCGGCGCCGGCGGCTTTCTGCTGATCTTCCGTGAGCTGACGATGGGTGGTCGAGGCCGGGTGGATGATGAGGCTGCGTGTGTCGCCGACATTGGCGAGGTGGCTGAGGAGTTCGACGCCGTTCACGAGTTTCACGCCGGCGTCATAGCCGTCCTTCAGGCCGAAGGTGAAGACGGCGCCGGCGCCTTTCGGCGAATATTTCTTCATCAGCGCGTGGCTCGGATCGTCATCAAGGCCGGCATAGGAGACCCATGAGACTTTCGGATGGGTCTTCAGGAATTTCGCGACCTTCAATGCGTTGTCGCAATGGCGCTGCATGCGGAGGGGCAAGGTTTCGATGCCGGTCTGGATCATGAAGGCGTTGAAGGGCGAGATGGCGGGGCCGAGATCGCGCAAGCCGAGGACGCGGCAGGCGATGGCGAAGGCGATGGGGCCGAAGGTCTCGTGGATTTTCAGCCCGTGATAGGAGGCGCAGGGCTCAGAGAGGGTCGGATATTTTCCGTCCTTCGACCAGTCGAACTTGCCGCCATCGACGATGATGCCGCCCATGGAATTGCCATGGCCGCCGAGGAACTTGGTCGCCGAATGGACGACGAGATCGGCGCCGTGCTCAAGCGGGCGGCAGAGATAAGGCGAGGCGAGCGTGTTGTCGACGATCAAGGGCACGCCCGCGTCATGCGCAACCTTCGCGATGGCGGCGATGTCGAGGACGAGGCCGCCCGGATTGGCGATGCTTTCGATGAAGACGGCTTTGGTCTTCGGGCCGATGGCGGATTTGATGGAAGCCGGATCGGTGCCGTCCGCCCAATCGACTTCCCAGCCGAATTTCCGGAAGGCATGGCCGAACTGGTTGATGGAGCCGCCATAGAGTTGGCGGACGGCGACGAAACGGTCGCCCGGCTGGAGCATGGTGTGGAAGATCAGCATCTGCGCGGCGTGGCCGGAGGCGACGGCGAGGGCCGCGGTGCCGCCTTCCAGCGCGGCGACGCGCTCTTCCAGCACGGCGGTCGTCGGGTTCGTTATGCGGGTGTAGATGTTGCCGAAGGCCTGGAGGCCGAAAAGGGAGGCGGCGTGATCGACATCCTCGAAGACGAAGGAGGTGGTCTGGTAGATCGGCGTGGCGCGCGCGCCTGTCGTCGGGTCGGGCTGGGCGCCTGCGTGGATAGCGAGGGTGTCGAATTTGCGGTCGGTCATTTGGTGCCTCTTTTGTGTTTTTCTTTCTTGTCACCCCGGTGATCCCGGCTTTCGCCGGGACAAGAGCCGGGGGTCCATGTGCCTGTCGGCGGTTCAGGATTTCAGCCTGTTGATCGTTGGATGCCTCGCCGCTCATGGTTCCCGGCTTTCGCCGGGATGACACTGAAATTTAGATGGCGGCGGCGGCGAAAAGAAACGTCTTACATCCCCAATCTCGGCATTTCGATTTTCGGGCAGCGGTTCATGACGACTTTCAGGCCGGCGGCGCGGGCGCGGGCGGCGGCTTCGTCGTTGATGACGCCGAGTTGCATCCAGACATATTTCGCGCCGGTCTCCACGGCCTCGTCGGCGACGGGGCCGGCTGCTTCGGAATTGCGGAAAACGTCGACCATGTCGATCTTTTCGGGAATGTCGCGAAGTGACGCATAGACTTTCTCACCGTTCAGCTCCTTGCCGGCGAGGCCCGGATTGACGGGGATGACGCGGTAGCCCCTACCTTGCAGGAAACGCATGACGCCGTGACTGTCGCGGGCGGGATTTGCGCTCGCGCCGACAAGGGCGATTACCTTCGTGTTCTTCAGGATGTGTTCGATGTCGCCGGGTTCTACCTCTGGCATCATCTGTCCTCCCATTTCGGATCGCGTTTCTCGATGAAGGCGCCGATGCCTTCCTCGGCGTCGCGGGCGAGCATGTTGGTCACCATCACTTCGCTGGCATAGTCATAGGCTTCGGCGAGCGGCTTTTCGAGCTGGTCGTAGAAGGCCTTCTTGCCAATGGAGACGGTGAGGGCGGATTTCGCCGCGATGGTATCGGCAAAATGCGCGACGGCGGCATCGAGTTCCGACGGGGTGACGGCGCGATTGACGAGGCCCATCTCGCAGGCGCGATCGGCGGAGATCATTTCGCCGGTGAGCAGCATTTCCATGGCGTGCTTGCGCGCGACATTGCGCGAGAGGGCGACCATGGGCGTCGAGCAGAAGAGGCCGATATTGACGCCGGGCGTCGCGAATTTCGCGGTGTTGGCGGCGACGGCGAGATCGCAGCTGGCGACGAGCTGGCAGCCGGCCGCCGTCGCGATGCCATGGACGCGGGCGATGACGGGTTTCGGGCAGGCGACGATCGCCTGCATCAGCGCGCTGCATTGCTTCATGGTGCGGGCGAAGAAATCGCGGCCGCGATCCGACTGGTTGCGGGCGAGGGTGAGTTCCTTCAGGTCGTGGCCGGCGCAGAAGGCGGGACCGGCGCCCGCGAGCACGATGGCGCGGATATTCGGATCGGCGGCGAGGCGCGCCAGCTCCTGCTGCAGGGCGGTCATGAGGCCGATGGAAAGCGCGTTGCGCTGCGCCGGGCGGTTCATCGTGAGACGGGCGACGCCGTTCGCATCCTCGCGGATGAGCAGCGGATCGGCGGCGGCGGGGCTTTCGGCGGGCTGGCTCATGGGGCGTCTCCCGGTTTTGCTTTTGGGCAGCATAGCGGGGCGGGGCGGGAGAGTCAGGTGTTGGGGGGAGGCGGCGGCATGGGGTAAAAGCGGCGCAAGGACAATGGATGGAAGCGAGGGGCGGGCATGGCCGATCTGGTGCCGGTGATGAGCGTGGGCGAGCTTGAGGCGTTCATGGAGCGCGAGTTTCCGCAGATGCGGATGGGGGCGGACACGACGCGGATCGAGGCGGTGGGGCCGGGGACGGCGGTACTGCGGCTCGGCTTTTCGGAGCGGAACCTACGGCCGGGCGGCACGATTTCGGGGCCCGCCATGATGGCGCTGGCGGATTATGCAATGTATGCGGCGGTGCTGGCGCATATCGGGCCGGTGGGGCTGGCGGTCACGACCAACCTGTCCATCAACTTCCTCAGGAAGCCCGGACCCGCCGACATCATTGGCGAGGCGCGGCTTCTGAAGCTCGGGCGGGCACTCGCCGTCGGCGAGATTGCGATGTGGCAGGATGGGGCGGAGGACGCGCCGGTCGCCCATGCCGTTTCGACTTATTCCATTCCGCCGAAGTGAGAGCGGGCTTAGCTTCTGGCGCATGGCATCGCTTATGCGCCGAGGTTTCACGCTTACCCCTCCCCAAACGGCTTGCAGCCGTTTGACCCTCCCGCAGGGGGAGGGTGGGAAGAGAGAAGGCCCATCGTGGGGTATCCTGTTACCCCATTGATAAAAGGCCGGTATTGCAGGGCTTTTTCGCGGGGAGGGGCGCTCAATGACGTTGACAGGGGCCCAAGGCTCGCCTAAAAGCAGCGCCGAACCGGGGGCCCGAGCGTGGCCCCTCTCTATTTGCAGTTTCGCCAGGATTTTTCGCATGAAGACCTATTCCGCGAAAGCCGCCGAAATCGAGAAGAAGTGGATCGTGATCGATGCCGAAGGCATCGTGGTCGGCCGTCTCGCGTCCTATGTCGCCAATATCCTGCGCGGCAAGCACAAGACGACCTATACGCCCCATCTCGATTGCGGCGACAACGTCATCATCGTGAACGCCGCCAAGGTGCAGTTCACGGGCGCGAAGTACGATGACAAGCGCTACTACCGCCACACGGGCCACCCGGGCGGCATCAAGGAAACGAGCCCGAAGCGCATTCTCGAAGGCCGTTTCCCCGAGCGCGTGCTCGAACTCGCCGTGAAGCGCATGATCCCGCGCGGACCGCTTGGCCGCAAGCAGATGGGCAATCTGCACATCTATGGCGGCGCCGAGCATCCGCATGAGGCGCAGCAGCCGAAGAAGATCGACTTCGCCGCCTTGAACCGCAAGAACGTCAGGATCGCATAGTCATGTCCGAAACAACCTCACTCGAAGACCTGAAGGGTGCGATGGAAGGCACGAGCGCGTCGGCCGACGCGAACGCCGTGCCGGCTGTGCAGAAGCTCGACAAGTTCGGCCGCGCCTATGCGACCGGCAAGCGCAAGAATGCGGTCGCCCGCGTCTGGATCAAGCCGGGCTCCGGCCGCGTCAAGATCAACGGCCGCGACCTCGAAGTCTATTTCGCGCGTCCCGTTCTGCGCATGATCCTCAACCAGCCGCTCGTCGTTGCGGCCCGCGAGAAGCAGTACGACATCACCGCGACGGTGGTGGGCGGCGGTCTCTCCGGCCAGGCGGGTGCCATCCGCCATGGCATTTCGCGCGCGCTGACCTATTTCGAGCCGTCGCTGCGCGGCGTGCTCAAGAAGGAAGGCTTCCTCACGCGCGACAGCCGTGTGGTCGAACGCAAGAAGTACGGCAAGGCGAAGGCCCGCCGCAGCTTCCAGTTCTCGAAGCGCTGATCCCTTTCACGGGTTCTCGAAGAAGGCGCTTCGTTTCGCACGAGGCGCCTTTTTTGTTTTTGGCTTCCCCCCACCCGAGAAATCCGCGTGCCGCGAATTTCTCGACCTCCCCGCAAGGGGGAGGTGGGAAAGAAAGAGCAGGACGATGACCACGAAACTATTCATCGACGGCGAAGTGGGTACGACGGGGTTGCAGATCCGGGCGCGGCTCGATCAGCGCAAGGACCTCGATTTCATCTCGCTGGGCGAGGAGAAGCGGAAGGATGCGGGCGCGCGGCGCGAGGCGCTGAACGCGGCGGATGTCGTGATCCTGTGCCTGCCGGACGATGCGGCGAAGGAAGCGGTGTCGCTTATCGACAACAAGACGACGCGCGTCATCGACGCCTCGACGGCGCATCGCGTTGCGCCGGGCTGGGTTTACGGGTTTCCGGAAATGTCGCCGGAGCAGGGCCGTGCGATTTCCGGTGCGGCGCGGGTGACGAATCCCGGCTGCTATCCGACGGGCGCGATTGCGCTGGTGAAGCCGCTGGTCGATGCGGGGCTGGTGCCGAAGGGCTGGCCGCTCACCGTCAACGCGGTGTCCGGCTATTCGGGCGGCGGCAAGCAGATGATCGCGGAGTTCGAGGACGAGGACGCGCCGAACTATACGTTCGAGGCGTTCCGCGCCTATGCGCTCGGCCTCGCGCACAAGCATGTGCCGGAGATGCAGGTGAATATGGGGCTCGACCACCCGCCGCTCTTCGCGCCGGCGGTCGGGCGTTATGCGCAGGGCATGATCGTGGAGGTGCCGCTGCAGCTCTGGGCGCTGCCGGGAAAGCCTTCGGTGGCGCGGGTGCACGAGGTGCTGGCGGCGGCTTACGAGGGGGCGCGGTTCGTCTCCGTCGTGCCGCTTGGCGAGAGCGCGGCGATGACGAAGCTGGAGCCCGAGGGCCTCAACGGCACCAACGAGCTGAAGCTCTTCGCGTTCGGCAACGAGACGACGGGGCAGGTCATGCTGACGGCGCTGCTCGACAATCTCGGCAAGGGCGCGTCGGGGCAGGCGGTGCAGTGCCTCAACATCATGATCGGTGCGGATGAAGGGCTGGCGGTGGACCTTTAGGGGGGGCATCCCGTTCAAACCATCGGTGTCACCCCGGCGGAAGCCGGGGTCCATGTGCCTCCCGGCGCATGCCTGTGTTTGACGCTCCGCCCATGGATTCCGGCTTCCGCCGGGATGACACTTGTTTTTTGATTTGCGGCATTCGTTCTGTGTAAGGACGTAACTAGACCTTCAGCAATATGACGCCCGCTGCGACGACGCAGGCGGCGGCGACGGCGCGCCAGCCGAGGCCTTCTTTCAGGAGGAGGCCGGAAATGAGGGCGGCGAAGACGACGCTGGTTTCGCGCAAGGCCGCGACGGGGCCGAGGGGTGCGAGCGTCATGGCCCAGATAACAAGCCAATAGGCGATGACGGACATGACGCCGCCCGCGAAGCCATAGGCCATGGCGCGCTGGGGCCTGAGGAAGGCGCGGCCGCGCCGCCAGAGCACGAACAGGAAGAAGATCAGCCCGTCGCCGGCGAAGAGCCAGATGACGTAGATGTGCGGGCTTTCGGCGATGCGGCCGCCGAGGCCGTCATTCAGCGTATAGGCGGCGATGAAGAGCGAGGTGCCGAAGGCGTAGCCAAGCGCGCGCGGATCGTTGGGGAGGCCGGCGCCATTGGTGCGGCGGAAGGCGAGGCTGACGATGCCGAGCGCGATCAGGGCGACGCCGACAAAGGCGGCGGTGGGGAGGATTTCGCCGAGCCAGACGGCGCCGACCACCGTAACGATGGCGGGGGCGAGCCCGCGCGACAGCGGGTAGACCTGACCGAAATCGCCGTGCTCGTAGCCCTTCACGAGGAAGAGCTTGTAGCCGACGTGAAGCACGAAGGAGAGGGCGAGGATCTTCGCGACGTCCCAGCCGGGGAGCGGAATGAAGGGCAGGAAGGGCAGCGCGACGAGGCCCGTTGCCGCCGCGATCCAGCCCATCATCATGAGACGGTCGGCGCCGGTTTTGACGAGCGCGTTCCAGCTTGCATGCAGCAGGGCGGAGGCGAGGACGGCGAGAGTGACGGTGAGGGTCAAGGCGGGGCTTCCGGCAGCGGCCGCAGGATGGCGGCGGGAGGGAGGCTAGCCTGTGCGCCTGAGTCTGCCGAGGGGGTATTTGGGCGAAGGGGTTTGCGTGGGGAGGCGGTCGGGTAATGGGAAGTCATCCATTCGTGCAAGCCGTTATGCGTTTGCGCTTGAGTTGATCATAACGTATTGCGTTATATAACGAGGTGCGTTATAGTCTCTTATGATTCAGAGTTTTGCCGATTCCGAAACCGAATTGATCTGGAACGGTCGGCAAAGCCGGAAGCTACCGTCCGATATACAGGCGGTTGCGCTGCGCAAGCTGCGTCTCGTCAATCAGGCTCGCGCGCTCAACGATTTGCGCGTGCCACCGGGCAACAGGTTGGAGCCACTGAAGGGGCGCCGCGCCGGGCAGTACAGCATACGGATCAACGACCAGTGGCGTATCTGCTTTGTATGGCAGGAAGGAGGACCGAACGATGTCGAAATCGTCGACTACCACAAATAGGCTTCTGCCCAATCCACATCCGGGTGAAATCCTGCTTGAGGAATTCCTGAAGCCGATGGAACTCAGCCAGAATGCGCTTGCGCGGGCGGTTCATGTATCGCCGCGCCGGATCAACGAGATCGTGCTCGGCAAGCGGGCGATGACGGCGGATACCGACCTTCGCCTCGCGCGCTATTTCGGCATGTCGGAGGGATTCTTTCTCGGCTTGCAGTCCGACTACGAATTAATGGAGCGGCGACGGGAGATTGAACGAGAGTTGAAGAGCATCGAGCCGAGAGCGGCCTGAGTGAGGCAGTTACCCCCACCCGAGAAATCCGCGCGCGCGAATTTCTCGACCTCCCCACAAGGGGGAGGTGAGTGTTCAGTCTTCCGACTTCACCAGCACATATGACCCCGGCGCGTCCTCCAGCACCTTGAGTTTGCCGCTGCCGGGTTTGCGCGCGGCGACCATGGGGCCTGACTTTTCGGCGAGCCAGGTTTCCCAGTCGGGCCACCAGGAGCCCTTGTGGTCGGTGGCGCCGGCGAACCATTCGTCGGGGGTGGGGGGGAGGTCGTCATTCAGCCAGTGGTTGTATTTGCCGGCGGCGGGCGGGTTTATGACGCCGGCGATGTGGCCGGAGCCGGCGCAGATGAAGCGCACCGGGCCGCCGAAGAGTTTCGTTGCTTTGTATACGGAGTTATAGGGCGAGATGTGATCCTCGCGGCTCGACTGCAGGTAGACGGGGACTTTCACCTTGTCGAGATGCAGTTCCTCGCCGCCGAGGATCATGCGGCCTTCGGCGAGTTTGTTTTCGAGGTAGCATTCGCGCAGATAGCCGACATGCATGGCGGAGGGCAGGCGCGTTGCGTCCGCGTTCCAGTAGAGGATGTCGAAGGGCATGGGCTCGCGGCCGAGCAGGTAGTTGTTGACGACGTAGTTCCAGATGAGGTCGTTGGAGCGGAGCATGTTGAAGGTGGAGGCCATGGTGGACCCCTTCAGGTAGCCGCCCTTCTGGTGCATCTGCTTTTCGATGTCGGAAATCTGTTCCTCGTCGATGAAGACTTTCAGCTCGCCGGCTTCCGTGAAATCCACTTGCGTGACGAGGAAGGTCGCCGATTTGATGCGGGTGTCCTTGCGCGCCGCCATATGGGCGAGGGAGCAGGCGAGCAGCGTGCCGCCGATGCAGTAGCCGACCGCGTTTACCTCGGTTTCGCCGGTTGCCTGCTCGACGGCATTGAGCGCGGCGTAGACGCCTTCGATCATGTAATCCTCGAAGGTTTTCAGCGCGAGGCGCGCATCCGGGTTCACCCAGCTTGCGACGAAGACGGTGTAGCCCTTGTCGAGACACCATTTGATGAGCGACTTCTCGGGCGTGAGATCGAGGATGTAATATTTGTTGATCCAGGGCGGGAAGATGACGAGCGGGCGCTTGTGGACCTTCTCCGTCGTCGGCTCGTACTGGATCAATTGCATCAGGCCGTTCTGGTAGATGACCTTGCCCGGCGTGGTCGCGATATTCTCGCCGAGGCGGAAGGCGGACATATCGGTCTGCTGGATCTGGATGTGGCCGTGGCCGCGCTCGATATCCTCCAGCAGATGCTCCATGCCGGCGACGAGGTTCTCGCCGTTGGAGGCGAGCGTCGCGCGGAGGATTTCCGGGTTGGTGAAGAGGAAGTTCGAGGGCGACATGGCGTTCGTCATCTGGCGGACATAGAAGTCGGCCTTTTCGCGCGTATGCGGATCGACGCCCTCGGCCTGCTTCACGCGGTCGGTGAGCCATTTGCTGGTGAGCAGGTAGGACTGCTTCATCAGGTCGAAGACGATGTTTTCCTGCCAGTCGGGATCGCGGAAACGCTTGTCGCTGCGGCCCGGCTGCGCGACGGGGGGCACTTCCTCGCCCAGCAGGAAGCGGCGCGTCATGGAGCCGGCAAGGCTCATATAGCCTTCCCAGAGGGCGGCCTGCGCCTCGAAAATCCGGGCGGGATTGCGGATATAGCTGCCGGCGACTTCCATGAGGGCGCGGCCGACGCGCTCCAGATCGTGGAGGGTGTGGCTGGCATCCGACGAATCGTCGCTCTGCATCAACTGGCGGGCGGCCTTCTGGCCCATGCCGGCGGCCTTGAGAAGATTGACCGCGAGGGCGCCGAGGTCCGGCATTACATAATCCCGGGCGGCGGCGGCTTTCGGGTCCGGCGCGAATTTGGCGGAGATGCCTTCCGTGGGGGCGGGCGCCTCGGCCTCCGGCCCGGGCAGGGCTTCGGAGAGGGGGGCGGCTTTCCGGCGCGGCGCACGGGGCTTTTTCGGGGGGCGGGGCTTGGTGGAGGCGCCTTTTCGAGCGGCGGCGGGCGCTGCGGGGGACGTATCTTTCAGGCTCATCGAACGGCTTCCATCAAACGGCTTCCTGGCGCGGGCAGGCTCTTCGCGGTGCTTCCCGGCGACAAACGGTTTCGCCTTGAAACCGTATACTATACGCTGCCGCATGTCCGCCCGATGACGGACATATGGGGCGGGAAAGCGGCGCTCAAGGCGCAAAAAATTCAGGAGTGATGGAATGTCGGATGTGGCGTCGGGCCTCAGGGTGAAGACGATGTTGAAAGCTTGCGGCGCGGCGCTGATGGTGGCGACGCTGGCGAGCGGCTGCTCGGCGATTTCCGACGATGCGAAACCCGAAGCGGTCTATGGCGGCACACCGGCGCCGGCACCCGAAGGGGCGGCCTTTCCCGATCTGCGCGATGTGCCGACGGAGCGGCCGGCGGCACTGCCGCTCGAGGAGCGCAAGGGGCTTGCCGAAGGGCTTGTCGCCGACCGCGAACGGGCGCAGCACAGCGACCAGGTGCTGCGCGGCGGCACCGAGGCGCCGGCGCCCGCGCCGGTGGTGAACCGGCCGACGCCCGTGCCCGCGCTGGACGATGTGCCGGCGGGGACGCAAGACAAGCAATCGCTCTACCGCGATGCGCCCGTGCTGCCGCTGCCGGAGCGCGGCGGCCACCGCGATTACTCCGCGGTGCTGAAGACGCAGACGGCGGCCATGGAGACGGCCGAGGCGGAAGTGATGACCGAGGATGGCGCGGCCGCAGCCGAACCGGCGGTCGACACCGGCCCCGAGGTGACGCCGGCGCCGACCAAGCGCGTCGACGTGAAGCCCTCCGCCGGACAGCCCTGAGAGGGCTTTCCCGCCCCAAATCCGCCGTGGCGGGAGAGGCCATAATGGGTTTATAAGACGCCCTGAGCCCGTCCCCGCTCGCGCGCTTTTCCAGTATTTCCGGGGACCCACGATCCCGCGTCTTCAGGAAACGTCCATGAGCGAAGAGTTTCACCGCATAAAGCGTCTGCCCCCTTATGTCTTCGAGAGCGTCAACAAGCTGAAGGCGAAGGCGCGAGCGCAAGGCCGCGACATCATCGATTTCGGCATGGGCAATCCCGACATGCCGACGCCGCCGCATATCGTCGAGAAGATGATCGAGGCGGTGCGCGACCCGAAGACGCATCGCTATTCCGCCTCGCGCGGCATTCCCGGGCTCCGGCGCGCGCAGGCGGCCTATTACGAGCGGCGCTTCGGCGTGAAGCTCAACCCGGAAACGGAAGTGATCGCGACGCTCGGCTCCAAGGAGGGGCTGGCGAACCTTGCGCAGGCGATCACGGCGCCGGGCGACGTCATCCTCTGTCCGAACCCGAGCTATCCGATCCATGCGTTCGGCTTCATCATTTCCGGCGCGGTGATCCGCTCGGTGCCGTTCGAGAGCGAGAGCGGATTTTTCGAGATGCTGGAGCGGGGCGTGCGCCACAGCGTGCCGAAGCCGGTGGCGCTTGTCGTCTCCTATCCGTCGAATCCGACGGCGCAGGTGGCCGATCTCGACTTCTACCGCGAGGTGATCGCGTTTGCGGCGAAGCACGACATTTACGTGATTTCGGACCTCGCCTATTCGGAAATCTATTTCGACGGCAATCCGCCGCCGTCCATCCTGCAGGTGCCGGGAGCGCGGGAGCGGACCGTCGAGTTCACCTCGCTCTCCAAGACCTATGCGATGCCGGGATGGCGGATGGGCTTTGCGGTGGGCAATGAGCGGCTCATCAATGCGCTTGGCCGGGTGAAATCCTATCTCGATTATGGCGCGTTCACGCCGATCCAGGTGGCGGCGACGGCGGCGCTTAACGGGCCGCAGGATTGCGTGGCGGAAATCCGCGCGACCTACAAGCATCGCCGCGATGTGCTGGTGGACAGCATGAGCCGGGCGGGATGGGACATTCCGAGCCCGCCGGCGAGCATGTTCGCGTGGTCGCCGATCCCGGAGAAGTTCCGGCATATCGGATCGCTCGGCTTTGCGACGCTGCTGCTCGAACAGGCGGATGTGGCGGTCGCGCCGGGCATCGGCTTCGGCGAATATGGCGATGGGCATGTGCGCATCGGGCTGGTGGAGAACGAGCAGCGCATCCGCCAGGCGGCGCGCAATGTGAAGCGCATGATGCAACATGCCGACCAGATCCTCGCGGAATATGAAGAGCGCGTGGGCATCAAGTCGAGCGTCGTGCCGCACCCCAATGCCCAGAAGCAGACAAGCGGGGCGGGGCGGACGTGACCAAGGCTCTCAGGATAGGCATTGCCGGCCTCGGCACTGTCGGGGCGGGCGTCGTCAAGATATTGGCCGCGCGCGGCGACTATCTCGCGGCGGCGTGCGGGCGGCCGATCGAGCTTGTCGCGGTGTCGGCGCGCAACTCCAACAAGGATCGCGGCATCGACCTTTCCGGCGTGCGCTGGGAGAGCGATCCGATGGCGCTCGCGCGGGCGGACGATATCGACCTCGTGGCGGAACTGATCGGCGGCTCGGAAGGCGTTGCGCGCGAACTCGTGGAAGCGGCGCTCAAGGCTGGCAAGCATGTCGTCACCGCGAACAAGGCGCTGATCGCGCATCACGGCACGGCGCTGGCGCGGCTCGCGGAAGAGAAGGGCGTTGCGCTCAATTATGAAGCGGCGGTGGCCGGCGGCATACCGATCGTCAAGACGATGCGCGAGAGCCTGGCGGGCAACGAGATCCGCAGCATTCACGGCATTCTGAACGGCACCTGCAACTACATCCTGACCGAGATGGAGACGACGGGGCGCGACTTCGCGGATGTGCTGAAGGATGCGCAGGATCTCGGCTATGCGGAGGCCGACCCGACATTCGACGTGGGCGGGATCGACGCGGCGCACAAGCTGGCGATCCTGGCGAGCCTTGCCTTCGGCACGGAAGTCGACTTCGCCAATGTGCATATCGAGGGCATCGAGAAGATCAGCGCGACCGACATCGCCTTTGCGCGCGAGTTCGGCTTCAAGGTGAAGCTGCTGGCGATTGCCGAGAAGGTGGATGGCGGCGTCGTGCAGCGCGTGCATCCGGCGCTGGTGCCCGAGGGAACGCCGCTGGCGGCGGTGTCCGGCGTTTACAACGCGGTAGCGGTCGATGGCGACAGGGTGGGGCATCTCGTGCTTGAAGGGCGCGGCGCCGGCGAGGGGCCGACGGCTTCGGCCGTGCTGTCCGATCTCGCGGATATTGCGCGCGGGCTCATCCTGCCGCCGTTCATTCTGCCGGCAAAGAAGCTGAAGGCGCCGGCGAAGCCCGCGATGGATACGCATAAAAGTTCGTTCTATCTGCGGTTTCTTGCCGTGGACCGCGCGGGCAGCATGGCCGCGATCACGCAGGCGCTGGCGCAGGCCTCCGTCTCGATCGAGCGGATCGTGCAGCGCGGCGAGGCGGGGAAGAAGGCAAGCGGCGACGGCAGGCTGCCGGTGGTTTTCATCACGCATGAGACGGATGAAGGCACGATGGCCCGCGTGCGGGCATTACTAGCGGAACATGAAGACGTGGCGGGCACGCCGCAGGTCGTGAGGATCGAGGACGGCGAGCTTCGCTGAGACGGGCGGAGGCGAGGGGGAAACCGATGGCGCCGAAGACTGCAGGCCTCAACCGGATGCTGGCGCTCGAAATGGGGCGGGTGACCGAACGGGCGGCGGTCTGTTCGTCCCACTGGATCGGGCGTGGCGACGAGATGTCTGCCGACCAGGCGGCCGTGGACGCCATGCGCCGGGAACTCAATGTGCTCGATATCGACGGCACGGTGGTGATCGGCGAGGGCGAGCGCGACCAGGCGCCGATGCTGTTCATCGGCGAGAGTGTGGGCACCGGCAAGGGGCCGAAAGTCGACATTGCCCTCGACCCGCTTGAAGGCGCAACGCTGACGGCGAAGGCGATGCCGAACGCGATGGCGGTTCTTGCGGCGGCGCAGGGCGGCACGCTGCTGAATGCGCCCGACACATACATGAACAAGATCGCCATTGGCGGCGGCCTTCCCGAAGGGCTGATCGATCTCGATTCGAGCCCGGAGGAAAACCTGAAGGCGCTGGCGAAGGCGAAGAAGGTGGAGATTGCCGAAATCACGGCCTGCATTCTCGACCGGCCGCGCCATGCCGACCTCATCCGCGCGGTGCGGGAGACGGGTGCATCGGTCACACTCATCTCGGATGGCGACATCGCGGGCGTGATCGCGACGACCGACCCGAGAACGGGCATCGACATCTATATGGGGATCGGCGGGGCGCCGGAAGGCGTGCTCGCGGCGGCGGCGCTTCGCTGCATCGGCGGGCAGATGCAGGGCCGGCTGGTGACGAGCGTCGAAGAGCAGAAGGTGCGGGCCGAGAAAATGGGCGTGAAGGACTTCAACAAGAAGTTCGATCATACCGAGATGGCGTCGGGCGATGTTATTTTCGCCGCGACGGGCGTAACCGATGGCTGGCTGCTCAACGGGGTTCATCAGGTGCGCGGCGGCGTGACGACGCATACGATCGTGATGCGCTCGGCGACGGGCACTGTGCGGCGGGTGGAATCCTTCCACTCGTCCATCGACAAGTTCGAATAGGCCGCGAGGTCTTTTTCAGGAGGCGAATTGCTGGCGGCACCGACAAGAGCATTTCTGGGCGTCGAACGGTCGGCGACGGGGCGCGCATGGCTGAGCCGCCTTGCCGACGACAGGCTGGCGCTGGCCATTGCACAGCGCGAGGGGCTGCCGGAAATCGTGGCGCGGGTGCTGGCGGGGCGCGGCGTGGCGCCGGAAGACTGCGCCGCCTATCTGGCGCCGTCGCTGAAGACGCTGATGCCGGACCCGCGCGTCGTCACTGACATGGAAAAGGCGGCGACACGTGTGGCGCAGGCCATCATGGCGGGCGAGAAGATTGCCGTGTTCGGCGATTATGACGTAGACGGAGCAACATCGAGCGCGCTGCTGCAACGGTTTTTCCGCGCGGCTGGGAGCGAACTCAGGATCTATATTCCGGACCGTATCCGCGAGGGCTATGGCCCGAATGCGCCGGCGCTGCTGCGGCTGAAGGATGAGGGCATCGACCTCGTCATCACGGTCGATTGCGGGACGATGGCGCACAAGGCGCTTGGACTTGCCGCGGATGCGGGGCTTCCCTCCATCGTGGTCGATCACCACCAGGCGGAACCGGCGCTGCCGCCGGCCTATGCGCTGGTGAACCCGAACCGGCTGGACGACGAGAGCGGGCTTGGCCAGCTTGCCGCAGTGGGCGTTGCGTTCCTGTTCGTCGTCGCCACCAACCGGGCGTTGCGCGAGGCGGGCTGGTATGCGACGCGGCCGGAGCCCGACCTGATGCAATGGCTCGACCTTGTTGCGCTTGGCACGATATGCGACGTGGTGCCGCTTCTCGGGCTCAACCGCGCTTTCGTGGCGCAAGGGCTGCGCGTGATGGCGCGGCGGCAGAATATCGGCCTTGCGGCGCTTGGCGATGTGGCGCGGCTGAACGGTGCGCCGGTGCCCTATCATTGCGGCTTTCTGCTGGGGCCGCGCGTCAATGCGGGCGGACGCGTGGGGAAGGCCGATCTCGGCGCGCGGCTGCTCACGACCGAGGATGTGGAGGAAGCGCGCGCGATTGCCGAGGAACTCAACGTCATGAACGGGGAGCGGCAGGCTATCGAGGCGCAGGTGCTGGAAGAGGCGCTGACACAGGTAGACGAGCGGCTGAGCGCGGCGCGGGCAAATACGCTGCCGCCGATTATCATCGCCAGCGGGCATGGCTGGCATCCGGGCGTCATCGGCATTGTCGCCAGCCGGCTGAAGGACAAATACGAGCGGCCAAGCCTTGTGCTTGCCTTTGACGGGAAGGGCGAGGGAAAGGGCTCGGGACGCTCGCTGACGGGCGTCGATCTCGGCCGGGCGGTGACGGCGGCGCTGGAGGCGGGGCTGCTCGTCAATGGCGGCGGCCACGCCATGGCGGCGGGGCTGACGCTCAGGGAAGACAACCTGGAGGCGCTGGAGGCGTTTCTGGCGAAGCGGCTGGCGGACGATGTTTCGGCGGCATCGGAAGCGCGGGCGCTGAAACTCGACGGGGCGCTTTCGGCGCGGGGCGCGACGCGCGAACTATACGAGCTGCTGCAGCAGGCGGGGCCCTATGGCGCGGGGAATGCGGAACCGCGATTCGCCGTGCCGTCGGTGCGCGTCGTGAAGGCGGATATTGTGGGGAAAGACCATGTGCGGGTTATCCTCAGCGGCGAGGACGGGGGGCGGATAAAGGCCATCGCCTTCCGGGCCGCGACGACGCCGCTGGGCGCCGTTCTGATGGACAAGGGGAGCGGGCTTCTGCATGTGGCGGGGCGGCTCAGCGCCGATGACTGGCAGGGACGGCGCGCCGTTCAGCTCACCATCGAGGACGCGGTTCCGACGCGCGATGCCGCGCCCTGAGGCAAAGGGGAAACCCGCCGGATTTAGCGCCTTTCCCTCGCAAGTCAGGGGTTGCCAGAGACGTTTTGGCACCTTATAAGGCGCGCTCATGCTTGGTCTTCGGACCGGCCGCGCCGGTCTCCCGTGCGCCCTTCGTCTATCGGTTAGGACGCCAGATTTTCATTCTGGAAAGAGGGGTTCGACTCCCCTAGGGCGTACCACAGTTTTCCGTCAGGTTTGACACTCGCCGGGCGCGAGGTTTGACAATCCGGCGTTCACGCGCTCCTTCCGCGAAATCCCTTTCCCGATTTTTCGAGTGTCACGACGGCATCCTCATCATTTCTTTCTGCATGAGCTCTTTGGCGATCTCGTTACATGCGCTCATGCCGTCCCCTACTCGGCATCTTGAGCAAGCGGGAAAGCCGCAGTAGTTTCCGCAGCAAAATGAGACGAGGGGACCATGAAATTCGAAGTAATATTGGCGGCTGCAATCATGGCATCCGGCTCGCTCTGTGCAGCGCGCGCCGAGGCTCGCGATTTGTCCAATGGGGAGAGGACGGTGATTGCTGAAGCGGTAAAGCAGTATCTGCTCGATCCGGAGTCGGCAATGTTTCGCTGGGGGCCGTTGGGGCCAGGCGACAAATATTGCGCGGAAGTCAAGTCGAACACTTTTCTGGGTGAGGAAGGGGTGTATCAGCCTTTCATCGTCGCCGTGGAAGACAAGGCCGGCCGAGTGGCCCGCGCCGAAGTGCTGATGATGGAAAGCGCAGAGACGATGGGCACAGTGAAGGACATCTGCGAGTTGAATGGGTATGACGCCGCCTATTTCCGCAGCTTGAAATAGCCGACGCGGTTTGGCGCCGTCGACGGGTGCGGCTCATTCGAGCATGGTTCTCGCGAGGTGGCGCATTCCGGTTCCCGAGCGCGGTAAAAAAGCCCCACCGGGCGAACCCGGCAGGGCGATTTTCGGATCCAGATTTTAGGCCCGCCCCAGGGCGTACCACTTTTCCGTCAAAGCGATTGATCCCCCGTGCCGTCATGGCGGCGGTCAGGCGGGGTTGTCCGGTACTTCGTGAAACCAGCCGATTGCCGCGATGACCTTGCCTTTGGGCGACAAGACGGGCGTGGCCGAGGCGCGGAGGCGGATGGAGCGGCCGGTGAGCTGATTACGGATGACCATGGGCTCGTCTATGACCGTTTGCCCCTGCAGTGCGCGCGGGAAGATGCGACGGGAGCCCGACAGCGGGGTGACGCCGTCTTCGCAAAAGAAGCCGGCGACCGAGGGCCATTCGGAAATGTCCACGCCTTGCAGCAGGTCGCCGATATGGCGGCGCGTGAAAGCATTCATGAAACGGATTGTGCCGGCGTGGTCGACGATGATGACGCTGCCTTCTATGCCATTCATGGCGCGGATGAGAACACCGGAATGCCGCTCAAGCTGCTTCAGGCGGTATTCGCGGCTTAGTTCCCTTGTGACGGCGCGGAGCGAGACGATCCAGGCGCCGGTGCCGCGATGCACAGAGAGATGAAATACATCCTCGCCAATCGAAATATCCCTGCCTTCGAGCGCACCGTTGCCGTGGATCGTCAATGCCACGAGTTCGCAGAAATAGGTCCGGTCCGGGCCGCAGAATTCGGCAAGGTTGACCGGTTTCGCGGCGCGCGGCCAGGCACCGAAGAGCCGGCCGGCTGCCTGGTTCGCATGAAGCAATTCGAGACCTGAACCGACCACAAGGACGGGATCCGGATTGCTGTCGAGCACATCCTGAAACAGGCTGGCGCTTTCATGAGCGGGAGTGTCTGCCCAGCCGGCGAGATGTATTGGCACAGAATATCCTGACATATTCCAATTATACTTACGCTTTACTGCCGCTTCATGTAGTTCCGGCATTGGCGCAAGAGGAATAAGGCATAACGGGTTAATAACCCGCTATGCGGATAAGCATTTCGTCCCGTGAAGAGGAAAAGTCCGTAACTCAACTCATACGAGGCGGCTACCAGTTGCCGATGTTTTCCATCGAAGCCCAGGGCTCCTTCGGCGGCAGGGGCGTGCCGGCCTGCAGCAGCTCAATCGAGATATTGTCCGGCGAGCGGACGAAGGCCATGCGGCCATCGCGCGGGGGCCGGTTGATGGTGACGCCCTTCTTCAGCAGGCGGTCGCAGGTTTCGTAGATGTCGTCGACCTCATAGGCGAGGTGGCCGAAATTGCGGCCTTCGCCAAGCGTCTCCGGATCCCAGTTCCAGGTGAGTTCGACCTGCGCTTCCTTCTGGCCGGGGGCGGCGAGGAAAACGAGGCTGAAGCGGCCCGCTTCGATGTCGAAGCGGCCGAGATTTTCGAGACCGAGCTTGTCGCAATAAAAATCGAGCGACTTGTCGAGATCGCTGACGCGCACCATGGTGTGGAGATATTTCATCCTGGGTCCTTGATCGATGCCGGAATTGCCGCATGATTCAACATCACGGGGGCAAGGTCAAAGGTTGCGCATGTCGAAAGAGCTGAAACGGGCCATAGAGGACGCTTATCGCGTGGTGATATTCACCGGGGCGGGGATCAGCACGGAATCGGGCATTCCCGATTTTCGCAGTCCGGGCGGCTTGTGGACGAAGATGGCGCCCATCGACTTTCAGGATTTTCTACGCTCGCCGGAAATTCGCGCGGAAGCATGGCGGCGGAAATTCGAGATCGACAAGACGATCGTGAGCGCCGAGCCGAACAAGGGGCACATGGCGATCGCGAAGCTGATCGACGAGGGCAAGGCGAGCCATGTCATCACGCAGAACATCGACAATCTGCATCAGAACTCCGGCATACCGGCGGAGAAGGTGATCGAGCTGCATGGCAACGGCACTTATGCGAAGTGCCTCGACTGCGGCGAGCGGCACGAGCTTTCATGGGTGCGCGAGATTTATGACGCATCGGGCGCGGCGCCGGATTGCCGGAGCTGCGGGGGCATCGTGAAATCGGCGACGATCTCCTTCGGGCAGGCGATGCCGGAAGAGCAAATGAACAGGGCGCATGAGGCGACGCTCGGCTGCGATCTCTTCATCGCCATCGGCTCTTCGCTGCAGGTCTATCCGGCGGCGGGATTTCCGGTTCTCGCGAAACGGAACGGCGCGATGCTGGCGATCCTCAACCGCGAGCCGACTGAACTCGACCAGATTGCCGATCTCGTGATCCATGACGAAATCGGGCCGACGCTGGCGCCGATTGCGATGTTGAATTGACGGGGTTGAACTAGCGCGCGGTGGCCCAACCGCCGGCGACCGGGATCAACTGGCCGGTGATGAAATCCGATGTCGGGCCGGCGAGGAAGGCGACGATGGCGGCGGCTTCTTCCGGCTTGCCGAGGCGGCCGAGCGGAATGTTCGACAATATCTTGTCGCGCGATTTCGGATTTTCAAGGAGCGATGCGGGGAAGTAGTCCGGGCTTTCGATGAAGTTGAAGGCGAGGGCGTTCACCTGGATGTTGGAGGGGGCGAGTTCCTTTGCCAGCGTCAGCGCGAGCGAATTGGCGGCGCCGCGCGCGGCGGCATAGATGCTGTAGTTGGGGATGCCGTTCAGCGGTGCGGCGGAGGAGAGGAAGAGAATTTTTCCCGCGCGCTGCTTTTTCATCTGCGGTACGGCGGCGCGCGTCATGGCGAAGGATTTGAAGACCAGCGCCTCGAAGGTTTCGTGGAGGTCCTTGTCGGTTGCTTCGTCCACGGGACCGCGCATAGCGGGCCAGGCATCATTGTTGATGAGGACGTCGAGGCGGCCCTCGGCTTCCAGCACCGCGGCGACGGCTTCCCGCGGGTCTTGCGCGGAGAGTGCTTTCACGCCGGGTATCTTCGTCTCGAAGGCGGCGCGGGCGGCGGCATCCGCGAAGCTTGCATCGACGCCATAGATGCGGGCGCCTTCGGCGAGGAGGGCGCGGGCGGACGGGCCGCCGACGAAATGCGCTATGTCGGTGATGAGAATGCTGCGCGCCATGAATGCCCCCGATGAAGTGAAAACCCGATTGTCAGCCCTGTTGCCGCCGTGAGACTGTGTCGGCGGGACGGCAAGGTCAAGAACAAGAGGAAGCGGACGTGGCGGGAGAGAAGAGCGAATGGTGGAAGGGCGCGGTGGTCTATCAGATCTATCCGCGCAGTTTTCACGATACAAATGGCGACGGCATCGGCGACCTGAAAGGCATCGAGGAAAAGCTCGACCATGTGGCGGGGCTGGGGGCGGACGCGATCTGGCTGTCGCCGATCTATCCCTCGCCCAATCGCGATTTCGGCTACGACGTTTCCGACTATTGCGCGATTGCGCCCGAGATGGGCTCGATGGCGGATTTCGACCGGCTGGTCGAGGCGGTGCATGGGCGGGGCATGAAGCTCATTCTCGACCAGGTGCTTGCGCATACATCCGAGCAGCATCAGTGGTTTCAGGAGAGCCAGCTCTCCGCCGACAACCCGAAATCGGACTGGTATGTCTGGGCGGATGCGAAGGAAGACGGGACGGTGCCGAACAACTGGCTGTCGGCATTCGGCGGTCCGGCCTGGTCGTGGAATCCGGTCAGGCGGAAGTACTACCATCACAAGTTTCTGAAGAGCCAGCCAAAACTCAACTTCCACAATGAGCAGGTGGTGGATGCTTGCATGGATGTGCTGCGCTTCTGGCTCGACCGGGGCGTGGACGGGTTCCGGCTCGATGTGGCGAATGCCTATCTGCACGATGCGGCGCTGACCGACAATCCGCCGCTGCCGATGGACAAGCGCACATTCATGGACTGGGCGCATGCACCGCGGCTGCAGCAGCATATCCATGACGCGAACATGCCCGAGAACGAATGGGCGATGAAGCGCGTGCGGAAGGTGATGGACGAGTATGAGGAGCGGCTGGCCTTTGGCGAGTTTTCCGAGCGGCCCGAGATGTTCGGGCGTTATGCGGGCGGTGTCGAACGGTTGCATACGGGGTATACGTTCGATTTTCTGGAGGACTGGAGTTTCGAGCCGCCGGTGTTCCGCGCCTATTACGAGAAGCTGCTGGCGCCGCTCAGCGATCTTTTTCCCTGCGTGACGTTTTCGAACCACGACATCGTGCGGCCGGTGACGCGGTGGGGCGGCGGACAAGGCGATGACGGGCTTGCGAAGCTGGCGCTGACGCTGCTCGTGGCGTTGCGCGGCACGGTGCTGATGTTCCAGGGCGAGGAGCTGGGACTGCCGGAGGTGGACCTTGAGCGGAAATACATCAAGGACCCGGTGGGCGATCTCTATTTCCCGTGGGTGAAGGGGCGTGACGGCTGCCGGACGCCGATGCCGTGGGAGAGCGGCGGGGCGGAGGCAGGCTTCACCATCGGTACGCCCTGGCTGCCGATACCGGATTATCACCGAATGCGGGCGGTGGATGTTCAGCAGGCGGATGAAGGCTCCGTACTGGCGCATGCGAAGAAGGTTATCGCGCTGAGGAAGGCGCATCCGGCGCTGAAGACGGGCGCGATGTCGTGTCTCGACGCTGAGGGGAAGGTGCTCGCCTTCACACGCGAGGGAGAAGGCGAGCGGCTGCTCTGCGTGTTCAATCTCGGCAAGGAGGCGGCGAGCTTCGATTTGCCGGAGAGTGCGGGCGCGGCGGTGTTCGAGGTTGGGGGCGTGACACGGGATGCTGCGGCGCTGGCGCTTCAGCCGAGGAGCGGGGCGATCTTCAAGGTTTGAGACTAATCGCTGCGCCGGGATTCCATCTCGGCTTGCGTGTCGATGTCGGTAAGCGGCGCGTCATCCGGCATGGGGACTTCGCAGAGGGCGTCGGGGTTTTCGCCGATGAGGTGTTTGGCGCCGGTGTCGCCCTTGGTTTCCATCATGGCCTCGAACCATTCGCGGCCCCAGAGGACGGGGTTGCCGCGTTTGCTGGCGACGGTGGGCACGCAGATGGTGCGGTTTTCTTCCGGGTCGAAGGCGGCGATGAGGCGGTCGAGGTGGGACGCCTTGATGTCCGGCATGTCGCCGAGGCAGACGAGGGCGCCATCCGCGTCGTCGGGCAGTGCGGCGAGGCCGGTGCGGAGCGAGGTCGAGAGGCCGTCCGCATAGTCCGGGTTGTGAACGAAGGTGACGTCCTGGCCGGCGAGGGCGGCGCGGACTTCATTGTCTGCATTGCCGGTGACGACGATGACCGGGCGGGCGGCACTGGCAAGGGCGGCTTCCACGATATGGGCGATCATGGGCCTGCCGCCGAGCGGCATCAGCAGCTTGTTCTGCGGTCCGGCCATGCGCGTCGAGCGACCGGCCGCGAGGATGATGGCGGCGATACGGGGCTGCGACCCGGCGGCGGGGGCGCGGCCCTCGCGGGGCTGGGGCCGCGAGGGGATTTCCTTCAGGAGGCCGCCCAGGCCCATTCCCATGATGTCTTTCGGCGTGACTTCCAGTCCCGCGATGAGGCGGGCAAGCACCCAGTCGCAGCCGTTGAGCTTTGGCGAGCGGGCGCAGCCGGGGAGGCCGATGACGGGCGTCTCGCCGAGGCGGGCGAGGAGCATGAGATTGCCGGGGTCGACCGGCATGCCGAAATGGAGGATGTCGCCGCCTGCCATGACGATGCCCGCGGGTACGACATCGCGCCGGTCGACCGTGGCGGAGGCGCCGAAGACGAGGATGGGGGAGAGGCCGTCCGCCGCAAGCGCGCGCACGGCATCCGCAATGGCGCCGGTGTCGTGGGGCGCGCGGATTTCGCGGGCGATTGTGCTTCCCATGGTGGCGAGGCGGGCGTCGAGGACGGCGCGGCTTTTCGTGAGAACGCTTTCCTTCGTTCCGGGGAGTTGGGTGGCGACGAGGCCGATGCGGTGCGGCTCGAAGCGGCTGAGCGCAATGGGAGCGGGGCCGGAGCGGGCGATATCGAGCGCCTTGTCGAGTTCGGCGCGGGGAACGGCGAAGGGGATCACCTTCACGGTGGCGAGCATCTGCCGGTCCGCCACGGTCTCGAAGGGGGCGAGGGTGGCGACGGTGAGCGCCTCGCCGATGGCGTTGATGGCGTGGATGCGGGCGGCGTCGATTTCGAGGACGCCGTTTCCCGTGGCGTAGAGATTGGCGCGGCCGGTGAAGGGCGCGGCGACGCGGATGGACTTGCCGGCGAGCGCATCCGCCAGCGCGGCGGCGGCTTCGTCCTCGGGGACGTCCGTGACTTCGAGGCGGGCGGCGACGACGCTCGTGACGCCAGCCTCCTTCAGGGCGGCAATGTCCGCGCGGCTGAGGATGCGGCCTTTCTTGAAGGTTCCGGTTCCGGCTTTTTGCGAATGGGCGAGGATCGCGCCCTCGGCATCGTCGGGCGGCATGTGGCCGAAGATCATTTGCGGAGCGTCTCCGTTATCTGGGCCATGATGGAGATGGCGATTTCGGCGGGGCTTTTCGCGCCGATGGCGAGGCCGACGGGGCCGTGGATGCGGGCGATTTCCTCTTCCGTGAAGCCTGCTTCCGTGAGGCGGGCGACGCGGGCGGCATGGGTCTTCTTCGAGCCCAGCGCGCCGATATAGAAGGCGGGGCTGCGGAGAGCGGCGACCAGCGCGGGATCGTCGAGCTTCGGATCATGGGTGAGGGTGACGATGGCGGTGCGCGCATCCGGCGCGAGGGCGGCCATAGCTTCGTCGGGCCAGTCGGTGACCAGCGCCATGTCCGGGAAGCGGGCTTCGGAAGCGAAGGAGGTGCGGGGATCGACCACCGTCACGTCGTAGCCGGCGAGCGCGCCCATGCGGGCCAGCGGCTGGGCGATATGGACGGCGCCGACGAGGATGAGGCGCAGCGGCGGGTTGAAGGGGTTGAGGAACCAGTCGCCGTCCGGGCCGGCAACAACCGCCGCCTTGTCGCTCGACTGCACTTCAGAAACAGCTTTAATTAACCAAGTTTCTTCTGATTTATCAGATGGATAAACAAGTTTCTGGATTCCATCCGTTAACCTTGTCGCGAGCGTTACGGCGCGCTTTTCGAGGCGGTCGCGGACGAGCTGTTCGAGAACTTCTCTTTCCATTTCAGCCCGATACCGGTTCGACCATGACGCGGATGCGGCCGCCGCAGGCGAGGCCGACTTCCCAGGCCATGGCGTCGCTGACGCCATATTCGACGATTTCGGGCTTGCCGGTGGCGAGCGCGTCGAGGGCGCGGGTGACGACATCGCCTTCGATGCAGCCGCCGGAGACGGAGCCGACGAATTCGCTGTCGTCGCGGATGGCGAGCTGGCTGCCGACCGGACGCGGGGCCGAACCCCAGGTTTCAATGACAGTGGCGAGGGCGACCTTGTGGCCCTCCGCGCGCCAGCGGGCGGCCTCCTCCAGCACCTGATCGTGGTTTGCGGCGGGTTCGGTCATGCGGCTTCCTTCCTTCCCGGCCTTTCCGGCTTCCTGCCGATATGGGCATCGGAGAGGGCTTCGACCAGAGAGGCAAGCGAGGCGAGATTATGGACCGGGCGGAACTCGTCCACATGGGGGAGGAGCGCGCGGATGCCGAGGGATTTCGGCTCGAAACGCTCATAGCGCAGAAGCGGGTTCAGCCAGATGAGGCGGCGGGCCTGGCGGTGGAGGCGGGCGATTTCCGGGCCGACGCCTTCGCCGGCATCCCGATCCAGACCGTCAGTCACGAGGAGGACCGTGGCGCCCTGACCGAGAACACGGCGGGCCCAATCGACATTGAAGCGGTGGAGCGTCTCGCCTATGCGTGTGCCGCCATCCCAATCCTCGACACGGGCGGCGACGCGGGCCAGCGCCTCGTCTATGTCGCGGTGTTTCAGCTCCCGGGTGACATGGGTGAGGCGGGTGCCGAAGAGGAAGATGTGGACCCGGTCGCGGCCGTTCGCCAGCACATGCAGGAAGTGGAGGAAGACGCGCGCGTAGACCGACATGGAGCCGGAGATGTCGCAGAGGATGACGAGCGGCGGGCGGCGGCGGCGAAAGGTACGGCGTTTCAGAGGAATGACGCCGCCAGAGCGGAGCGTCGCACGCAAGGTCGCTCGCATGTCGATCATCTGGCCGCGCGAGGAGGGGCGCGTGCGGCGGGTGCGGATATCGTCATGCGAGAGGTGGAGACGGGAGATCGCGGCTTTGGCTTCCGCCAGTTCCGCGGCGGACATCTGCTCGAAATCCTTTGTCCGGAGCAACTCCTCGGCCGAGAAGGTTTCACTGCGGTCGATTTCGATATCCGGCTCTTCCGGCGCCTGCGGACGGGTTTCGCCGAACAGGGCCTCGGCGAGGCGGCGGCTTTTTTCTTCGTCCGTTGCACCTGGCGGCGTTTCGATCTCGGGAAGCATCAGCGACATCATCTTGTCGAGGAGCTTCGGGTCGCGCCAGAAGACGTGAAACGCCTGATCGAAAATCTCGCGTTCCTCGTGGCGCTTCACGAGTGTCGCATGGAGGGTCCAGTAGAAGTCGGCGCGGGGGCCGATGCCTGCCGCCTCGACGGCTTCGACAGCATCGAGCACCTGGCGCGGACCGACGCGGAGACCGGCGCGGCGCAGCACGCGGGCGAAATGGACGATGTTTTCCGCCAGGCGGCCATGATTCTCCGCAGGGCGAGCGGGCATCAGTCGGCCGCCCGCGCGGCCATCCTGATTTCTTCCAGGATGCGGGCAGCCTCGCTGCCGGAAACGCGGGCGATGTCGTCCTGATATTTCAGGAGCGCGCCGAGCGTGTCGTTGACGGATTGCCGGTCGAGGGCGACGGCGTCGAGCGCGGTCAGCGCCTGCGCCCAGTCGATCGTCTCGGCGATGCCGGGGTTCTTGTAGAGGTCCATGGCCCGCAGCTTCTGCACGAAGGCGACAATATCGCGGGAGAGTTTTTCCGGCGTCGCGGGCGCCTTGAGCTTCAGGATCGCCAATTCGCGCTCCGCGTCCGGGTAGTCGACCCAGTGATAGAGGCAGCGGCGCTTCAGCGCGTCGTGGATTTCGCGCGTGCGGTTCGACGTCACGATGACGATGGGCGGGTGCCCGGCCTTGATGGTGCCGATCTCGGGAACGCTGACCTGAAAATCGGAGAGGACTTCGAGGAGATAGGCCTCGAAGGGCTCGTCGGTGCGGTCCAGTTCGTCGATCAGCAGGACGGGCGGGCCTTCGATGGCGGGTTCGAGCGCCTGCAGGATCGGGCGGCGGATGAGGAAGCGTTCGGAGAAGACGTCCTTGCCGAGCTCAGTCCGATCCTCGACGCCTTCGGCTTCCGCGAGGCGGATCTCGATCATCTGGGCCTGATAATTCCATTCATAGACGGCGGCGCCGGTGTCGAGGCCCTCATAGCATTGCAGGCGAATGAGGCGGCGGCCGAGCGCATCCGCCAGTACCTTGGCGATCTCCGTCTTGCCGACGCCGGCTTCTCCCTCAAGCAGGAGCGGGCGGCCCATTTTGAGCGCGAGGAAGATTACGGTCGCGAGTGAACGGTCGGCGACGTAATTGCCACGCGCGAGAAGGTCGACGGTTTCGTCGATGCTGGAAGGTATCGTCATAAGCTCAATCTATGCGGTAGCGCCCGCAAGCGCAAAGTCAGCCCGCCGCCGCGACGGCGCGCTTTGCCATGACGGTCACGAGATGGGCGCGGTATTCGGCGCTGCCATGCAGGTCGGCGTTCATGCCTTTTGCCGGGAGCTTGATGTTCGCGACCGCATCGGGCGACCAGTTCTTTGTCAGCGCCTCCTCCATCTCCTTCACGCGGAAGACGCCATTCTGGCCGGCGCCGGTGACGGCGACGCGGACGCCCCATGGGCCCTTCGAGACGAAGACGCCGACCATGGCATAGCGGGAGGCGGGATTGCGGAATTTCATGTAGGCGGCTTTTTCCGGATGCGGGAAGGTGACTTCCTTGATGATCTCACCGTCCTGCAATGCCGTTTCGAACATGCCTTTGAAGAATTCATCGGCTTCGATGAGGCGCTTGGTGGTGTGGATCTTGGCATCGAGCGCGAGACAGGCGGCGGGGTAGTCGGCGGCGGGATCATTGTTCGCCAGAGAGCCGCCCAGCGTTCCCATATGACGGACGGCGGGGTCGCCTATGCCGCCGGCGAGGGCGGCGAGGGCCGGGTTGTGTTTCTTCACATCGGCGGAGTTCGCCACGGTCGCGTGCTTCGTCGCGGCGCCGATCATGACAGCGTCGCCTTCCGCACGGATGAAATCGAGTTCCTTCAGGCCGCCGATGTCGATCACGTCGCTCGGCATGGCGAGACGTTGCTTCAGCGTCGGGATCAGGGTTTGTCCGCCCGCCAGCAGTTTCGGATCGTCGGCCTTCGCGAGCAGGGCTTCAGCGTCGGCAAGCGATTTCGGGCGTTCGTAGTTGAACTGGTACATGACGGCTCTCCTTATTCGGCGGCGGCGCGCGGGGTGGCGGCCTGGATAGCGGACCAGACACGCGCGGGCGTTGCCGGCATTTCGATGTCGCGGATGCCGAGCGCATCCGTAATAGCATTCACAATGGCCGGAGGCGAGGCGATGGCGCCCGCTTCGCCGCAGCCTTTCATGCCCAACGGATTGGACGGAGAGACCGTTTTCGTGAAACCGAGGGTGAAGCTCGGCAGGTCATCCGCGCGGGGCATGCAGTAATCCATGTAGGAGCCGGTGACGAGCTGGCCGGATTCGGCGTCGTAGATGCCGTGTTCGAGCAACGCCTGGCCGATGCCCTGGGCGATGCCGCCATGAACCTGTCCCTCGACGATCATCGGATTGACGATTGTACCGAAGTCGTCCACGGCGACGAATTTTTCGATCCGGGTGATGCCGGTATCGGGATCTATCTCGACCTCGCAGATGTGGCAGCCGGCGGGGAAGGTGAAATTTGTGGGATCGTAAAAGGCGCCTTCCTTGAGGCCGGGTTCGATGTCGGCGGAGGGGAAGCCATGCGCGGTATAGGCCGAGAGCGCAAGCTGCGCCCAGGGCAGGGACTTGTCGGTGCCCTGCACGGTGAAGGTGCCGTTCTCGAAGACGATGTCCTCGACCGCAGCTTCCATCAGATGGGCGGCGATCTTTTTTGCCTTGGTCTCCACCTTGTCGAGCGCCTTCACGATGGCGCTCATGCCGACGGCGCCGGAACGCGAGCCGTAGGTGCCCATGCCGAACTGCACCTTGTCGGTGTCGCCATGGACGATCTCCACCTGTTCCATCGGGATGCCGAGGCGTGAGGCGACGAGTTGGGCGAAGGTGGTTTCGTGGCCCTGGCCGTGGCTGTGCGAGCCGGTGAGGACTTCGACATTGCCGGTCGGGTTCACGCGAACTTCGGCACTTTCCCAGAGACCGACACCCGCGCCGAGTGAGCCGACGGCGGCGGAAGGCGCGAGGCCGCAGGCTTCGATATAGGAGGACATGCCTATGCCGCGAAGTTTGCCGCGTCTTGCGGCTTCCGACTTGCGGGCGGGGAAGCCTGCATAGTCGATCGCCTTCATCGCGGCGTCGAGCGAGGCTTCGTAGTCGCCGGCGTCGTAATTCATGATGACGGGCGTCTGATGCGGGAAAGTCCGAATGTAGTTGCGGCGGCGGATTTCGGCGGGGTTGATGCCGGTTTCGCGGGCGGCCGTTTCGACCATGCGCTCCACAAGATAGGTCGCTTCCGGGCGGCCTGCACCGCGATAGGCATCGACGGGTGCTGTGTGGGTGTAGACGCCATCGACTTCGACATAGATGGCCGGGATGTCGTACTGGCCGGAAAGCAGCGTGCCGTAAAGATAGGTCGGGACGGAAGCCGAGAAGGTCGAGAGGTAGGCGCCGAGATTGGCGATCGTCTTGACGCGAAGGGCGAGGAATTTGCCGTTGTCGTCGAGCGCCAGTTCCGCGTGGCTCAGATGGTCGCGGCCATGGGCGTCCGACAGGAAGGCTTCGGAGCGGTCGCTTGTCCATTTGATCGGGCGGCCGACTTTTGCCGCCGCCCAGACGCAGGCGGTTTCCTCCGCATAGATGAAAATCTTGGAGCCGAAGCCGCCGCCGACATCTGGCGCGATGACGCGGAGCTTGTGCTCGGGTGCGACGCCGACAAAGGCGGAGAGGACGAGACGGGCGACATGCGGGTTCTGGCTTGTGGTGTGGAGCGTGTAGATGCCGGAGCCTTTGTCATATTCGCCGAGCGCGGCGCGCGGCTCCATCGCGTTCGGGATCAGGCGGTTGTTCTTCAGGTCGAGCTTGACGATCCGCGCGGCTTTCGCGAATGCGGCTTCCGTCTCCGGCTTGTTGCCAAGCTCCCATTCGAAGCAGGTATTGCGCGGCGCTTCCGGGTGGACCTGCTCTGCGTTGCCGCTCTGGCAGGTGTCGAGCGAAACCGTGGCGGGGAGCGGTTCGTAGTTGACTTCGATCAATTCGGATGCGGCGCGAGCGTCTGCCAGCGTTTCGGCGACGACCATGGCGACGTGATCGCCGACATAGCGGACGGTATCGAGCGCGAGAATGGGATGAGGACCGACTTTCATCGGTGTGCCGTCCTTGGAGCTGACGGTCCAGCCGCAGATCAGGCCGCCAAGCTTGTCGGCGGCGACATGTTTCCCGGTGAAGATGGCGACGACGCCTGGCGCCTGTTCGGCTTGCGCAGTATCGATGGCGCGGATGCGCGCATGGGCATGTGGCGAGCGAAGGAAATAGGCCCAGGTTTGACGCGGGCGGCTGATGTCGTCCGTATAATGGCCGTTACCCGTGATGAAGCGGAAATCTTCCTTGCGGCGGACCGGCTGGCCGATCCCTTCTCCTGAAGCTTGGTCCGACATGGGTGGCCTCCTCCCGTGAGGTTCGTCCTGTCTTCGCTCAGCGCATCTCCTGCGAGGCGGCGAGTATCGCCTTCACGATGTTATGGTAGCCGGTGCAGCGGCAAATGTTGCCTTCGAGTTCGTCGCGGACGGTCTCCTCGTCGAGGTCCGGCTTGCGGCGGATCATGTCGACAGCCGTCATGATCATGCCGGGCGTGCAGAAGCCGCATTGCAGGCCATGATGTTCGCGAAAGGCTTTCTGGACCGGGTGGAGGTCGCCATCCGGGGCGAGGCCTTCGATCGTGAGGATTTCGGCACCTTCGGCCTGCGTCGCAAGCATGGTGCAGGACTTCACGGCACGGCCATCGACATGGACGACGCAGGCGCCGCACTGGCTGGTATCGCAGCCGACATGGGTGCCGGTGAGACCGAGCTGCTCGCGGATGAACTGGACAAGCAGCATGCGCGCCTCAATATCGGCGCTTGCGGGCTTGCCGTTGACCGTCATGGCGACAACGGGCATGCACTAACCTCCCTGATTGGCTTGGTCTCTGGCGGAATAATGGACTTCCGCAGCGTTTTTCCGAGTCTCGGCTCTCGGCTCGCCGCCGTCAAGCGCGGGCTAAAAGCCGACGAGCCAGACGATTGCAATGAGAGCGATTATCACCAGTGGACCCCAGAGCCAGGGCGAGAAGCTCATGCCCGCTTCCTCGTCCGGAACAAGGGGGACGCCGGTCGGCGAGATGGCATCGCGGTCCGGCGATTTCGTCGGAATACCATGTTCCATTTCGTCGATGAGTTCGGGTTTTTCGTCCATCGGCTGAACCTTGCTGCCGCCGGCGAGGCGGGAGAAATTGTCGAAAAATTCCTCCGACATGCGGGCGGCTGTGGAATCGATGAAGCGCTGGCCGATCTGGGCGAGCTTGCCGCCGACCTGGGCCGTGACGGAATAGGAAAGGAGGGTGCCGCCACCTTCCGCGTCGGTGAGCGATACCTTGGCCGAACCCTTGGCGAAGCCCGCCGCGCCGCCATTGCCTTCGCCGGAAATGGTGTAGCCGTTCGGCGGGTCGATGTCGGTGAGCTTGACCTTGCCCTTGAAGCGGGCGCTGACGGGGCCGACCTTGGCCTTGGCGACAGCTTCGAATTCATCGTCAGCGGTCTTGTTTACGGATTCCGCGCCGGGGATGGACTTGCGCAGAACTTCAGGATCGTTGAGCGCGGCCCAGACTTCCTCTCGCGGCGCCGGAATCTTGTATTCACCGGACATTTCCATCGGGGCGTCTCCTTTGTCTTTCTGCAGGCTGCGCGAGCGCGTGCCTTAAATATAGGTCAGCATCAGTGTGACACCGAGCAGAACCGCGATCCACAATACCATGGAGCCTGTGGGCCATGTGCGCGCCAATGCGCCTTGCGGGCCGTGCGCGCGGTAGACACCGCTCAACAGGCGCTCGAGACGGACATCCGTGACACGGACAGAGAAGCGCCAGGCGGCTTGCACGGCACGCGTAAGCCCGCCCGCAATCACGGGCAGGAGACGCCGGTAGATCCAGTCGGAATCCAGATTGATCGATCCCGCACTGGTGGGGAAGAGCCGGAAGCGCAAGAGGACCGCAAAGGCGAGGGCGGTGAAGAACAGAAGCTGCAACTGGGTTATGACGTGCGCTGTCGTGTAGGATTCGTAGATAACGTCATAGGGAAGCAGAGGCCGCAAGACTGCGGGATAAATACCGATACCGATACAAATCAGAGCCGTAGCGCCCATTGCCACAAGCATGTGGCGAGGCGCTTCCGAGGGGCGCTTGCCGCTGTCGGTACCGAAAAAGGCAAAATAGGAAACCTTCAAACTGGAATGGACGAACGCACCGGCGGAGGCGAGGAGCAGGACGAGCCATACGTAATAGTACCCTTCCTTGCCGCTGGCGCTGAGGATGAGAGATTTGGAGACAAAGCCCGAGAAGAGCGGGAAGGCCGCAATGGATGCGCCGCCGACGAGGCAGAAGAGCATCGTCCAGGGCATGGTCCTGTAGAGGCCGCCAAGCTCTGAAGCCTTGGATGTACCGGTACGGAAGAGAACGGCGCCGACGCTCATGAACAAGAGGGCCTGATAGAACACGCTGCTCAAGGCATGGGCGACCGTGCCGTTCAGCGCCAGTGGGGTGCCGATGCCGACGCCAACCACCATGATGCCGAGCTGACTGTTGAGCGAATAGGACAAGACGCGGCGCAGATCGTTTTCAATCAATGCAAAGAAAATGGGGAAGAGTGCCATCGTCGCACCGATATAGATCAACAGTTCCGTACCGGGGAAACCGCGCGCAAGCGCGTAGACGGCGAGCTTGGTCGTGAAGACCGACAGAAGCACTGTGCCGGTCACCGTTGCAGCCGGATAGGCGTCGTGCATCCAGTTATGCAGCAGAGGGAACGCACATTTGATGCCGAAGGCCAAGAAGACCAGCCATGTGGCCAGGCTGCCAAGTTCCATGGAGCCGAAACCTATTGAGCCGGTTTCGAGGTAGAGGAGAATTACGCCGGCGAGCAGCAGCAGACCCGAGCTGATCTGAACGGTCAGGTAGCGCATGCCCGCGGCATAGGCGCCCTCGGTGCGGCGGGCCCAGACGAGGAAGACCGAGGCGATGGCTGTGCCTTCCCAGAAGACAAACAGGGTTACGAAGTCGGCGGCGAAGACCGCGCCGATGGCGGAACCCGCATAGAGCAAGGCGGCAACCTGCTGGACCATATCGCGAAGGTGCCATGCATAGATCGCGGCGAGGAAAGCGGCGAGCGAGAAGACCAGCCCGAACGCGACCGAAAGCGTGTCCACACGCATCAGGCCGACATGCATCCCCATGAGATTGAGGGTGTTGTAGGTGCCGTCGGGAAGGCCCCAGAAAATTGCCACACCGGCGAGCGGCGTCGCAAGCAGGAGCAGCTTCCGGCCGATGCCGTGGGGAATGAACGGCAAGATGACAGCAGCCGCAACATAGACGAGAGCGGGGCTCAAAAACTCAGGCATCGAACGTCTTCCGCTTCAGGTCAAAGTCGGGATGAGGCTCGGCATCCACCGACTTGGACGCGTAATAATTTTCCGGCCGTCTGAGCAGCACCTGCAGGCCCTTTGATGCGACGACGAGGACGAAGACGCCGATGAGAGCGAAGAGGCCATAGAAGGCAGGAAACTCCTCGACCGGGAATTCCACATGCTTGTGATAGGCAAAGTCCGCGAGGCCGAGGACAAGGCAGAGGATGACGAGCAGCCAAAGGAAATACGAAGCCAAGCGACTTGTGCCGACGCGCTGGATCAGCCGGCTCAAAAAGGGAAGGGGTCTGGCGCCGTTTTCGGAACGACTGGTCATGGCGCACTCTCCGGCAAAATCGGGACGTGAAGCAGGAACTCGTACAATCCGTTCACGGTGAAGAAGAGAAAGATGCAGCCTATCGCCGTTATGCAGAGGGGTACGACACACAAGGCAGGTGCTTCCGCGAGGCCCCCCTGCGGAGAAGCGGCTGCGCCAAGTGAATGAGCGACACCACCTTTTGGTGGAGCGAAGAAGGCACGGGCGGCTACCGGCAAAAGATAGGCGACATTCAGCAGCGAACTCACCATCAGCACGCCGATGATAATGAGATGCTCTGCCTCAGCGGCGGAAAGCATGAGATACCACTTGCTCCAGGCGCCGCCGAATGGTGGCAGGCCGATGATACTCAGGGATGCGAGTGTGAAGGCGATGAAGGTGAAAGGCATCTTGCGGCCGAGACCGTCGAGCTCGCTGACCTTCGTCTTGTGAGCTGCGACGTAGATGGCACCGGCGCACATGAAAAGTGTGATCTTGCCCATAGCATGCATGACGATATGCATACCGCCACCCACGACGCCCATCTGATTTGCGAGCGCCATGCCGAGGGTGATGTAGGAGAGCTGGCTGACGGTCGAGTAGGCGAGACGCTCCTTCAAATCGTCCTTGGTGAGGGCGATGATGGAGGCAATGAGGATCGACGCCGCGGCAAGCCAGACAAGCCATTCAGCCGCGCCGGTGCGAGAGAGAAAACCGACCCCGAAAATATAGGTGCCCACCTTGAGCATCGTGAAGACGCCGGCCTTCACGACCGCCACCGCGTGCAGCAAGGCGCTGACGGGCGTGGGCGCGACCATGGCGGCAGGAAGCCAGCGATGGAACGGCATCAGAGCTGCCTTGCCGATGCCGAAGGCGAAGAGTGCGAGCAGCAGCGGCACGTAGGCCGGATCGATCCGGCCTTCCAGAATTCCGCCGGGGCGGAAATCCATCGTGCCCGCCAGATTCCATGTCCAGATGACGGCGACCAGCAGGAATAGGATCGACGTGGTCATCAGGATCGCCAGGTATATACGCGCGCCTCGCCGCGCTTCCGGCGTTTCCTTGTGGGCGACCAGCGGATAGGTCGAGATGGTCAGCACTTCGTAGAAAATGAAGAGCGTGAAAAGGTTGCCGGAGAAGGCGATGCCGAGTGCGGCCGAGATCGCTATGGCGAAGCAGATATAGAAGCGCGTCTGCTTCTTTTCGCCGGCGCCGCGCATATAGCCGATCGAATAAATGGCCGTCACGATCCAGAGGCCGGAGGCAACCGTCGCGAAGAGCATCCCTAACGGCTCTATCGCGAAATTCACGACCAGTCCCGGCATGACCTCGAAAAGAGTGATCGAAGGACGCGCTCCGTCGAGAAAGCCATTCAGCAGGTAGAGGACGACGGCGAAAGTCAGGAGGGACGCGATGACGCTGGTGGCGTCGCGCAGATTGGGACGGCTGCCGAGAGCGGCGATCATAAAGGTCGCCGCAGCCGGCAGGCCGAGAGCGATCAGGAGGGCGGTCGTATCGGTCATCATGCTCTCCTCACTGCCACATTATATGAGAGGAACTGATGAGCGAGTTGGCCGCCCGGCTGGCAGCACCCGTTGTCATGGTCGCCGTTATTCCAAACCACACTGTGAGGGCGACGAGAAACCATGTTGGTACCAACATGGAGAGCGGCGCTTCTCTCCTGGACACACCTTCCGGCGCGGGTTGGAGATAGGCCTGTTCGACGACGCGCCAGACATAAATAATGGCCAACAATGACGAGCCCATGATGAGAAGAGCAACCGGCCACCATCCCAGTTCTATGGCCGCCTGCACCAGGTACCATTTGCTGATGAAGCCAACGGTCAGCGGGAGGCCTATCAGGCTGAGGCCGGCGATTACGAAGGCGGCAGTCGTCCATGGCATGTCGCGGCCGACGCCGCGAAGTGACTTGATAGAGCTGCTGCCGGTCGCAAAGATGAAGCAGCCGGCGACCATAAAGAGGGCTCCCTTTGTGATCGCGTGATTGAAGAGATGAATAATGGATGCTGTAAGCCCCGTATGCGTGAGAAAGGCGAGGCCGAGCAGAATGTAGCCGATTTGTGCGATGCTCGAGTAAGCGAGCATGCGCTTCAGGTCATCCTGGAAAATGGCGACGAGGGAAGCCGCAAACATCGCAACGATAGCGAGCGGCAAGACAACATTTTTCAGGGTGGCCGCCTGGAAGGCGTAGTCGAAGCCAAAGACCGTGAACATGAAGCGCAGCAGCACGTAGACGGCAACTTTTGTGGCGGTCGCAGCGAGGAAAGCCGTCACCGCCGAAGGCGCGAAGCTGTAAGCGTTAGGTAGCCACAGATGCAGCGGGAACATCGCAAGCTTCAGCCCCATGCCGATGAGGATAAAGACGAAGCCTGTGCGCAGGGTTCGACTATCGCCATGCGCCGCTATTCTCTCTCCTAGGTCGGCCATGTTGAGCGTGCCCGTGACCATATAGAGCATGCCGATGCCGATGACGAAGAAGGTTGCTCCGATGGTGCCCATGATCAAGTAATTGTAGGAGGCGGTAAGGGCGCGCTTGTTGCGCCACGCACCTGCGGCGACGAGGGCATAAGTCGAGAGCGAAGAAATTTCGAGAAATACGAATACGTTGAACGCATCGCCGGTGATTGTGACGCCGAGAAGGCCGGTCAGGCAAAGAAGGAAGGCGGTATAGAAGAGAACCTGGCGCTCGGCAGGTATTTCGTAATCGACGCTTTTTCGCGCATAGGGCAACACCAGCGCAGCGAGGCCCGACACGATCACGAGCACGAATGCGTTGAGCGTATCGACGCGATATTCAATGCCTGCCGGAGGAGCCCAACCACCCATCTCATAAGAAATGATGGTGCCTCCGGAAGTGGCAATGAAAAGCGATATGGAAATCGCGAATGTGAAAAAGGAAATGAGCGTTGCAAAGGCCCAGGCCCGGGTGCCCGAACCGAGCATCGCGCAGACCGGCGCCGCGACAAGCGGCAGGACGACCTGAAGAGCCGGGAGATTTGCCTCTATCATGGCGAGCATCAGCGGGATACCTCACCCTGAAGAACGCCTTCGGCGAATTCCATCTCATGCTCCATGACGAGAAGTTCGTCCTCCTCGATGGTGCCATAGGTTTCCCGGATGCGAACGACCAGAGCGAGCGCAAGCGCCGTTGTTGCAATGCCGACCACGATGGCGGTGAGGATCAGGACGTGGGGCAGGGGATTTGAATAGACCGCATCCGGATCGTCGATAAGCACGGGGGGCGTGCCGCCGATGACCTTGCCCATCGAGATGTAGAGCATGAAGACGGATGATTGAAAGATGTTCAGGCCGACGATCTTTTTTACGAGATTGCCACGGCTGACGGTCACGTACATTCCGGTCATCATCAGAATGACGAACATCCAGTAATTGTAATGACCGACGACAAATTCCAGATCGAGAATAATCTCAGACATTACCAATCCTCGTCCTTGAGCGGCGGATTGTGCCGCGCGAAGGCGACGAAAAGGGCGATCATGACCGATGCGACGCATACACCAACGCCGAACTCAACCGCGATGATGCCCCATACCTGCGCATCGGCGGGATTGTCGGCGAGCACGTTGTAGCCCAGGAATGCATCGCCCAGCAGCATGGTGAGGACGCCCGTCCCCGCATAGATGAGGACACCTATGCCCGCGAAGATATGGCAGACACGGGGAGGGAGAACCTTCATCATCGCATCGATGCCAAACACCAATGCATAGAGGATGAAGGCGACGGCGAAGAGGACGCCGGCCTGAAAGCCGCCGCCAGGGCTGTAGTCGCCATGCCATTGCACATAGAGCGCGTAAAGGATGATCGGCGGGATAAGAAGCTTCGAGACGACGCGGAGTACGGAATGATGTTCCATGGCTATTCGTCCTTCCGGCCGTTCGACGCGGGACGCTTGCTGGAGGCGCCCAGCAACAGCAGCACGGCGACCGCAGCCGTAAACACCACCAGTACCTCGCCCAGAGTATCGAAACCTCGATAGCTTGCCAGAATGGCGGTCACCACGTTTGGAATCCCGGTTTCCACCGGTGTTCTCTCGAGATATTCACGAGCGAGATGCTCTTGTGATGGATTGTCGGCCGCTCCGAATGTCGGCATATCCAGCGTGCCGTAGATGAGCGCCGCTCCGGTAACGAGACAGACAAGAAGAGGAAGGAATGGCGAATGCACCGGCTTCTTTTCTTCGCGTCCGGTCAGGGCGAGCGTGCCAAGTAAAAGTACCGTGGAAATGCCGGCACCTACAGCCGCTTCGGTGAAGGCCACGTCCATCGCGTCGAGCGTGGCAAAAAGGGCAGCGGAGAGAAGGCTGAAAACACCCGCCAGCATGACCACCGCGAAAAGATTGCGCAGGCGCGTGATCGCTATGGCGGTGATGACGAGAAACGTGAAGAGGAGGATGTCGATTACGGCGATGCCGATCAGGTTGGCACTCATGACCCCGTCTCCGTTTTGACTTTTTTGCCCACAACGTCCGCCGTTTCGTTGCGACGCAGCCGCATGGGACGAATGCCCGCGATGAACGACGCGTTCGCCACCGCATGTGTTGCAGTGGGGCTCGTCACGAAGAGAAAGAGGCCGATAAGGGCGAGTTTCAGTGTGGCCTGTGTGAAGCCCGCCTGAATGATCATGCCGAGGAGGATGAGTTCGGCACCTACCGTGTCGACGACACCGGCGGCGTGAAGGCGCGACCAGACGTCCGGCAGGCGGACGAGCCCAAAAGCACCGATCAGCAAGAAGACGCTGCCAACCGCGAAGGAAATGCCGCTCGCAATGTCACGCAGGAGATCGAGTGAAAAAGCATCCATCACGAATCCTCGGTATTGAGCGTCGCTTGGCCAAGGGCCCGATAGCGGAAGAATTTGAGAATTGCGATTGTGCTGACGAAATTGATGAGTGCGTACAGGATGGCTATATCGAGGAAATCCGGACGTTCACCGATGAATCCGAGAAGGCTGAGGAAGAGCACGGTCAGCGTTCCGAAAGTGTTGACCGCCAGTACGCGATCGTAAACCGTCGGCCCGGCAAAAAGCCTTATCAGGACGAGCAGGATCGCGACAAAAAGTGCCGCTGCAACCGCGAGAAACATGACCATATCAACGTCCCTCGATATGGGCGACACGGCGACCCATCTCGGCAAACCCCTCGGGACGGGCGCCTTCGTCGGTCAGGGACTGGACCAGAAACTTGCCGTTCCCGGCTTCGACGGTGATTGTGCCGGGCGTCAGCGTGATCGAATTGGCGAAAATGACGTGACCCATTTCCGTTTTAGGAGGACAGTCGACAGCAACGAGATTTTGGCTGACCGGCATGTCGCGGGAAAGAATGATCCGGCATACGGCAACCGCCGATTTGAAGATTTCGCCCCCAAGCCATCCCCAATAGAGCAGCAGCGACGGGCGCAGCTGAATCGGCACCGCCTCGTCGTCGAGCAACTTCATCCGGAATGCGAGGAAGACGGTAAACAGGCAGGAAAGTACGCCGAGAGTCAGCAGTAATGGCTTGAAGTATCCCGATAAAGCCAGCCAGAGGGCGAAGAGCGCTACCAGTAGTCCAACCGCTTTTGCCATGCTCTCCCTGCAACACGTATAGCCATGAAACGACACCGTCTGCCGGTCCCGTTCGGCCAGAACCACACATCGTGGCTGGCCATTGTGAGGGCCGCCATTCGCCGAGTGCGTCGGAATCCCTTGATGGGCGCCAATATGCAATGCGCTTGTGGGCAGGGCAAGAAAGACCGGAACGCCTCATGTCGATTTCCGGATATTCTCGCCGCTTTCAATGCTTAACCAACACTGTTATAGTTGTCATAACCTAATGGGGGGTCTGGGGGAGGAGCCACGGACCAGTAAGGAAATTCCGGTGCGGCCAATATTTGAGGCCAAACCTTTGTTGACTGACCGGATGTCTATCGTGGTGGGGATGGAAGAGCGTTTAGAAAGTGCGACGGATCCCGTCGACGTGTCTTTCGAGATCACAGGCGTCGTTAAATGGTTTGATGCGGTCAAGGGGTACGGCTTCATCATTCCGGAAAACGGCGGGGACGATGTACTTGTACATTTGTCCTGCCTGAAGCAGGCCGGGCTCGAAGCGCTGGACGAGGGAACGACCGTTACCTGTGAGGCCGTACGACGGCCCAAGGGCGCCCAGGCTATTCGTGTCGTCGATGTCGATGATACGACCGCAATCAAACCAACATCTGGAAGCGCGCGTGCGGCGAGCCGCTCGCCAGTCGCAGGCGTCGTACCCATCGGCGATTTCGAGGTCGCGATCGTGAAGTGGTTCAACCGCGCGCGTGGCTATGGTTTCGTAACGCGGGGTGAGGGCACGCCGGATATTTTCATTCATATGGAGACGTTGCGCCGCTACGGCATTCGCGACTTGTTGCCCGGCCAGCAGATAAATGTGCGGTTCGGCGAGGGCCCAAAAGGGCTCATGGTGGCGGAAATCGCGCCGGAATAAGGCGCGGTAAACGGGTTCGCCGAATTTCCCGTCCGTGCTATAGGACCGCAATCGACATTGCGGACTCCGCACAACAATATCCAAGCTCTCATGGACAATGACGACGACAATCCGCCGGAAGGCTTCGTGCCTTCCACAAGCCGTGGCCCCTACACCAGCCACAACGGTCCGTTTTTTCATAAGGTTACGGCAGATGGCTTTGTGCATGGTGTGCGGGTCAAGAAACGGCACTGCAACTCGCGCGGCATCACACATGGCGGGATGCTGATGGCATTTGCCGATGGGCTTCTTGGAACAGCCGTCTGGCGGGAAACGCAGACCGTGGCGTTGACGGTCCGCATGAATTCGGACTTTCTGTCCTCCGCGCGGCCAGGCGAATGGCTCGAAGGCACCGCCCGGGTGACGAAGGCGACGAAGTCTGTGGCGTTCTGCGAGGCCGAGCTTTACGTCGGCGGGCGCGCCGTGTTGAAGGCCAGCGGCGTTTTCAAGCTGATGCAACGCCACAAGGACGTGAACTGACCGCGTCAAGCAGTTGCGGCACCAACCATATCGGGTGTATTGCAGGGCCAGCCATAGTCGGCGGATGTCGGGGCGTAGCGCAGCCTGGTAGCGCATCTGGTTTGGGACCAGAGGGTCGGGAGTTCGAATCTCTCCGCCCCGACCATTGTTTAGTATAAGTCCTATACAAAAAAGGGAGCCCGGCCACGGACTCCCTTTTTGCGTCATGGGTGCATTCAGGTTTCAGGCCGCTTGGGCGGCTTGGCCGATGTCTGTCTTGTCGAGCCACCAAGCGCGGGAAGCGAGGCGTTCGATGCCATGGGTGGACCAGCATGCTGTGCCGCCGCGCCGGGCGGGGCCTGTCAGGTCCAGGATGCATTCGATGTCCAGGCTGTTGAAGCCTTGGGCGGCGAGAAGGCGGGTAGCGGTGTCTCGGTCGAGATAACGGGGCGGAATACTCATGGGGGGACTCCTTCGACCTTGAGCGGTTTTTCTTTCGGCAGTCGCAGACGGGGGGTTGGCCTCTTGGGAAGCTGTTTTCAGCTTCGCGCCCGCCGTTGCGATGGTCTTGTTGTCGCTTGCAAATTCGGCTCTTTTAGGGCGATAAGAATAAAGTTTCACGACGATCATCCCCGCATCCGGGGATCAGGCTTCGAGGGTGTGAATTTGGCACGCGCGCGCATCTACAAACCCGCCAAAACGGCCATGCAGTCGGGCCAGGCGAAGACCAGGAAATGGGTTCTCGAGTTCGAGCCCGGCAGTGCGCGCGATGTGGAGCCATTGATGGGCTGGACGAGTTCCCGGGATACCAACGCCCAGGTGCTGCTCCGTTTCGACAGCAAGGAAGAGGCTGTCGCCTACGCGGAAAAGCACGGCGTCGAATATCAGTTGTTTGAGCCGAAGCCGCGGCGCCGGACGATCAAGGCCTATGCCGATAATTTCAAGTTCGGCCGGCAAGGCCTCTGGACCCACTAAGGCCGCTTCCCGGTCCCGTAGCTCAACCGGATAGAGCAACAGATTTCTAATCTGTCGGTTGCAGGTTCGAGTCCTGCCGGGATCACCAGCATCAGGCGTCGACATCGAGTGCACGCAAGGCCGATGCCTTGAGTGACTGTCGAAGGGAGCCATAACCCTTCCATGGATCGGTGCGGCGCTTGGCAAAGGCAGTTTCTATCGTCACGTCGCCCCCGGAGTTCGCCTCGTCGAGTTCCTCCCAGGTTACCGGCCATGCGACCGGCGCTCCTTTTCGTGCGCGGGGCGAGTAGGGCGCGATGGCGGTAGATGAGCGGTCATTTCGCAGGTAGTCGATGAATATGCGGCCGGTGCGCTTTGATTTGGTCATTTTCGCGACATAACGCTCCGGGGCGTCTGCCTCCAGCCGCTCAGCGAGCGCACGCGTGAAAGCCTTCACGACCGGCCATTCATGGCGGCGCACCAAAGGCGCGACGACGTGGACGCCCTTGCCACCGGTAAGCATGGGATAACTCTGCAGCTCCAGAGCTTCCAGCACATTGCGCATTCGCCGCGCGGCTTCGATCACCGTGTCGAAAGGGAGATCGGGGTCCGGATCGAGATCGAAAACAATCCTGTCAGGGCGTTCGACATCGTCGATATGAGAGCCCCACAGATGGAGCTCCAGCACACCCATTTGTGCGGCGGCGACAAGGCCCTTGGCATCCGTCAGATAGAGATAGTCCTGCCGTTCTTTCGATCCCTTTACCGGCAGTTCCTTGAAGCCTTCGGGAAGGCTCGAGCCGGCATGTCGCTGGAAGAAACATTTTTTCTGCGGTCCCTGCGGGCAACGCACGAGACTGAGCAGGCGGTTTGCCAGGTGCGGCAGCATAAGCGGTGCGGCTTTTTGCATGTATCGCGCGAGCGCGAGTTTGGTGACGCCTTGCTCTGGAAAAAGAATGCGGTCCGGATGAGTGATACGGACACCTTCAATGACTGCGTCGTCGTCGGCATCTTTCGAGGTTTTGTCGGTTGCTGTCATTTTTTCGATCTTCTCCACCGGAACGGCGCTCTCGCGCGTGACGGCACTTGCGGGCTTGTCCTCGCGCAAGCCCAAGTAGCGCGCCTGCCGCACGGCGCCGTCATGGGTAAACTCGGCAAATCCGATCTGGGCCACGAGTTCGGGCCGCAGCCAACGCACGTTGCGCCTGATCTCGGCGGGCACATCGCCCTTGAGCGGTGAGGTGCGCCGCGCCAAAGAGGCGAAACGCTTTGAAAGTGCATTCAGGTCGGCCTCGGAAAAGCCTGTGCCGACCCTGCCTGCATAGCGTAGCTCGCCATCCTCCCGAAGAGCCAGCAGGAGCGAGGAGAATGCCCGGCCGCGCTCCGAGGGAGACCAACCGACAATGACGAACTCCTGTTCATGCTGGCATTTGATCTTCAGCCAGGACTTTCCACGTCCGGAGCGATACGGCCGGTCGGCGCGTTTGGCGATCACCCCTTCGAAGCCGCGCGTGCAGAGCGCTTCGAGCATCATCTCTCCCTCACCTTCCACATGGTCGGTGTAATAGACGGGGCCTTTCTTCCCGGCCGCACCGAGCAGTGCTTTCAGCTGCTTCTTGCGTTCGATCAACGGTCTTTTGCGCAGATCTTCGCCTTCGGAATGGAGGAGATCGAAGGCGAAAAAAGACAAGCGTCCCTTTTTCTCACCTTTCAATGTGCGTTGCAGATCGCTGAAGCTCGAGCGGCCTTTCGCGTCGGTGACGACGATCTCACCATCGATCAGCGCGCCATCAAGACCAAGGTCAGAAAACGCAGAACCAAGTGCGCCGTAGCGTTCAGTCCAATCGAGGCCGCTTCGGGTGAAAATGCGGACCTCTTCTCCCGTTACAGAGGCGAGAGCGCGGTATCCGTCGTATTTCATTTCGAACAGCCAATCATCTCCTGACGGTGGCTCATCCACGAGCGTTGCCAGGGCTGGTTCGACAAAGCCGGGCAAAGGATGTTTCGGGCCCTTCGATGTAACCCGCTTCGACTTGGCCTTCTTCGCCTTGCCGTCTTCCCAGACACGATCGGGTGCGTCCGAGACTTCCTTTTTGCCGCGACCAGAAGAGACGCTTGTCTTGTATTCTTCGACAGGGTCTTTGCTGCTGCTTGCGACATCGTCGCGCTCCTTTATGAGGAGCCAATTTTCCCGCTTCGGGTCGCGTTCGCCCTTGAAACGGATGAGTGCCCATCGTCCTTTCAGTCGCTCGCCATGAATTTCAAAAGCGAGCTTGCCTTTCTTCAGGCCTTCATGCGGATCGCCGATCGGTTGCCATTCGCCGCGATCCCATAGAAGCACCGTCCCGGCGCCGTAGTGACCTTCCGGGATGTTTCCCTCAAAGGCGATGTAGTCGACCGGGTGATCCTCTGTGCGGACGGCGAGGCGCTTAACAGAAGGATCGAGGCTCGGACCTTTCGTGATGGCCCAGCTCTTCAGAACGCCATCGAGTTCCAGGCGAAGGTCGTAGTGCAGCCGACGGGTATGATGCATCTGGATCGAATAGCGATGGCCCTTGCGCCGCGCTTTCTTGCCGCGAGGTTCAGGTGTTTCGTCAAAATGACGCTTCGCCCAATAGGTTTCGAGGCTGGACGTACTCTTGCGCGACATCGGTCGCTAACCTGCCTTGCGCTTCGCTGGCGCGCGCTTCGCCGATCCCGTCTTGCTGCCGCCTTTGACAGACCGCTTCAACGCTTCGACAAGATCGATAACTTCGGCGCCGCCTGGTGCTTCTTCTTCTGCCACTGCAACTGGTTTCTTTTTCTTTGCCTTGGCATCTATCAATTCACGGACGGCTTCAGTGTACTGATCCTTGAACTCCCGCGGCTCGAAAGGCGCGGTCTTGCGCTCAATGAGCTCTTCGGCAAGAGACAGCAGCTCTTTCTCAGGCTCTTCGTCGTCCGATGCCGTGAAGTAGGGGGTGGCGCTTCGGACTTCGTCGGAAAAGCGCAGTGTCTCGAGCAGGAGACCATTTCCGCAGGGTTTCAATGTGGCGATATGCTCGCGACCCCGCATGACGAACTGTCCGATGCCTACCTTGCCGGAGGCGCGCAATGCATCGCGGAGAACGCGGTAGCCTTCTTCCGCCAGATTGTCGTCGGGCACGACGTAGTAAGGACGGTCGAACCACAAAGGCTCAATTTCGCCCTGTTTAACAAACTGGACGAGATCGAGGGTTCTCTTGGTTTCGAGTTTCAGGTTTTCGATCTCGTCTTGTTCCAGCAGGACATAATGGCCTTTTTCCAACTCGAAGCCCTTGACGATTTCGTCCATGTCGACAGGGCCTATGCCGGGCACGACCTTCTGATAACGGATACGTTTGCCCGAGGGCTCGTGGATCTGATGAAATTCAATGCGCGCACCGGTCTTTGTAGCGGGAAAAATTTTCACCGGCAGCGAGACGAGCGCCAGCCGTATGTTCCCGCTCCATGCGGCGCGAGCCGACGTGATAGCCGCCGCGGGCGACTTCTTTCGAGCCTTGCTTCTGGGTGTCGTTTTTTTTTCCGCGGCGCTGCGGGTGGATGTGCTGCGTTTTGCCATGCGGACATAGGCTCCATGCGGATAAGACCGCTGTGATGAAGCTTTAAAAACGCGCCGGAGGAGGCGGAAGTTCCATTTCGGCGGCTGAGGAAAGGAGGAACTTGGAATGGCGCCGGAGAGTTCTAGTTTTTCAGGTGAGCTGGCGGGCCGATCCGGAGGCGGAAGTGGGTAAAGAGAAAGAAAACTACAATCCCGATAAAGAGAGACCCGGCTACGGCATCTCCAACACCGACTATGAGTCCGTTCATGGCGAAGAAGATGGCGGGCTGCCTAATCCAAAAGAGCCTGCTTCTGCCGGGACGGTCCAGCATGAAGTGGAAAAGCGGTTGATTGATGCCGCAGGGCTCGATTCATCGGGAATCGCTGTCGCCGTTTCAGGCGGAAATGTGAGGATCAGCGGCGTTGTGCAGACCGACGCTGAACGCAAACTCGCCGAGGAGGCTGCTTCAAGCACCCCCAATGTCGTCAGGGTTGAGAATGACCTGACAATTGAGCCTGAAAATGACGGTTCTGGCGAAAAATAATTACCATAATGATCTGTCTGACCAAGCTTTAACTTGTGGATATACGATGGCTTCACGATCATGGAGGGAAAGATAAGGTCGACGAACACGCCGAAAATGGCGGAGCGTGGCCGACCGGTGGGAGGAAGAGATGCGTGATATAGGAGACCGATCTGCGGCCGCAATGGTGCCCGGACAGCGTTTTGACACTCGTCTGTTCGGTGGGCTGTTTCTGCTGACGATATTCATCATTGCATTCAGTGCGGGCGCCTGGGCGGCCGACAAAGTTTTGGCGGATCCGACCAAGCCCGACCCGTCCATCGAGGGGGCGCCCAACGAGGAATCCGGTCAGGATCTCTATACGCGCGGCTTTTACCCGCAAGCGCTGGCCGAGTGGAAACGAGCCGTCGAACAGAACAAGGATCCGGGGGCGGCGTTTCGGCTGGGTGAAGAGCATTTCGACGCGAAAGTCGTCGAGCGAGACGTAGAGACCGCCATCAAATATTACTTCATAGGCGCTCTTGGCGGTGACAAGAGGGCGCAGATGGACCTTGCCTCCATGTATGACAAGGGCTGGGGCGTACCGCAGGATTTGCAGAAGGCTGCCCAATGGTATGAGGCGGCGGCGAAGCAGGGACTTGAGAGTTCCCAGTATAATATCGCCACGATGTACGAAGAGGGTGTGGGGGTCGAGGCCGACAAGGTCAAGGCATACCAATATTATCAACTCGCCATCCAAGGCGGTTTCCCCAAGTTTGCGACAGAGGCAATCGAAAATCTCGCGGAAAACATGACGCCTGCCGAAATCAAGAAGGCAAGCATCATGGCTCGCGATTTCCAACCGTTGACGCGCGAGCAAAGCGCGGCGGAAGTTCAAAGCTTTGCTGAAGTCGAAAAAGCCGGTCGCGCCGAGTAAGCAGGCCGCTCCGTTCCGTTTTCCCGCGCCTTGACGTCTGGGCTCCGTTATCATCGCCTCCGTTATACGAACGGAGGCGATATGACGGACGTCTGGTCGAACTGGTCTGGTTGGGTGAAAGCATGGCCGAGAGCGCTCGCCGCGCCTTCGACCGAGGAAGAGGTGGCCGAGCTGCTGCGGAGTGCCGTATCGCCCATCAGGGTTGCCGGCAGGGGACACTCATTCACGCCACTTGTCGAGAGCAGCGGGACAATTCTGACGTTATGGGGCTTGCGAGGTGTCGTGGACCATGACGAGACAGGGCAGACAGCACGGATCAAGGCTGGCACGACGATTCAGGATCTCGGGCCGGAGCTTTTCGAACGGGGGCTGGCGCTCATCAATCAGGGCGACATCGACAGGCAGGCTCTGGCGGGCGCTGTCGGGACCGGCACCCACGGAACGGGCGGCGGTCTGGGCTCCATTTCGGCGGCCGTTCGTGGCTTTCGTCTTGCGACGGCGAGCGGCGATATCCTCACCTGCAATGCCACCGAGAACCCGGATGTCTTCGACGCCGGGCGTGTGAGCTTCGGCAGTCTCGGCGTTATGACCGAGATCACCATGCAATGCCGGCCTATCTATGCTCTGGAGGAGACGGGCGGCCGGATGCCGATTGCCGAAGCCTTGTCCCGCGCGCCCGAATTGCGCGATGCGAACCGGCATTTCGAGTTCTTCTGGTTTCCGTTTGCCGATCATGCCTTGGTGAAAATACTGAAGGAGACGGACAAGGAAGCACGGCCTCGCCGCCGCAGGCCCGATGGCGAGATGGCGCGTGACGACAAGACGATGATGTGGGCTTGCGAAGCTTCGCGCCTGCTGCCTTTCCTGCGGGGACCGATTCAGAAATTCATGACCTCGGCAAGCGGGTCACGCTATTCCGGCGGTGAAACGGTAAACGGGGAACAGAAGACGAAAGTCCGATGGTCGCATGATGCGTTTCCAAGCGACCGGAATGTGCGGTTCAATGAAATGGAATATGCCGTTCCTGCGGAAAAAGGACCGGAATGTATTCGCGAGGTGGGCGAGTACATGCGGAAATGCGGAATCAATTTTCTGTTTCCGCTCGAGTTCCGCTACGTGGCGGCGGATGACGCCTGGCTTAGCCCTTTCTACAAACGCGACAGTGTCACGATTTCGGTGCACCAATACCACCGGCAGACCTACAAGGAGCTCTTCGCCGGCGTTGAAGAGATATTCCGCCGCTACGAGGGCCGTCCGCATTGGGGAAAGCTGCACACGCTCGGCGCATCCGATTTCGCAGCACTTTATCCGAAGTGGGACGATTTTTGCGCGTTGAGAAGGCGGCTCGATCCAACCGGCAAGTTTCTCAACGCTCATCTCAAACGCATTTTCGGCGAGGAGTGAACGTTACACCTCCTCGACGATTGCGACGATCTGGCCTTCGGCGACGGACTCTTCCTCGGCAACCAGGATTTCGACCAGCTTGCAATCCGCGGGCGCGCAAACCGGAATCTCCATCTTCATCGACTCGAGGATGAGGATGGGGTCTTCTTCTTCCAGCGTGTCTCCGGATTTCGTTTCGATCTTCCAGACCTTGCCGGCGATCTCACTCTTTACTTCGACCGTTGCCATTCTCTTCTTCCTGTTTCAGTTCGCCAGCGGATGTTCACCGATGCATCTTGCTGGCTTTCATGCGGTGTGAAAGCGTTCAAAGCCTGCTTCCAAATCGGCAATCAGGTCGTCCGCGTCTTCCAGCCCGGCATGAAGGCGTAGTATTTGGCCGGTACCGTTCCACTTCGTCGCGGTGCGGATTTTCGCCGGATATTGCGGAATGATCAGGCTCTCGAAGCCACCCCATGAATAACCCATGCCGAACAGTTCAAGACCGTCGAGGAATGCCGCGAGCGCCGCTTCGGAACATGGGATGAGTTCAATGGAAAAAAGGCCGCTGGCGCCCGTGAAATCGCGCTTCCAGATTGCGTGGTCGGGATGATCGGGCAGAGCAGGGTGAATGACCCGCGTGACTTCCGGCCGTGCGGCAAGCCAGCGGGCCAGTTTGAGGCCTGTTTCCATGTGCCGTTCGAGGCGGACCGACAATGTGCGTATGCCGCGCAGCACGAGATAGATGTCATCAGGGCCCGTGCAAACACCGAGCGCGCCATGCGTCGCAAGCGTTTCGTTCCAGGCTGCTTCGGTGGTGGTGATAGCGCCCATCATCACGTCGGAGTGACCGCAGAGATACTTCGTCACCGCCTGGATCGAGACATCGACGCCATGCTCGAACGGCTTGAAATAAAGCGGTGAGGCCCAGGTATTGTCCATCATCAGCAGGGCATCCGCCCCATGAGCCGCAGCTGCGATGGCGGGAATATCCTGCACCTCGAATGTGACGGAGCCGGGGGCTTCCGTGAATATCACTTTCGTCTCGGGGCGGATAAGCGCGGCGATGCCGGCGCCGATGCGGGGATCGTAATATTCGACATCTATGCCATAGCGCGTCAGCACCTTGTCGCAGAACTGGCGGGAGGGTTCATACACGCTGTCGGTCATCAACAGGTGATCGCCGCTCTTCAGATGAGCCAGCAAGGCGGTGGTGACGGCGGCGAGGCCGGAGGGCGTGAGCAGCGAGCGATAGCCGCCTTCAAGTTCGGCTATGGCGTCCTGAAGCGCAAAGGTCGTAGGCGTGCCGCGCCGCCCATAGGTGACTGGCTGCGCGCGCGTCTTCACAGCTTCGAGAGTCGGATAAAGCACAGTTGAAGCGTGATAAACCGGCGGATTGACGATACCGAAGTTCGCTTCGGGATCGCGGCCTGCGGTCACGATCAGCGTGTCCTGCTTTTTCTTCATCCGCCTTGATCCCCTTGCGGCCGCATGCCTGCGCGCGCGTATTTATCTCAAGCGCATTTAACGGTAAAACGGCGCATAAAGTAAAATTCCACCGAAGATGCCCGATGGCAGCCAAGGGTTTGCGTCGTGGGCGCCGCCGGGTAGTCTCGGGAGAATCGAAACCGGCGTCCTGCCGTTCTGATCCTTCAAAGGGAGATCCATGAAGAATCCCGTGGTCGCGCTCATCGTGGGCATCCTGATCGGTGTCGGCGGCCTGTATTTCTTTTTGCCTTACGACCCGCTGACGCTGGGCAGGGGGTCTGCCGGTGCGGATGCTTCGCTCCAGGCCGAGGATGGCGAACGCATCGCGGCCGGGGACACGCTGCGGCGGGTGCGGCAGCGCGGTTTCATTCAGTGCGGCGTGAGCCAGGGGCTGCCCGGCTTTTCAAACCCTGATGAGCGTGGGCGCTGGTCCGGTATCGATGTGGATTTCTGCCGGGCCATCGCGGCGGCGATTTTCGGCAACCCCGACCAGGTTCGCTTCCGGCCGCTTTCTGCGAAGGACCGTTTCACGGCGCTGCAGTCGGGCGAGATCGATATTCTGTCGCGCAACACGACATGGACCATGTCGCGCGATACGCAGCTCGGCTTTAACTTCGTCGGCGTGACCTACTACGACGGTCAATCCTTCATGGTGCGCAAGGCTGCCGGGATAAAGACGACGGCAGATCTCGCCGGGGCGACGATCTGCACGGAAACGGGCACGACGACGGAACTCAATCTTGCCGATTATTTTCGCAGCCGCGGGCTCAGCTACCGGGTTCTTTCTTTCGAGAAGAACGACGAGGCGATCGTTGCCTATGATCGGGGGCGGTGCGACGCCTATACGACCGATGCTTCCGGCCTTTATGCCACACGGCTGAAGCTCGCCGACCCCGACGCCAACACAATCCTTTCGGAGATTATCTCGAAGGAACCTCTTGGCCCCGCAGTGCGGCAGGGCGATCCGCAATGGGAAGATATTGCGCGCTGGACACTGAATGCGCTGCTTGAGGCGGAAGAATTCGGCATCACGTCCGCGAATATCAACGAAATGCTCGAGAGCGACAATCCGCGCGTGAAGCGGCTGCTTGGCCGGGAAGGGGCTTATGGCGGCTCGGTCGGGCTCGATGCCAACTGGGCAGCAAATGCAATCCGGGCAGTCGGGAACTACGGCGAGATGTTTGAGCGCAATGTGGGCAAGAATACGCCGCTTGGCATTGAACGCGGACTGAATGCGCAATGGACGGATGGCGGGCTGCAATATGCGCCGCCGGTGCGATAAGCGATGAGCATGGGGGCGGAACGGACCAAGCGGCGTGGACAGGGGGGCAAGGTGCCCTTCGGCTGGAACAATCCGCGTGTGCGTTCCTTCGTCTATCAAGCCGCCGTGCTCGGCTCGGTCATTGCGATCGTTTGGTTCTTCACAACGACGGCGCAGGAAAACCTCGCGCGGCTCAACATTTCTTCCGGCCTCGGCTTTCTCGACACCACGGCGGGGTTTGGCATCATCCAGACGCTGATCCCCTATACCGAACAGTCAAGCTATGGCCGGGCTTTCCTCGTCGGTCTGTTGAATACGTTGGTCGTGGCCGTGATCGGCATTGTGCTGTCTGTAATGCTCGGCTTCTTTATCGGCGTGATGCGGCTGTCACGGAACTGGCTGATCGCGAAGATAGCGGCCGGCTATGTCGAGATCATGCGGAACATTCCGCTGCTGCTGCATCTCTTCTTCTGGTATTTCGCGGTGCTCCGCCCCTTGCCCGGCCCAGCAGAGAGCATTTCGCCCTTGCCAGGCGTCTTCATCAATAATCGCGGGCTCATTCTGCCGGAGCCAATTTTTGGTGCGACGGCGAGCGCCTTCTTTATTGCCATTGCGGTGGCGCTTGCTGCGGGTTTCCTTCTCATTCGATGGGCGCGAAAGCGGCAAGTTGCGACCGGGCAGTTGTTTCCCGCATGGCGAACCGCAGTGGCGCTGCTCGTTGTTCTGCCGGGCCTTGTCTGGCTCGTTGCGGGCGCACCATTCGAACTCGCATTCGCCAGGCATGCAGGTTTCGATTTCGACGGGGGAATGCGGCTGCTGCCGGAATTCGTGGCGCTGGTCCTCGGCCTCACGCTTTATACGGCGGGTTTTATCGCGGAGATTGTAAGGGCAGGCATTCTTTCAGTCAGCAAAGGTCAGAGAGAAGCGGCGGCGGCGCTCGGTCTGAAAGACAGCACGACGTTGCGTCTCGTCGTTATTCCGCAGGCACTTCGGCTCATCATTCCGCCGCTGACGAGCCAGATCCTGAATCTCACAAAAAACTCCTCACTTGCTGTCGCAATCGCCTATCCCGATCTCGTGGCGGTATTCGCGGGCACAGTGCTGAACCAGACGGGGCAGGCGATCGAAGTGATCGCACTCACCATGGCCGTTTATCTCACGCTCAGTCTCATCACCTCCTTGTTGATGAACTGGTACAATGCGCATATTGCGCTGAAAGAGCGGTGAGCTCATGGGGATGGAAGATGTCACCGGCCGGCCGGCGCCACGAAGCAAGAGCCTGACGCCTCTCGCGTGGGCCCAGCGCAATCTGTTTTCGAGCGTGGGAAATACGATCCTGACGCTCGCCTCGTTTTATCTGCTCTGGCTGACGATCCCACCGGCTCTCGACTTCACGATCTTCAGCGCTGTGTGGACGGGGACCACACGCGAGGCCTGCCTTGAACCAGGGGCGGGCGCCTGCTGGCCCTTCGTATGGGCAAATATCGATCAGTTCATCTATGGCCGCTATCCGCCGTCGGAAATCTGGCGCGTCAATCTTACCTTCGCGCTTGGTGTGGCCGTCATCGTGCCGATGCTCATTCCGGGGTTGCCTGCGCGGCGGCTCAATCTTGTTCTTCTGCTGATCGTCTATCCGCTTGTGGCGATCGTGCTGCTGGCGGGCGACCGACCCGGTCTGCCGCCGGTCCCGACGAGCGAATGGGGCGGGCTGCTGGTCACGCTCGTAGTCGCCGTGACCGGTATCGTTGCGTCGTTGCCGCTCGGCGTACTGCTGGCGCTCGGGCGGCGCTCGGACATGCCGGCGATCCGGATGCTCTGCATTATCTTCATAGAGTTTTGGCGCGGGGTGCCGCTCATCACCGTACTCTTCATGGCGAGCGTGATGCTGCCGCTCTTTCTGCCGGAAGGGGTTAACCCGGACAACCTGCTGCGTTGTCTCGTAGGCGTGGCGCTTTTTTCGTCTGCCTATATGGCGGAAGTGGTGCGAGGCGGTTTGCAGGCGATCCCGGCCGGACAATATGAAGCCGCACGAGCAGTCGGGCTCACTTATTGGCAGGCGATGGGGCAGGTGGTGTTGCCGCAGGCGCTGCGCCATGTCATTCCCGGCATCGTCAACACTTTCATCGGCCTCTTCAAGGATACGACGCTGGTGCTGATTGTCGGCATTTTCGATTTGCTCGGTCAGGTGCGCGCGCAGCTCAGCGATCCGAACTGGACGATCCCGCAAGGCGCACTGACAGGCTATATCTTCGCGGCCCTGGTCTTCTGGGTCTTCTGCTTCGGGATGTCGCAATATTCGAACTTCATGGAACGGCGCCTCGATACGACGCGCGAGCGCTAGGAGAAGCCCATGTCAGACGCTGACGGAAAACGCCTCAAGGTCTCGGACAAGATGATGATCGAGATAAAGGGCGTGAACAAATGGTTCGGCGACTTTCACGTGCTGAAGGATGTCGACCTCACGGTGAAGGAGGGCGAGCGTATCGTTATTGCGGGGCCATCGGGTTCGGGCAAGTCGACGTTGATCCGCTGCATCAACCATCTGGAGCCGCATGACGAGGGAAGCATCATTATCGACGGAGTGGAGCTGACCGAGGATCTGAAACGCATCGACGAGGTTCGGCGCGAGGTTGGCATGGTTTTCCAGCAATTCAATCTGTTTCCCCACATGACGGTGTTGGAGAATTGCACGCTGGCGCCACTCTGGGTGCGCAAGATGCCGGAGAAGGACGCTCGCGATCTTGCCATGAAATTTCTGGAGCGTGTCCGCATTCCCGAACAGGCGAACAAATATCCGGGGCAGCTCTCGGGCGGTCAGCAGCAGCGCGTGGCGATTGCCCGGGCGCTCTGCATGAACCCAAAGATCATGCTGTTCGACGAACCGACCTCCGCGCTCGATCCTGAAATGATCAAGGAAGTGCTCGATGTGATGGTCGAGCTCGCGCAGGAGGGCATGACCATGCTCTGCGTGACGCATGAGATGGGTTTCGCACGGGAGGTGGCGAATCGGGTCGTCTTCATGGACGAGGGAGAGATCATCGAGGAAGCGCCGCCGGAGGAATTCTTCAGGGCCCCGAAAAATGCGCGGACAAAGGAATTTCTCGCTCAGATACTGGCGCACTGACGTCAGTCCAGCTCCTCCAGTTCGACTTCCTCCTGTCCGCAGGGCGAGAAGCCGAAACGCTGGTAGAGGGGCAGGGCGCGCGGGTGGTCGAGTGTGCAGGTCTGCACGATCAGACGGTTGGGATGGCGGCCCCAAGCGAGCGCGATTGCTTCGCCGAGGAGAAACCGGCCAAGACCTTTACCGATATGCTCCGGCATCACGCCCAGAAACGAGAGTTCGACGCGCGGCATGGCGCGGAAGTCGAGCTCGAAATATCCAGCAGGCACGCCACCGCAATAGAGCACGTAAATCTCGACTTCCTCATGCTGGATGATGATGGCGAGCGCCGCATCGGAGAGACGCTTGCGGTTCACCCAGACGTGGTTCCGGCCGATCGTATCGTAGAGGTAGCGGTAGAAGTGCACCGGCGGCTTGTCTGCACGCATCAATGCATATTTTCCGCGAGGCCGCGGCACTGGCGGCAAGCGCGGCTCGGCCGTCATTTCGAGGTGAGTGACGGTCGTTTTGTGCTTCTTCCCCATGTGTCCCACCGGCTCAGACTTCGACGGGCATCTCCGTGACGGCGCCCCATTCGGCCCACGAACCATCATAGACCGGGACCTGCGGCTTGCCGAGTACCGCGAGGCCGAGCGCAAGGATCGAGGCGGTGACGCCGGAGCCACAGGTGGTGACGACCGGACGGCTGAGATCGATCCCGGCCTTTTCGAAAAGCGCCCGCAGTTCGTCTGGCTTCTTCAGCGTGCCGTCAGCCGCGACGAGCATGCCGGCGGGCAGGTTGAGGCTGCCGGGAATGTGCCCGCCGCGCAGGCCCTGCCGGGGCTCAGGCTCGGTGGCGTTGAAGCGCCCCGCGCTCCGCGCATCGAGCACCTGTTCGTTGCAGGTATCGATGTTCTGCAGCATTGCCGCTCGATCGCGGATGAGCCCTGTGTTTCGCCGCGCGGCGAAATGGCGAGCGGAAGCGCGCGGTTTCATGTCGTCGGTCGGACGGCCCTCGGCCTTCCACTTCTTCATGCCGCCATCCAGCACCACGACATCGTCATGCCCCATTACGCGGAACATCCACCAGACGCGCGCGGCGCTGAATAGTCCGGCGCCGTCATAGACGACGATACGGTTGCCATCGCCGAGGCCCATGGCGCGGACGCGCGACGAAAACTTTTCAGGCGCGGGCAGCATGTGTGGGTAGGGGCTCGCGAGATCGCAAATTTCATCGATACCGAAGAAGGCGGCACCGGGAATATGTTCGCGCTCATATTCGGCACGCGCGTCCCGCTGCATCTGTGGCAGGTACCACGAAGCATCGACGACGCGAACATCCGGTGCATCCAGATGCTCCTCCAGCCATTCGGTCGTAACGAGCGGTGAGGTGGCCTCAAACATGGTCTTTGTACGACCCCTTCTTCTTAAAGCCAGTCCGGCGCGGGCAATCCCTTTTCCTTCAGGAAGGCAGGGTTGAAGAGCTTGCTCTGATAACGCGTGCCGTAGTCGCAAAGCACGGTGACGATTGTATGGCCGGGGCCCATCTCGCGCGCGAGGCGAATGGCCCCCGCGACATTGATGCCGCTTGAGCCGCCGAGGCAGAGGCCCTCCTCCTTGAGAAGATCGAAAACGATGGGCAGCGCTTCCTCGTCGGGAATCTGGAAGGCCTGGTCGATAGGCGCATCTTCCAGATTGGCGGTGATCCGGCCCTGGCCGATGCCTTCGGTGATTGAGGTGCCTTCGGCTTTCAGCTCGCCATGCTTGTAGAAATGGTAGAGCGCAGCGCCCATCGGATCGGCAATGCCGATCTGCACATTCCTGTTGCGCTCTTTCAGCGCCATGCCGGTGCCGGCGAGCGTACCGCCCGTGCCGACGGCGCAGATGAAGCCGTCCACCTTGCCATCTGTCTGCGTCCAGATTTCCGGTCCCGTCGTCTCGATATGGGCGAGGCGGTTCGCGACATTGTCGAACTGGTTCGCCCAGATGGCCCCGTTCGGTTCCTTCGCCGCCAGTTCTTCCGCAAGGCGGCCGGAATATTTCACGTAGTTGTTCGGGTCCTTGTAGGGCACAGCCGGCACTTCAATCAGCTGCGCACCACAGAGCCGCAGCATGTCCTTCTTCTCCTGCGATTGCGTCTCCGGGATCACGATCACGCTGCGAAAACCGAGCGCATTGCCGACAAGCGCAAGGCCGATGCCGGTGTTCCCGGCCGTGCCTTCAACGATGACGCCGCCGGGTTTCAGCGTACCGCGCTTCACGGCATCTTGAATGATGTAGAGCGCCGCGCGGTCCTTCACGGACTGGCCGGGGTTCAGAAATTCAGCCTTGCCGAGAATCTCGCAGCCGGTTTCTTCCGACGCGCGCTTCAGGCGAAGCAGGGGTGTGTTGCCGATCGAGTCGACGAGGCCGTTCTTGATGTCCATGAGTTGGGCTTCGTTATCTGTTCTTGAAAAGGTGGGGCGGCCCGGACGAGCCCGATGTGAATTGGAACATACGGATGGGGGCCCTCGGGTTCAAGCCGAACTGGTCGAAACCCGCTTTCAACCGATGCTGGACTTGTTCAGCACAAGCCATTGAATCATAAGGATAGTTTTTGCGTCCTGAATGCGTCCGTCGGCAATCGCCGCTTGAGCCTCATCAAGTCCGACGACGACAGCCCGTATATCCTCATGTTCGTCGGCGAGGCCGTGAATGCCGCCAATGCCGGCGAGGTCGGTCTTCGCCGTATAGAGCCAGCTCCGCTCGCCATAGCCGCCAGGCGAGGACCAGACGGTCGAGATAGGAACGGGTTCGCCGATCCGGCAACCGGCCTCCTCCCAGGCTTCGCGTGCGGCCACCTCGGGCGGTGTCTCTCCCTCGTCCACGATGCCCGCCACCGCCTCGAAGAGCCAGGTCGCCTCGCCCCAGACGAGGCCGCAGGTGCGGAACTGCTCGATCAGCAATACCGCGTCCAGCGCCGGATCGTAGGGAAGGACCATCGCCACCCGCCCGATGGTGTAGATGTCGCGGGTGACCTCGTCCGACCAGCCGCCATCGAAGCGGCGATGCCGGAACACGAAACGCTCCAGCTTGCCCCAACCGCGGCCGACGATGTCGCGCGAGCGGATTTCGATGTCGGCAAGCGTCCGCGGCGTGGGAACAAGAGGCGATTTCATGAAGGGCTCCGAAGCAGGTGGGAGCCCAGTCTAGCAGGGTGATTCAAGGCCGCGCGAGCGTCACCTGTGTCACATCGATATTGCCTGCACGGAAGCCTGCCTCGCAGTAAGAAAGATAATATTCCCACATGCGGCGAAAGCGTTCGTCAAAGCCTTGATGCTGGATTTCCGGCCAGGCGGCGCGGAAGCGGGTTCGCCACTGGTTGAGCGTTTCGGCATAGTCGAGCCCGAAATCCAGATTGCCAACCCAGGTCAGGCCCGCACTCGAGACTTGCTGCTTCAGGATGGAAGGCGAGGGCAGCATGCCGCCCGGGAAAATATAGCGCTGAATGAAATCCGCGCGCTTGCGATAGGCGGCGAAGGAGCGGTCGGCGATGGTGATGATCTGGAGGCCGGCCTTGCCGCCCGGCTTCAGGCAGTTTCTCACCTTCTCGAAATAAGTCGGCCAATATTCCTCGCCCACTGCCTCGAACATCTCGATGGAGGCAATCCGGTCGAAGCGTTCGTCGATGTCGCGGTAGTCCTGATAGCGGATGTCGACCTTGTCGCTCAGGCCCTTTTTCTCCATCCGCTCGCGCGCAAAGGCGAGCTGTTCCTTGCTGATCGTGACGCCGGTAACACGACAGCCGATTTCACTCGCGGCATATTCCGCGAAGCCGCCCCATCCGCTGCCGATTTCGAGCAGGTGATGCTCCGGCTTGAGATCGATGCTTTCTGCGAGCGACCGGTATTTGTTGATCTGCGCGGCTGAAAGGTCCTGCCCGGCATGCGCGAAGCGCGCGGAGGAATAGGTCATCGTCGGGTCGAGCCAGCGCCGGTAGAAATTATTGCCGAGGTCGTAGTGATACTCGATGTTGCGCTTCGAGCCGCGTTTCGAGTTGCGCCGCATCATGTGTCCAAGGCGTGAGACGAAGCGAGCGATCGGCATCCCCTTCAGCTTGTCCTGCAATGCCTCGCTATTGCGGAGGAAGAACTGCAGGAAGGCCGTCACGTTCGGGCTATCCCACATGCCGTCGAGAAAGGCTTCGGCCGCGCCGAGATCGCCATTGGCGAAGAAGCGCCGCGCCAGACCGAAATCGCGAATGACCATGACGGCGTGCTCGCCGGGCTCCTCACCTTGAAAACGGAGCTGCCTGCCATCGGGCAATATCATGAGGATCGACCCGTGGCGCACTTTCAGCAGCGCCCGGAATGCAAGCCGCGCAAGAGGGGGAATACCGGTGATCGAGCCCAAATTCGCGGGCGTCACATCGATGCTCATGGGAGCGGTCGCTCCGTCGCGCCGTCCGTCAACGGGGATCTGGGTCATGTGTCGCCTCCCTCCGTCAGTCCCCCGACTATAGCGGCTGCATCCCGCAACTCCTAGCCGGTACCATTATGTCAAATACGCTCGAGGCCCCCGGGTGGTTCAATCTATGCGGGTTCATTCCAGGGCCACAGATGGTAGTTTCGCGGCGCGAGATGTTTCCTCTACCGAGTCGCCAATGCCCAGCCCCATAAATACCGCGGATAAGCCGCTGCCTCACCCGGAGGAGGTGCTGAAGTCGATATTCGGCCTTCCCTCGTTTCGCGGCGAGCAGGCCGAGATCATCCGCCATGTGGTCGATGGCGGTGACGCCGTGGTCCTGTTACCGACAGGGGCCGGCAAATCATTGTGCTACCAGATACCGGCGCTCTGTCGCGAGGGGGTGGCGGTTGTGGTGTCGCCGCTCATAGCGTTGATGCGCGATCAGGTGGAGGCGCTCCGTCAGTCCGGCGTCCGAGCGGCGGCGCTCAACTCCACATTGACGCAGGAAGAAGCGCGCGACATTCGCGAGGCGCTGACGGCAGGCGAACTCGACCTTCTCTATGTAACGCCGGAGCGGCTTGCAAGCGACGGTTTCATAAGCTTCCTCGCGCGCGTGCCCCTGGCGCTCTTCGCCATCGACGAAGCACATTGCATCAGCCAGTGGGGGCATGACTTCCGTCCAGAATATCTGCAGTTGGGACGGCTCAAGGAGCGTTTCCCCGATGTGCCGCGCCTTGCGCTTACGGCAACGGCCGATCCGCAAACGCGCGACGATCTGGTTCACCGCTTGCAGCTTGATGATGCCCGGATTTTTTCAGCGAGCTTCGACCGCCCGAATATCCGCTACACGATCGTCCGCAAGGACAACGCAAAAAGCCAGTTGCGCGATTTTCTGAAGGCACATGAAGGCGCGAGCGGCATCGTCTATTGCCTCAGCCGCAAGAAAGTCGAGGAAACCGCCGATTGGCTGACTGCGCAGGGCATTCTTGCGCTGCCTTATCACGCGGGGCTCGATCGCAGCATTCGTGACAAGCATCAGGATGCCTTTCTAAAGGATGAGGGGCCTGTACTCGTCGCCACCATCGCGTTCGGTATGGGCATCGATAAACCCGATGTACGCTTCGTCGCGCATCTCGACCTGCCGTCAAGCATCGAGGCCTATTATCAGGAAACGGGCCGGGCAGGGCGCGATGGATTGCCATCGGATGCGTGGATGGCATGGGGCATGAGCGACGTCTCGCTCAGGCGCCGCATGATCGACGAAGGCGCATCGCCGGAATTGGTGAAACAGGTAGAACGCACCAAACTCGACGCCCTGCTTCATGTCTGCGAGACGGCCACATGCCGGCGCCAGGCGCTGCTCGCCCATTTCGGTGAGAGCCATGCAGGCGCTTGCGGCAATTGCGACGCATGTCTTACGCCCGCCGAAATGTGGGATGGAACCGAAGCGGCGCGCAAGGCTCTTTCCGCGATCTACCGGACAGGCCAGCGTTTCGGCGCAGGGCATCTCATCGACATTTTGCGTGGCAACAAGACGGAGAAGGTCGAACGCAGCCAGCATGATGATCTGCCGACTTTCGGGGTTGGAAAAGACCTCGATCAGAAGAGCTGGCAATCCGTCTTCAGGCAGCTCGCCGCGCGCGGCATCATTTCAATCGACCACACCGCCTATGGCGCGCTGAAGCTTGAGGAAAGTGCGCGGCCGGTATTGCAGGGTCAGCAGCCGGTTGAGCTTCGCCGCGACCCGGTCTCGAAGCGGCGGCAAAGAGCTGCTGCGGCGGCGTCGACCGACCCCTTGGCCTACCCCGAGGAGGAAGCGCTTTTCCAGGCGCTGCGCGCGGAGCGTTTGCGGCTCGCCCGCGAGCAGGGCGTCCCGCCCTACGTGATCTTCCACGACACTTCGCTTCGGGAAATGGCACGGCGTCGGCCTGCCAGTGTCGAGGACATGACAGACATCCCCGGCGTCGGCGGCGCCAAGATCGCCCGCTATGGCGAAGCCTTCCTCGCGGTGGTGGCGGAGGTGGCTTAGATAAGCCTGAAAAAGAAGAACCCGGCCGCTTGCGCAACCGGGTTCTCGAAAACTGGCTCCCCGGGCCGGATTCGAACCAGCGACCGATCGGTTAACAGCCGATTGCTCTACCACTGAGCTACCGAGGATCAATCGGCGAATCTTCAAAAAGACCACACCGATGAGGGCTGCATATAGCAAAGACGTTTGGCCCGTGCCAGCGCAAATGTCTTGTTGTTGCCACCTTTTGTGCCTATCTGCCGTTTCCTGTTCGGGCGCAGATGCGCATTACATAATCGTTGGGAGACGGTCCTGCATGGCGGCGGTTCGCTTCGGCGGCAAAAGGGTTCACGTCCCCGGCCCACCTCTACTCAGGATCGTTGTCGGGATCCTGCTCATCCTTGGCGGAACGGTTGGCTTTCTTCCCATCCTCGGGTTCTGGATGTTGCCGCTTGGCGTGCTGGTCCTGTCGGTGGATCTGCACCCGGTCCGGCGGATGCGCCGCCGTATTGAGGTGTGGTGGGGCAGGCGGCGCCAGCGCAAGCGTCGGGAGCGCCGCTAGTCGATGCCGAGGGCGCGTATCCGGCGGCCCAGCGCGAAGGGCAGTCCGCTCAACAAGACCTCCAGCATCCTGCGGTCCTGATACTCTCCATTCAGGGACAGCCGGGGCAGGCTGTGAAGCCTTCCGGCATGGGAGGCATGAATGAGGCCCTTGCGCGTCGTGGTGGCAGAGCGGAAGCCGAGTGCCCGCGCAAGTTCAAAGTCGCGCTCCCCGGCCGAACCGTGATCTCCATAAGGATATGAAAAATGCGTGGGGCGGCGGCCGAGTTCGGCTTCCATTCTCGCCACACCACGTTCGATGTCCTGCTTTGCAGCGGCCGACGAAAGTCCCGACTGTGCGAAGTGGTTGGCGGTATGGGCTTCGATGCTTGCAAGAGGATGAGCGGCGAGCGTTCTCACCTCGTCCCAGTTCATTGCCAGTTCCCGCGTCAGCGCCGCCATGTCGATGCCGTGTTCGGCGGCGAGACGGCGTATCTCCGCGCGCAGCAGCTCTTCCGGCAGAGCGCGCAGCGCCCAATAAAGTTTGCCCCAGGCTTCCGTCTTTTCGCCGGCGTCGCGCGTGAACATCGCGATCTCGCCGTCCGGCAGCTTTACATGCACGGCGATGGCGGAGGAGATGACCCGTTCGAGCGCCACCCACCAGATCTCAGCATCGCCATCCGGCAGGCCTGTGGTCAGGTAAACCGTGAAGGGAACGTCGTGCCGCTCGAAAACGGGCAGGGCGTCGGTCAGGTTGTCCCGGTAGCCATCATCCAGCGTGAAAACGGCGAAGCGTTCGGTGCTTTCGCCTGCATCGAGCCTCGACACGGCGTCGTCGAGCGACAGGCAGCTATAGCCCAGTGCCCGGACGGTCGCGATTGTCTCTTCCAGAAAATCCGGCGTGACTTCCAGCAGGCGGTTCGGCGCGAAGTCGGCGCCGTCATCGGGCCGCACCCGGTGCAGCATGAAGATGACCCCCGTGCCTGCCAGCGATTTCGGGGCGAGGCGGTGGGCTCCGGCCGCATGCAGGGCAAGCAGAGCCCTGCCCATAAGCGAGGGTTTCGGAGCGCCTGTGCGCCTGCCGGCAATGGAGCTTGAGTGGTTCATCGAGGCGATTTTGACCGACAAAGGTTAACGCGAAGCGACTTGCACGGGCCTTGCAGCCATGAGGTCAGAAGAGGAAGCGGCGTCCAGAATCGGGAACCGGTCGGTCGTGCGCCCTCAGATGAGAACCCCTGTGCAAGGCGAGGCCGCCGTGACATCTCCCGTGACCCAACTGACAAGCAAATTCCAGGATATTGCCGGTTTTCCGGCTTTCCAGCCTTCTGAAAAGCGGCGGAATACTGCCAAATTCGGCAAGGTGGAGGCGCCGAAGCCGCAGGTGCTGGTATCCGTTCATGAAGAGCTTGAGCCGCTCAAGGCGGTCTGGCAGGCGCTGGAACGATCCGGTGACTGCACCGCTTTCCAGACCTTTGCCTGGGTCTCGGCATGGCAGCGCCATATCGGGACGAAGCAGGGCGTGACGCCGGCCATTGTCGTGGGATGGGACAGCGAGGGCAGTGCGCTCTTCATCATGCCGCTGGGGCTCGAATCCGGCCTTCTCTGCAACAAGCTGGTCTGGCTCGGCGGCGATCTCTGCGATTATCAGGGGCCGCTTCTCTCCAAAGCCTTCTCCCGCACCGTTTCGGCGGCGCAGTTTCCCGCGCTCTGGGCGGATATCCGCGAAATCCTGCCAACCCACCACATGGTGGCGCTGAGCCGTATGGCTGAACGCGTCGGCGACCAGGCCAATCCCTTCATGACGCTGGACGGCCTCCGCCGCCATGCGTCCTCGGCCCATATGACGCGGCTCAAAGGCGATTGGGCCTCTTACTATGCCGAAAAGCGGTCTTCCGGCAGCAAGAAGCGCGACAAGCAGAAGCGCCGCAAGCTCGAGGAGCTTGGCGATGTTGCTTTCGTCACCGCTCAGACCGACGAGGAGAAACTCCGCACGCTGGATGCGCTGATGGCACAGAAGTCTGTCAGCTTCGCGCGGATGGGTATCTCCAACCTGTTTGACCGGCCCGGCTACCGCGACTTCTATCGCGACCTGGCGACGGACCCGGATGCCAATGGTTTGATCCATGTCGGCCATCTCGCGGTCGGCGATACGATTGCCGCGGCGAACTGGGGCGTGAGCTTCGGCGGGCGCTATTGCTATGTGCTCGCAAGCTACGATGAAGGTGCCGAAGCCTCCCGTTTTGGTCCGGGCATGGCCCAGCTCATGGAGCTGATGGCCCATGCGGCCGGCACCGGCCACACCGAGTTCGATTTCACCATCGGCGACGAGACCTACAAGGACCAGTGGTGCGAGGTCGAAATCCCGCTTTTCGACCTTGTGGAGCCCAACAACCTTATCGGCTGGATGGAGCTCGGGCCCCGGATCGCCTATCTCCAGGCTAAACGATTCATCAAGCAGACGCCGGTACTCTGGCACTGGTTTACCCGGTTGCGCGCGGCCAAGGCCGGTCTCTCCATCGCGCGCTTTCACCGGGCCTGAGGGCGCTTGCTATGAAACCTGACACCCTGCCGCTACCGCTGAGGCGGATCGGCGAGGCGATCTCCTCGCGGCTCGCCGATGCTCACCTTGCGGGCGTCGTGCGCGGGGCCGCGTTCGTCATGGGCATCCGCGTTGCGGGCGCCGGTATTGCGCTTCTCAGTCAGGTTCTGCTCGCCCGCTGGATGGGTGCTTTCGAATACGGCATCTTCGCCTATGTCTGGGTCTGGGTCGTCATCCTCGGCATCGTCGTGCCGATGGGTTTCGGCACCTCGGTTTTGCGTTTCGTGCCCGAGTACCGGACGAAGGAACGGTGGCGGCGTCTCGCGGGCGTTCTCCGCGCTTCGACCTTCGTCGTGCTCGCGCTCGGGCTCGTCACGGCGCTGCTCGGCGTCGCCTTGCTCTGGGCTGTGCGCGATCACGTCGAGAGTTATTATTTCCTGCCTCTGGTGGTGGCGCTTCTCTGCGTTCCCGCCTTCGCGCTCACCGATTGGCAGGAGGGCGCCGCGCGCGCCTTTGGGTGGGTCAACCTCGCCTATATCCCGTCCTACATCATTCGTCCGCTCGGCATCGTGCTGATCGCCGGCGGCATCGTGCTTTTCACCGGTCAGGCGACGGGCCTGCAGGTCACGCTCGGCGCGCTCGGCGCCACGCTTCTCACCCTTGTGGCGCAGCGCCTTTTCCTTTCGCGCCGGGTGGCGCGCACAGTGCCGCCTGCGCGGCCGGTCTATCATCTCCGTCACTGGGTCGCGATTTCGGCGCCGCTGGTGCTGGTGGAAGGTCTCTTCCTCATCCTCGTCAACACGGACATCGTTTTGCTCGGCTATTTCGTCGAGCCAGACCAGATCGCCGTTTATTTTGCGGCCACGCGCATCGCAAACCTGATGGCGTTTATCTGCTTCTCGCTCTCGGCGCTCGCAGTGCCGAAATTCGCCGAGCTGCATGGGGCGGGCAAGCGCGAGGAGTTGCAGACCTTCATGCAGGGCGTCATCCAGTGGATCTTCTGGCCGACGCTTGCCGCTGGTGTTTTCCTGTTGCTGATCGGTCCTTTTGCGCTCGGCCTTTTTGGCGAAGGCTTCGAGGCGGGCTATCCGCTGCTCTGGCTTCTGACGCTCGGCTTTCTTGCGCGTGCCTCGACCGGGCCGACTGAGTATCTGCTCAACATGACCGGCCACCAGAATGCGGTTGCCTGGGTCTATGGTGCTGCCGCTGTCGGAAACATTGTTCTCAACATCGCGCTCGTTCCCTCGTTCGGGCTTATGGGCGCCGCCGCCGCCACCGCCATCACGATCGTCGGCTCGACGGTTTGTCTGGCGGTCATCGTGCGCCGCCGTCTCGGTATCACCGCTTTTGTTCTTGCCGGCGTGCCGCGCCGCTTGCTGGCGGCTGCGTAAAAGGAACCTCATGACAGATCTTCGACATCATTCGTTCCTGCCGGGCTTCCTGCGGACCTCCGCCGCCGACGATGAGGCGCTCTCCGTTGTGAGGCTGAGCCACGCGGCGCGCTACATGTATGGGCACCCGCCAAGCGCGGATGTGATCGTACTCGAAAGCGCGGATGCGCTTGCGCCATATCGCAAGGAGATCGATGCGCTTGCGGCGACCTCCACAGACACCAATACGCAGTTCGAAAGCGTGACGCTCGCGGCGGCGATGGAAAATCTGCAAGGGGGCAGCTCCGTCCGCGTTGCATTGCTGTGGAGCGATGCGGCGGGCGACGGTATGCGCGTCCTGATCGGCCTTGTTCCCTACGTTGCGCCGCGCGGATATTTCGGCCTTCCCGTTCCGGTCATACGCGTCTGGGAACATATCCACAGCTTCATCTCCACGCCGCTCCTCCGTATGGGGTACGAGCAGCTCGCTATTCGCCGTTTTCTTTCTTTCGCCGACCGTTCGGGCGCGGCACTCATCCAGTTTCCGAATTTCGAGGCGGATGGCGCCTTTGCCCGCGCGCTTCGGGATGTCGTCGAACTGCAGCACCGCGTCTGCCGCGAGACGGACCGGCACGAGCGGGCTTTCCTTCAGTCGGACCTCGGCGAAGAGGAATATCTCGCCACGCATATGCGCAAGAAGAAGCGCAAGGAGTTCAATCGTCTCTGGAACCGGCTTGCGGAGCTCGGCGATCTCGATTTCACGACGCATGATGGCGGCGCGGATGTCGGCGGCTGGGTGAAGGCGTTCCTCCAGCTCGAAGCCAGCGGATGGAAAGGCAAGCGCGGCACCGCCTTGAAGGCTCGCCCCGACGAGCGGAAATATTTCGAGCAAATCTGTATCGGCGCTGCCGCGGAAGGCAAACTTCATTGCACTGAAATTACGCTCGACGGCAAGCCGCTGGCGATGCTGGCGAGTTTCCGCGCCGGTGCCGGTGTCTATACGTTCAAGATAGCCTTTGATGAGAGCTATGCGAAATACTCGCCCGGCGCGCTTCTCATGATGAAGCTGATCGGCACTTTTCTTCGCGATGAACGCACGGCATGGGTGGATTCCTGCGCCATCCCCAATCACCCGATGATCGACCACATCTGGGCGCAGCGCCGTCCGATGCGCAGTGTGCTCGTGTCATCCGGTAATCGTTTCAGCAAACCGCTTGTTTCCTATGTCGCCGCCATGATGCGCATCGCCGATCTGGCGCGCGCCAGGCTGCGTGTCGTCTACGCCCGGATCCGCAAGGAGATAGAGCATGACCAGGCTCATTGAGATCGAACAAGGCAGCGTCACAACGCCGATGCCGCTCAAAACCTTTCGCGTTGGGCATCACCTTGCCGATCATCCGCTTTTCTCTCTCGACCGGCTTGCCCGCCTCGCCGGGTCGCTGCCGGCCGATCAGGTTGAATTCAACGGACCGGTCATGCCGAACCAGGATCCGAACCTCACGCCGTCGAACGGCCTGACGCCGGAAGAGACCGTGCGGCGCATCGAGGAGACGAAATCCTGGATGGTCATCAAGAATGTCGAAGCCGATCCCGAATACAAGGCGCTGCTCGATGCCTGTCTCGATCAGGTCGCGGAGCAGACGGGTGGTTTGATGGGCGGCGCGCGCCAGCGGCAGGCATTTATTTTCGTCACGTCGCCAGGCAATGTGACGCCTTATCATTCGGACCCTGAACTCAACTTTCTTCTTCAGGTGCGCGGCTCGAAGCGCATGTCGATTTTCGACCATCGCGACAGGGAGGTCGTCAGCGCGGAGAACACCGAGCTCTTCCCGGGCAAGCACCGCAATCTGCCATATGAAGACGGTTTCGAGGCGAAAGCGACGCATCAGCATATCGCGCCGGGCGAAGGCATCTTCGTGCCGATCTTCGACCCGCATTGGGTGAAGAATGGCGATGCCGTATCGATTTCATTTTCGATTACCTGGCAGACGGAAGAGACAGAGCGCCTCGTCAAGCTCGCCTATGTCAATGCCGTCCTGCGAAAGCTCGGCTGGCCGCAGCAGGATGCGGGCACGCATGAAACATGGGACGATGTAAAGGTTGCTGCCTACAACACGCTTCGCCCGGTCTATGACGCCGTGAAGAAACTGGTCGGCGACAAACGAAAGGCGCTCGCGCTTTTCTTCGGCCGCAAGGCGGCGGCGCCCGCGACGGTCTGACCCCCGTTTAGCGGGCGGCGATTGCCGGCCGCGAGGTATGAGGCGGATATTCGTTGAGACCGTCGGTGGCGTAGCGGCGATACCGCTTGAGATTGACCCGTGTCAGCAGAAGGCCGACGCGGCGGCTGCTCGCTGCCGACAGCAGCTTCAGCGCGCGGGCCACGATGCGCCGGTTGGTCGACGACCACTTCACCACCAACACCGTCACGTCGGTAATCTTCGCCAGCACCTGCGCGTCGGCGGTCGCCATCGCGGCGGGTGAGTCGATGATGATGTAGTCATAGGTCTGCTGAAGCGCGTTCAATACCCAGAGCATCTGCGATGAGGCAAGGGCCGCCGTCGGGTTCGGCACCGGCGTGCCCGCCTGGATGACATGCGCATAGCTTGCATTGTCCTGCCGGATCACGTGCTGGAAGGCAGCGCGGCCGACAAGGAGGTCCGCAAGGCCAGGCTGCCGCCGAGCGCCGAGTGCTTCATGAAGCGAGGGATCGCGAAGATCGGCATCTATGATGACGGTGCGATAGCCCCCCATCGCAAAGACGCGGGCAAGACTTGCCGCCGTCGCCGTCTTGCCTTCGCCTGCGATGGCGGATGTGACGAGAACGGTGCGCGCGCGGCGGTCGCCGACGCGAGCCAGCAGCACGTGTCCTTGCAGGGCACGGATGGCTTCGGCATAGAGCCCGGCCGGATCGCGCACGATGTCGAGAGCCGGATAGACGCTGCCTTTCTGCGTTTCAAGTTCCGGCACGAGTCCGAGGAAAGGCATGCCGGTCGCCCGCTCGATCTGGTCGCCGGCGCGGAAGCCGCGTGAGAAGGCTTCAAGGAGGAAGGCAACGAGGAACGAGAAGATGAGCCCGGCGATGGTGGCGAGTGTCAGCGCGGCGCCCGTGCGCGGAAATGTCGGCTCGCTCGGCTGCTGTGCGCGGGAAACGATGCGTGCATTCGCTGCCTTGCTGTCCGCTTCGGCGCGGGCATTGGCCTCTTCGTAGCGGCGGAGAAAGGACTCGAGAAGTGACCGGTTGGTGTCGGCGTCGCGCTGCAGGGCGCGCAGCTTCACTTCATCCTGGTTCACCTCGCCCATTCGGCGCTGAAGGCGATTAAGGCTGTCGCGCAACGAATTGACGCGCGCCCCGGCCACGCGGGCCTCGTTTTCCAGCGCGTCGATGACCTTGTGGACTTCCTTTTCGATCTGCCTGCCGAGGTCGTCCAGGTTTGCCTGGCTTTCCTGCATGCGCGGATGCGTCGGCAGCAACGTCTCGGACATCTGGGCGATCTGCGCCCGCAGCGCGACTTCCTGCTGGCGCAGGTTCTGGATCAGCGGCGACTGCAATACTTCCGCGGCGGAGTTGACCGCATTCCCGGAGGCGAGAAGGGAGCGCGCATTGGAGAGCTTGGCCTGTGCGGCGGCGCGGTCTGCCTCGGCGACCGAGAGCTGGCTGTTGAGGTCGGTCAACTGCTGTTGCGGCAAGGTCGAGCCGTTTGTCAGGAAGAGGCCGGACTTGGCCCGGAACGCTTCCACGGCCGCTTCCGAGGCTTGCACCTTGACGCGCAGTTCCGCGATCTGGCTGGCGAGCCACCTGGCGGCCTCGCTGTTGACGCCGGCTTTCTGTTCCACTTGTTGCGCGATGTAAAGCTCCGCCAGACGGTTCGGTACGATGGCGGCCATGCGCGGATCGGCGGAGGTGAAGACGATCGCGATCACGCGTGAATTGATCTTCTGGAAGACCTCGAGCCGCGAGAGCACGACATCCGTGATTTCCTCGATGTCGGTGGGCTGCTGCCGGTCCCGGAGGCCGAAGGCCACCGCAATACGGCCGAGGAAGCCCGGCGCCCGCAAGGCCGGATTGAACTCGGGATGAGCTGCCAGTCCGAGATCGGTAATCAGCCGCGCTGCCAGAGGCCGCGACGTCAGTACCTGAATTTCGCTTTGAAGGGTCTCGTTGTCGGGCAGCGATGGCGTGCTGTCCGCGTCGAATGTCGAGATTTCGCCAGCGCGTGGCGACAGCATGATGCGTGTCTCGACTGTGTAGGTCGGCACGACCGTCATCAGCCAGAAGATCGCGACGGCCATGAAAGCCACGAAGGTACAGGCGATGATCTCCTTGCGGGCCCAGACGCCGCGCAGCACTTCCCATGGCGAAATGTCGCCCACGGCGTTTTCATCCGGCGCCGCTCTGCGCCGGTCGCCGAATGAGACTACGGGACTGATAGGAGTATCGGTCATACGTTCCGCTCGCAGGCGCCGTTCCCGTCCGCGCGACAGGGTTGCGAAAACGGTCGTGGCGCCACGTTCAAATCCAGCCCGTAGTAGACGGGTTTTTGGTAACGGAAGACTTAACGGTAGAGGCCGGATAATGGCGGAAGCCAAGGGAGAGCCCGGCGATTTCGCCATCCGGGGGTGAGGGAGCAGTCCCGAATTGCCAAAAAATTAACCGTTCCGGCATTAGCGTCTGTTCCGGAATTCCCGGTACCCGGTAAGAGAGTCTGCCCCATGAACGCCCGTCTCGCACTCGTCTTGATGGTCATCGGCGCCTTTGCCGCCGGCTGCGCGGAGCGCGGCCTGATCGCGGAGCGCCCGATCGTCCCGGAAAGCGAAATCTACCGGCTGGACACGGGCGACCAGCTTCGCGTTGTGGTGTTCGGACAGAGCGACCTCAGCGGCGATTTCACGGTCGACGGTACGGGCGCGATCTCGATGCCCTTGCTGCCGCCGCTTGTTGCGCGGGGAATGACGACGGATGAGTTCGAGCGTGCCGTTGCGGACGAACTAGGCGCAAAACTGCTGCGCAACCCGAATGTCAGCGTCCAGGTCACGCAGTTCCGGCCCTTCTTCATTCTCGGCGAGGTTCAGCGCGCCGGGCAATATCCCTTTGTAAACGGCATGACGGTGCAGAGCGCCGCGGCCATTGCCGGCGGCTTCACCTATCGGGCGGATGCCGACCGGGTGAAGATCACCCGCAACCGGGGCGACCGTATCGTCGAACTCGGCGTCGACAGCAATGCGCCGGTAATGCCGGGAGATACGATCCTTGTGAAGGAGCGCTATTTCTGATGGCGTCTCCCGCGCATAGCGAAAATCCGCACGCCGTGCGCAAGGTGCTGCATGTGATGCGCCTGCCGATGGGCGGGCTCTTCCGTCATGTGCGGGATCTGGTGGCCGGACAGCAGGCCGCGGGCATCGCGGCGGGCGTCATCTGCGCGGAACCGCCGGCGGATGATGGCGTCTCCGCGAGGCGGCTTGCCGAGCTTGCGCCGAAATGCGGCCTCGGTCTCCATGTCATACCGATGGGGCGGCTGCCGGGCGTCGGCGATGCCGTCAATATTCGTGAAGTTCGGGCGCTGGCCGATTGGCTGAAGCCCGATGTTCTTCATGGCCACGGCGCCAAGGGCGGTATGCTTGCGCGCCTTGCGCCGCGCGACGGCGCCCGCGTCGTCCGTGTCTATACGCCTCATGGCGGTTCGCTGCACTACAATGCATTGAGCCCGCAGGGCTTCGTCTATCACACGGCCGAACGCCTGATGCGCCGCCGCACGGATGGTCTCATCTTCGAATCCGAATTCAGCCGCGCCGCCTATCTCGCCAAGATCGGCCGTCCGGGTGCGCCTACCGCCGTCATTCACAACGGGCTGACGGAAGACGAATTCCTGCCGGTGCCTCATGGCGACATGGCTGCCGACTTTCTCTTCATCGGCGAACTTCGGATGCTGAAGGGCGTCTCCACACTGATCGAAGCTGCTTCGACATTTTCGCGCCCGGTGCATATCCGTATCGTGGGCGCGGGGCCGGACCGCGCGCGTTTCGAGGAATTGGCGAAGACCGCCGGCTCCGCCGCCCGGTTCGAGTTCATGGGCGCGATGCCGGCGCGCGAAGCTTTCAGGCTCGGCCGCATTGCGGTCATGCCGTCCTGGAATGAATCGCTTCCCTATGTCGCGCTCGAAACCGCCGCTGCCGGTATCCCGCTCATCGCGACGCGTGTCGGCGGCATGGCGGAAATCTTCGGCCCGGATGCGACACGTCTCGTACCTGCGCAAAACGCTTCGGCGCTTGCCGCCGCCATGATGGCTGCCCTTGCCGATCCCGAAGCGGCTGCAGCTTCCGCCGCTCGTCTGCGCGCACGCGTCATGACGCATTTTTCGGCGAGCCAGATGGTCGAGGGTGTGAACGGATTTTACGACCGCCTGCTCGAAGCGCGGAAGGCGCGGCTTCTCGCGCATACCGGGCGTTTGGCAGCAGCGCCTGTCGCGCCGGGCCTCACGGGTGCGGGGCAATAGCGTGGACGGCTGGCAAACCGGCGGCTCCGCCCCCGCGCGGCCCATGCGCGGCCCCTCGCTCGCAATCCGTATCGGCGAAGCTTTCCTTTTCCTGGTTCTGTTGACCGGCTTCTACGTGAAGTCGCAGCAGGGACAGGATCAGCCGACGCCTTACGACATCCTGATGGTCGGAACCGTCGGGTTGTTCTTTCTTCTCGGGCTCAGGCTGCCGCGCGGTCTCGGCTGGCCGGCGGCGCTATGGGGTCTCGTCGTTATCGGCTATGGCATCGGCGCGATGGATGCGCTTTTTCTCGACCGCGTGAAGCCGTCTCTGATGGTGACGGTCTATCTGATCGGTTCATTCCTCTTCTTCGCTTCCTTCGTCTATGCGGATCCGGCGCGGCGTCTCACGCAGATGTTCTGGGCCTATACGGCGGCGGCCTGCGTCGCGGCATTTCTAGGTGTCGGCGGATATTTCGGCGTCTTGCCGGGGTCGGAGAGCTTCCTCGTCTTCGGCCGCGCCACCGGCACCTTCAACGATCCGAACGTCTTCGGCCCTTTCCTTGTCGCGCCGGTCCTCTTTCTGGGATTGAAGCTGAGCGAGGCCCGTTCGCTCCGCGCGCTCTGGATGGTGGCGCCGCTCGGCCTGCTGGTGCTCGGACTGCTTCTCAGCTTCTCGCGCGGCGCGTGGGGAAATCTGCTGCTTTCCGGCATTCTCTTTTTCGTGCTGACGCTCGCCACCTCGCGGTCGCCGCGCCAGACCTTCCGTCTCATCGGCTTCGGTGCGCTCGCGGCCTTCATCATGGTGGCGGTTGTCGGCGTTGCACTGTCGAGCCCGAAAGTCTCGGCGCTCTTCAGCGAGCGTGCGTCGCTCACGCAGAATTACGACACCGATCCGCAGCATGGCCGTTTCGAGAGCCAGGCTCGCGCCTTCCAGATGGCGCTCGACCGGCCGTTCGGCATCGGCCCGGCGCAATGGGCCATCCTCAACAATCTGGACACCCATAACGTCTATCTGCATGTCCTGGTGGCCGGCGGTTTCCTGTCGGGCCTTGCCTTCATCGCCTTCCTGCTCATGACGGCGGTCAGGGGCTGGCGGGCAATCTCGATGGAGAATCAGTTCCAGGGGCTGCTGATCGTCGTCTATGCGGCCTTCATCGGCCATATCGCCGAGGCGATGATCATCGACATCGACAGCTGGCGGCACTTCTATCTGCTTCTGGGGATGCTCTGGGGGGCTGTGCTCGCCGCCGAGAGGCGGGGCGTTGCCCGGCGGCAAATGACCGCCCCGCGCGCCGCGCCCGGAATTTCGGGTGCATCGGCGGCGGTTTCCGGCTTCCGCGTCTAGCGTCTTTCCGGATCGGGATAGTGGAGGCCACGCCCGGAATCGAACCGGGGTGCACGGATTTGCAGTCCGCTGCGTAACCACTCCGCCACGTGGCCTTTCCCTCCGGCGCGAGCCGGGTAGGGCGGGCGGGGTATAGCAATTCCGCCGCCCGGGTACAACGATCATTAGACCGCGCACATTTCCGGGCCGTTAACGGGCCCTTGCGGGGCTCTTTCGCGCTCCGGCGAATTGAGTTTAGGCGTCCGGGCCAGTATAAAGCGCCGGGAACCATCCTCTTCGCGCCATTTCCGGGACAGCCCTCTAGGACAGCTCATGACCGACTTTGCCGCCGCCCGTCACAACATGGTCGAAAGCCAGGTGCGCATCAATTCGGTGACGGACCGGCGCGTGATCGACGCCCTGTCGGCGATCCCGCGCGAGCGTTTCGTTCCGCAATCGAGCCAGGGCATCGCCTATATGGACGAGGACGTCCGTATCGCCGGCGGCAAGCCGCCGCGTTTCCTGATGGAACCGCGTGTTTTCGCGAAGATGGTGCAGCTCGCGGAAATCGGCCCGGAAGACCTGGTGCTCGATGTCGGCTGCGGCACGGGCTATTCGACGGCGGTTCTCGCGCGCCTTGCCGGTACTGTCGTCGCTCTCGAATGCGACGAAAACCTCGCCGCCAGTGCTGGCGCCACGCTGTCCGATCTCGGTGTCGACAATGCGGCGGTCCTGCCCGGTGCGCTTACGGAAGGTTGCGCGAAGCAGGCGCCCTACGATGTCATCTTCATCAACGGCATGATCGGTTCGGTGCCGGATGCATTGCAGAACCAGCTGCGCGACGGGGGCCGTCTCGTTGCCGTTGTCGGCGACGGCATTTCCGGCCGCGCTCGGCTCTATGTCCGCTCGGGCGAAACCTTCAGCGGACGCGATGCCTTCGACGCCAATATCGGCTTCCTGCCCGGGTTCGAGCCGGTCGAGAGCTTTGTTTTCTGAGAAGTGATGGCACTTTGCATCTATTCCAGACAATTCTTCGGCCCTCTGGCAATAGCAATTCTCTCTTCCTACCTTTAGCCTGCCGAAGACTGGTTCACTGCGGAAGCGTTGAGGGACGAAGCCGCCTCTTTTGCGAGAGCAACGATAATGAAACGACCCACTAAGTCCCTGAGCCGCCTCCTTTCGCTCGCCCTCGGCACGACGGCCCTGACAGGCTTTCTTGCCGTTACGCCGGCTTCCGCCGAAAACCTCATCGATGCCTTGACCGCGGCCTATGCCACCAACCCGACACTGCAGGCGCAGCGCGCCCAGTTGCGCGCCACCGACGAACTGGTGCCGCAGGCGCTGTCCGGCTGGCGGCCCAACCTGCAGGCGCAGGGCGCATATGGCGTTACCAGCACCGACACCACGCTCAATAACGGCGCCAGCGCGCGCGACGATCTCCGTCCGCTTTCCGGTTCCGTCACGCTCAGCCAGAACCTCTTTGCGGGCGGGCGCACGGTCAACGCGACCGATCAGGCCGAGGCCTCGGTGCAGTCCGGCCGCGAGTCGCTGCTGAGCGTCGAGCAGACGACGCTGCTGAATGCCGTGCAGGCCTATATGAACGTGATCCGCGATCAGAGCGTTCTTGAGCTCAACCGTAACAACGTTGAAGTGCTGAAACGCCAGCTCGATGCGACAACGGACCGTTTCCGTGTCGGCGAGCTCACGCGCACGGATACCGCCCAGTCGGAAGCCCGTCTCAGCCTTGCCCGCTCCAATCTCATCGCCGCCGAGGCGCAGCTCACTGCGAGCCGCGCCTTCTACGAGCGCATCGTCGGCCAGCTTCCGGGCACGCTTGAGAAGCCGAACCGTCTCGAGGGACTGCCGGCCACCGAGGAAGAAGCCAGGGCACTGGCCGCGCAGAACAACCCGTCACTGCGTGCCGCGCGCTATTCGGAAGAAGCGAGCCGTGAGGCGATCAAGGTTGCCAAAGGTGCGCTGCTGCCGAGCTTCGACGTTCAGGCCCAATACCAATATGGCCGTGATCCCTCGTCCACGATCCGCGATGTCGAGGAAAGCTCGCTGCTCGGCGTGCTGACCATCCCGCTCTACCAGAGCGGCGTCGAGTATTCGCGGGTCCGCGAGGCGAAGGAAATCAACAATCAGAGCCGCCTCCAGATCTATGCCGTGCAGCGCCAGGTCGATGAAGCGGTGCGGAATGCCTGGGAGCAGCTTCGCGCCAGCCGCGCCAGCATCACTTCCACCTCCGAGCAGGCCAATGCGAGCAATATCGCGCTGGAAGGCGTGCGGCAGGAATCCGAAGTGGGCGCCCGCACCACGCTCGACGTGCTCGATGCGGAGCAGGAATTCCTGAATGCGCGCGTTGCGCTGGTCAGTGCCGAGCGCGATCTGGCGGTCGCCGAATATGGGCTTCTCGCCGCGATGGGCCAGTTGACGGCGCGCAATCTTGAATTGCCGGTCGAGTATTACGATCCCGAAGCGAATTATGGCGAGGTCCGCAACAAGTGGATCGGCTTCGGTACCGCCAGCGGCGAATAGGCATACCGTCCACAGATAAATTCCGGGAGAATTAAGGGGAAGTTGGCAAATTTGTTCAACTTCTCCTAAGGTTCTCTTGTTATTTATGAGGTTGCGGACAAGCGCGGAACCGCTGGACTCGAAGCTGGACGGAACGACGGATGAGTAATCAAGGCTCGGCACAGGAACCGACGATGGAGGAGATTCTCGCCTCCATCCGGCGGATTATCTCGGAAGACAGCGGGCCCGAGGAGGGTGCGCAGGCGTCCGAGGTTGCTGCGCCCCCGCCGGCTCCCGAATCCCTCTATGAAGAGCCCGCACCGGAGCCGGAGCCTGTCGAAGACGACATTCTGGAGCTGACCGAGGCCCTGCCGGAGGAGCCGGCCGCGCCCGCGCCGACCTATATGCCGGAACCCGATTTCAACGACGATGACATCCAGTTCGCCGATCCGGTCCCCCAGCCTCAGCCGGAGCCCGTGGCGGAGCTGGAACCGGTCTATCAGCCGGAACCGGAGCCCGCCCCGGCGGTTGCCACCGGTATCGCGCCGCAGCCCGAGCCGGTTGCCGAAGACGAACCTGAAACCGCCTTTGAGGAGCCTGTCATGAGTGCCGATTCGGCCCCGAGCAAAGCTTCCCCGCTGCTGTCGAGCGACACCGAATCCGCCGCTTCCGCGGCCTTTGGTGCCCTGGCCAATTCCCTCATGACCTCATCCGGCGGCTCACGCACGCTGGAAGAGCTGGTGGGCGACCTGCTTCGCCCCATGCTCAAGGAATGGCTCGACGAGAACCTGCCCTCGCTGGTCGAGCGGCTCGTCGCCGAGGAAATCGAGCGGGTAGCGCGTCGCAAAGGCTGACGCCCCCTCTCGCTTCATAGTCTCCAATGCTTGATAGGGTGGCGCGGCCTGTGTAACACAGGCGCAGCGCCGCCCTTTTTTGCGCGCTTTTCCACGGATAAATCTCATGCTCGACAAGACCTTCGACCCGCAGGATGCCGAAGCCCGGCTTTACAAGCTCTGGGAGGAAAGCGGCGCTTTCCAGGCCGGCGACCCCGCGCGGGTAGAAGCGGGCGCCAAGCCCTATTGCATCGTCATCCCGCCGCCCAACGTCACCGGCAGCCTGCATATGGGCCATGCGCTCAACAACACGCTGCAGGACGTGCTGATCCGCTTCGAGCGGATGCGCGGCAAGGACGTGCTCTGGCAGCCGGGCCTCGACCATGCGGGCATCGCCACTCAGATGATCGTCGAGCGCCAGCTTGAAGGCGAGGGCAATATCCGCCGCCGCGACATGGGCCGCGATGCCTTCATCGAGCGCATCTGGAAATGGAAAGGCGAGAGCGGCGGCACCATCATCGGCCAGCTCCGCCGCCTCGGCGCCTCCTGCGACTGGAGCCGCGAGCGTTTCACGCTGGACGAAGGTCTGTCGAAAGCCGTGCTGAAAGTTTTCGTGGAGCTTTACCGCGAAGGCCTCATCTATCGCGACAAGCGCCTCGTCAACTGGCACCCGGAACTTCAGACCGCCGTCTCCGATCTCGAAGTCGAGAATATCGAGGTGAAGGGCCACTTCTGGCATTTCCGCTATCCGCTCGCGGATGGCGTCACCTATGAGTGGCCGCTTTTCGACGAGGAGGGTAATCCCGCCGGCACCGAAACGCGCGACTACATCGTCGTCGCCACCACGCGCCCCGAAACGATGCTGGGCGACACCGGTGTCGCCGTGAACCCGGAAGACGAGCGTTACAAGTCCCTCATCGGCAAGTTCGTGGAGCTGCCGCTGGTCGGCCGCCGCATTCCGATCGTCGGCGACGAACACGCGGACCCGGAGCAGGGTTCCGGTGCGGTGAAGATCACGCCCGCACATGACTTCAACGACTTCGAGGTCGGTAAGCGGCAGGGACTTGAGCAGATCAACATTCTCAACCCCGACGGCAAGCTCAACGACGAAGTGCCGGAGCCTTATCGCGGCATGGACCGTTTCAAGGCGCGCAAGCAGGTCGTCGTTGACATCGAGGCGCTCGGTCTCCTCGACCGCATCGAGGACAAGATCGTCATGGTTCCGCATGACGAGAAATCAAAACTGGTCGTCATCGAGCCCTATCTCACCGACCAGTGGTATGTCGACGCGGCGACGCTGGCGAAGCCCGCCATTGAAGCGGTGGAGCGCGGCCAGACCGTCTTCGTGCCGAAGAACTGGGAAAAGACCTATTTCGAGTGGATGCGCAACATCCAGCCCTGGTGCATCTCGCGCCAGCTCTGGTGGGGGCATCGCATTCCGGCATGGTATGGGCCGGACGGTCATGTCTTCGTCGCCTATAGCGATGAAGAGGCCGCCGCCGAAGCGGAAAAGCACTACGGCAAAAGCGTCGAACTCACGCGCGACGAAGACGTGCTCGACACATGGTTCTCCTCCGGCCTCTGGCCCTTCTCCACGCTCGGCTGGCCGGACAAGACGCCGGAACTCGCGCGCTATTACAAGACCGACGTGCTCGTCACCGGCTTCGACATCATCTTCTTCTGGGTCGCCCGCATGATGATGATGGGTCTGCACTTCATGCAGGAAGTGCCGTTCCACACCGTCTATATCCATGCGCTGGTCCGCGACGAGAAGGGCCAGAAGATGTCGAAGACGAAGGGCAACGTCATCGACCCGCTGAAACTCATCGACGAATACGGCGCCGACGCGCTCCGCTTCACGCTGGCCGCCATGGCCGCGCAGGGCCGCGACATCAAGCTTGCGACATCCCGCGTCGAAGGTTACCGCAATTTCGGCACCAAGCTCTGGAACGCCGCGCGCTTCTGCGAGATGAACGAATGCGCCCGCGTAGAGGGTTTCGATCCCGCGAAGCTCAGCCAGACGGTCAACAAGTGGATCGTCGGCGAGGTTGCGCGCACCGCCGCCGAAATCACGGAAGCCATCGAAGCCTACCGCTTCAACGACGCGGCGAACGCGGCCTACAAATTCGTCTGGAACGTCTTCTGCGACTGGTATCTCGAATTCATCAAGCCGCTTTTGATGGGCGACAATGAGGAAGCGAAAGCCGAAACCCGCGCCACGGCCGCCTGGGTTCTCGACCAGATATTGCTGATGCTCCATCCCTTCATGCCCTTCGTCACCGAAGAGCTCTGGCAGCGCACGGGCGAAGTTGGCCCGAAGCGCGAGACGCTGCTCGTCAAGGCGGCATGGCCGCTTCACACAGGGCTCGGCGATGCCGCGGCCGACAAGGAGATGGATTGGGTGATCCGCTTCATCACCGAAATCCGTTCCGTCCGTGCCGAGATGAATGTGCCGGCGGGCGCCAAGATCGCGCTTCTCATCAAGGATGCGAGCGAGGAAAGCCTCGCGCGCTTCGAGCGTCACCGCGACCTCATCATGCGCCTCGCGCGTCTCGAAAGCGCTGTGGTGACGACATCCGTTCCGGAAGGCGCGCTTCAGCTCGTGCTGGACGAAGCGACGCTGATCCTGCCGCTCGCAAACCTCATCGACGTGGCCGCCGAAACCGCGCGTCTCCGCAAGGAACTCGGCAAGCTCGAAGACGAAGTGAAGAAGATCGACGCGAAGCTTGGCAACGCCAAATTCTTGGCGGGTGCGCCGGAGCAGGTCGTCGAGGAGCAGCGCGAACGCAAGGCCGACGCACAAGCGGCGATGGCGAAGTTCAACGAGGCGCTGAAGCGGCTCGCGGGCGCTGCCTGAAAAATAGTGTCATCCCGGCGAAAGCCGGGACCCAATCCACATTGAGCCTTGTTCCGAAGATGAGGATGGAGTGTGGCTTTTAAGGCCGTGCACAGCCGCTCTTGCTGAGGGAGCCAATGGGTCCCGGCTTTCGCCGGGATGACACCTATGGGGTGGTGCTTCCCGCGTTCCTCACCCCCGCAACAGCGCCCCCCATATCATCAGTGCCACGGTGATGCCGCCGATGATGGCAAGTGCGGGAATACCGAAAAGATAGAGCAGGAAGAAATACGAGAAGGCGCCGCCGAGAAGGCCGAGTGTGATCCACAAGACTGTGATGCCGAGCCAGAGCAAAACCGGCAGCAGAATCACCAACACCGCGACGATTGCAATCAGCGCAATCGGATCGAGAACAAACAAATATCCCTGCATGCCAGGTTTCCTTCTGGCGGAGCAACTGTGACGAAAACGCCCGGAAGAGTCAGTGGGTTCCTGCGGATCGGAGATTTCATTCTCAATCGAATCAAAAAATAAAGGCGGTTCCCTCGGGAACCGCCTTTCTTAACTCGCATACTGAATTTCAGGCGGCGGGCGCGTCGCCCTGCGTGCGGCGTTCGTTCATGAACTGATCGAACTCCTGCTGATCCTTCGCGCGGCGCAGGCGCTCCATGAAGTCGCCGAAAGCCTTCTGCTCTTCTTCCAGCTTTTTCAGCATGTCGTCCCGGTAGCTGTCGAAGGCGGTGTTGCCGCTCGACCGGCGATGACGGCGATAGTTCGATGCGCAGCCGCGCATGCCGTCGCGTTTCCATCCCTGCATTTTTCCGCTCCAGATCATGTAGAAGAGAAGGGCGAGCCCGATCGGCCAGAAGACGATGAAGCCGATCACCATCATGGCAATCCATGCGCCTTTCGGCAGGTCGTCCAGCATTGCGGCGGTGGGCATCGAGGGGTCCTCCAGTGGGTTCCGAATTGAACACAGATGACAGGTGGATATTGCCGTCCCCTGCGTCAAGGCGCCGCACGCCGATTTTCCGCCAAAGCCGCATGGCTTTCTGCCAAACGAAAAAAAGGCGGCCCGCAGGCCGCCTTTTCCTAGTCCGCGAATTGCTGCTTATGCGTCGAACATGATGACAGAGCGGGCCAGTTCGCCGCGCTTCAGTTCGTCGAAGGCTTCGTTCACCTGGTCGAGCTTGATGCGGCGCGAGATCATCTGGTCGAGCTTCAGCTTGTCCGACATGTAGAAATCGACGAAGCGCGGCATGTCGACGGGGAAGCGGTTCGAGCCCATGGTCGAGCCCTGGATGCGCTTCTCGCCGAGGAAGTCGGCGCCGTGCAATTCGATGTGAACGCCGACGGGGATCATGCCGATGACATTCGCCGTGCCGCCGCGCGCCAGCATCCTGAACGCCTGTTCCGTCGTCGCCTTGAGGCCGATCGCCTCGAAGGAGTGATGCACGCCGCCATTGGTGAGGTCCATGACCTGCTTCACCGGGTCGCCATCCTTCGCGTTCACGACATCCGTCGCGCCGAATTCCTTCGCAAGGTTCAGCTTCGAGCCTTGCGTGTCGATGGCGATGATGCGGCCCGCGCCTGCAATGGCCGCACCGTTGATGCAGGCCAGGCCGACGCCGCCGCAGCCGAGCACGGCCACGGTCTCGCCCGGCCGCACATTCGACGTATGGATGACGGCGCCCACGCCCGTCGTCACCGAACAGCCGATCAGCGCCGCGCGGTCGAGCGGCATGTCCTTGCGGATCGCCACGCAGGCATGTTCATGGATCAGCATTTGCTCGGCGAAGGAGGAGAGATTGAGGAACTGGTTCATCGCGCCGGGCACGGCGCCGAGGCGGGGTTCTTCTTCCGCCTGCCGTTTCGTCTCCGGGCTCACGCAGCGCGACAGGTGGCCGGTCAGGCAATGTTCGCAATGGCCGCAAAAGGCGGAGAGGCAGGTGATGACGTGGTCGCCCGGCTTGACCGTGCGGACTTCCGAGCCCACCTGCTCCACGACGCCGGCGCTCTCATGGCCGAGCACGGCGGGGAGCGGGTAGGGGTAGGAGCCTTCCACGAAATGGAGGTCCGAATGGCAGACGCCCGCCGCCACGGTGCGGATCAGCACTTCATGGGGCCCCGGCTTGTTGATTTTCACATCTTCGATGGCGAGCGGCTGGCCCACCTGGCGCAGAACGGCGGCTTTCATGGCAATTTCTCCCTGTGTCCGGATTATGTGGTTCGGTGAATTCCGGTTGGCCGCGATGTTCCCCCGCCGCGCCGCCCCGGTCAACAAGGCGATTTCGAGAATCCCTCGCGAAAACGTGGCGGCTTTGGGGCTTTATCCCCGGCGGCCTTCCCCCTAGTATCCGGCCAACTTTCATCCCGAGAAGCCGGAGGCGCCCCCTGCAAAGGGGTGCGCGAGTCACATGGACGCCAAGACATTCGACAAATCGAAACTGCCGAGCCGCCACGTCACGGTCGGGCCGGAGCGCGCGCCGCACCGGTCCTACTACTATGCGATGGGCCTCACCGAGGAAGAGATCAATCAGCCCTTCGTCGGCGTGGCGACCTGCTGGAACGAGGCGGCTCCCTGCAACATCGCGTTGATGCGTCAGGCGCAGTCGGTGAAGAAGGGTGTCAAGGCCGCCGCCGGCACGCCCCGCGAATTCTGCACCATCACGGTGACGGACGGCATCGCCATGGGCCACCAGGGCATGAAATCCTCGCTCGCCAGCCGCGACGTGATCGCGGATTCGGTCGAGCTCACCATGCGCGGTCATTGCTACGACGCGCTGGTCGGCCTTGCCGGCTGCGACAAGTCGCTGCCGGGCATGATGATGTCGATGGTTCGTCTCAACGTCCCCTCCGTCTTCATGTATGGCGGCTCGATCCTGCCGGGCCATTTCAAGGGCAAGGACGTCACCGTGGTCGACGTCTTCGAGGCGGTCGGCCAGCACTCGGCGGGCAACATGGAAGACGAAGAGCTGCATGCGCTCGAATGCGTCGCCTGTCCCTCCGCCGGCGCCTGCGGCGGCCAGTTCACGGCCAACACCATGGCCTGCGTTTCGGAAGCCATGGGCCTCGCGCTGCCGGGTTCGGCGGGCGCGCCTGCGCCTTATGAGAGCCGCGACGAATATGCGGAAGCCTCGGGCCGCGCCGTCATGCACCTCCTCGCCAACAACATCCGGCCGCGCGACATCGTCACGCGCAAGGCGCTCGAGAATGCCGCCGTCATCGTCGCGGCGACGGGCGGTTCGACCAATGGCGGGCTTCATCTCCCGGCCATCGCGCATGAAGCGGGCATCGATTTCGACCTGATGGAAGTCGCCGAAATCTTCAAGAAGACGCCCTACATCACCGACCTGAAGCCCGGCGGCAATTACGTCGCGAAGGATCTTCACGAGGCGGGCGGCGTTTCGATGGTCCTCAAGGTGCTGCTCGATGGCGGCTATCTCCACGGCGATTGCCTCACCGTCACCGGCCAGTCGCTCGCAGACAACCTCAAGGACGTGAAGTTCAACCCGGACCAGAAGGTCGTCTATCCGCTGTCCAATCCGCTCTCGCCCACCGGCGGCGTTGTCGGGTTGCAGGGCTCGCTCGCGCCGGATGGCGCCATCGTCAAGGTCGCGGGCATGGAGAAGGATCATCTCCGTTTCTCCGGTCCGGCGCGTTGCTTCGACAGCGAAGAGGAATGCTTCGAGGCGGTCGACAAACGTCAGTACAAGGAAGGTGAGGTTCTCGTCATCCGCTACGAGGGACCGAAGGGTGGCCCCGGCATGCGCGAAATGCTCTCCACCACCGCCGCGCTTTACGGCCAGGGCATGGGCGACAAGGTCGCGCTCATCACCGATGGCCGCTTCTCCGGCGGCACGCGCGGTTTCTGCATCGGCCATGTCGGCCCGGAAGCCGCCGTCGGCGGCCCCATCGCGCTGATCGAGGATGGCGACATCATCACCATCGACGCGGAGAACGGCACCATCGATCTCGAAGTCGACGAAGCCGTGCTCGAAAAGCGCCGCGCGAACTGGAAGCCCCGGGAGACCATGTACGCCTCCGGCGCGCTGTGGAAATACGCGCAGCTCGTCGGCACCGCCCGCAAGGGCGCCGTCACCCATCCGGGCGGCAAGGCGGAGAAACATGTCTATGCGGATATCTGAGCGGATACTTTGATTTCCACCCGCCCCTTAGGGGCGGGTCGACAAAATTCGAGCGAAGCGAAGAATTTTTCAGGGCGGGGGCTCTGCCTTGCGGCTTACCCCGCCCCGAAATTTGTGCCGCTGGCGCGCCTCAAATTTCGACCCTCCCCCAAGGGGAGGGTGGCAGGACGCTGGAAATGGGCGTTATTGCCTCCGGCCATGACGCCGCCCTCTTTTTCCGGCACACTGGCCAATCCTGTGGTTCTCCCGAGGTGCTCATGACCGCCCGTAAAAGTCTCGCCGCACTTGCCGCCGCGCTTGGCCTCAGCTTCACGCTGGCGGGCGGCGTCTTTGCCGATCCGCTGCCGGAAACGCAGGCTGCGTTCGATCGTGGCGTCGCGGCTTATCGCTCGGGCAATGCCGAGGGTGCGGTGGATGAGTGGAAGGAAGCGGCTGAAGGCGGGCACACGGGCGCTGCCTGGCTCCTCGCCAATCTCTACGACAAGGGTGCCGGCGGCGTCGCGCAGTCGGATGCGAAAGCCTATGAATATTACCTGCTCGCCGTGCGCGGCGGCCAGCCGGAAGCCGCCGTCCGCCTCGGCGTCATCTATCTCAGCGGCAATGAGGCCATCGGGCTGAAGCGCAATTACGAGCAGGCGCTGCGCTCCTTCGAGGCTGCCTCCCTCGCGCCCCGGGCCGATGCGCAATATTATCTCGGCATCATGCATCGCCGGGGCTGGGGCACGCCGGTCGACCGCACGGAAAGCCTGCGCTGGCTCCTCCTCTCCGCAAAGAAGCGTTACGGTCCCGCCCTCACCGAACTCGGCCGCGTCTACATGGAAGGCGAGGGCGTGGAGCGAGATCGTGTCGAAGGCTGGAGCTATCTCCTCCTCGGCAAACGCTTCGGCACGCCGGAACAGGGCGCCGAAGCCGACGCGCTGATGGAGAAATACGATGGCTGGATGAAGCGCGGCGAAAAAGACAGCGCCCGCGACATGGCCGACACCTGGGTCTCCGCCCATGGCGGGGCGTGAGGCCGCAAACCTTCGTTTTTGTACCTATTCTTCCACCCTCCCTCAGGGGGAGGTTGGGAAATGATGGCATTTGAGTTCCCTACCCGAACACCACCTTCTCCTCGCCCCACCAGAGCGGCGACTTCGTGAAGTCGATGAATTTCGCCTCGTCTTCGTAAAGCTGCCGCCCGGCATCGACGCCTTCGGGCGAGGCGAGCGCGGCGGCGAGGTCCTCGGCGCTTTCCCACCAGAGCTGCGCCACGCCGTCATAGATCGCGGGCGCCTTGTCGAGCCCGCCGCCCCGCGCCTCGCGGATGCCGTCGCTCAAACTTTCTTCCCATGAATGAAGCTGAACATAACGCCTGATCCGCAGCGCCTCGCGGTGGCTCTTTACCAGCGGCGCGTGCTTGTTCCGCCAGTAATCCTGAAATTCGGCGAGCGAGAGCCTGGGCAGGCGGGTCAGGCAGAAGGTGAGCTTGATCATGGTGTCCCGTTTTTCTTTCCTGTCATTGCCGGGCTTGACCCGGCAATCCAGTGCTAGGAATCTCCGGGTTGCCGCCCAACTTGCGGTCGCGACCCGAGCAAATCTTACTGCATACTGTCATTATCGGTCTTGCTCGATAACCCTGGATGCCCGGGTCAAGCCCGGGCATGACGACAAAAATAAAGATGGAGCAAACCGGAATGCGCATCGCCGTCGGCGGCTTCCAGCACGAGACCAACACTTTCGCGCCGTCAAAGGCCGACTATGCCGCCTTCGCACAGGCTGATTCATGGCCGGCCTTGCAGCGCGGTGAGGCGCTTCTCTCCGCGTTCACCGGCATGAATGTGCCGGTCGCCGGCTTCATCGACGCGGCAAGCGCATCCGGCCACCGGCTCGTGCCGCTCGTCTGGTGCTCGGCCACGCCTTCCGCGCAAGTCACCGAAGATGCGTTCGAGCGCATCGCCGCCATGATGATCGAAGAGCTGAAATCGGCCGGGCCGCTCGATGCCGTCTATCTCGATCTCCACGGCGCCATGGTGACGGAGCATTTCGACGACGGCGAGGGCGAGTTGCTGCGCCGTGTGCGCGAGGCGGTTGGCGAGGGCGTCCCGGTTGTCGCCAGCCTCGATCTCCATGCCAATGTGACGGAGGAGATGGTCGGCTTTTCCGATGCGCTGATCGCCTACCGCACCTATCCGCATGTCGATATGGCGGAGACCGGCGCGCGCGCCGCGGCCCATCTCGATGCGATGTTCGCCGGCCTGCCGCATCAGGCAAAGGCCATGCGCAAGCTCGATTTCCTGATGCCGCTCACCGCGCAATGCACGCTCACCGAGCCCTCGGCGCATATTTATGCGGAAGTTGCCGCGCTTGACGGCAAGACCATCGGCAATGGCCGCGTCAGCAGCGTTTCATTCTGTGGCGGTTTCGCGCCTGCGGACATTCCCGGCTGCGGCCCTGCCGTCATCGCCTATGCCGATACGGAAGCGGCGGCGGAAGAAGCGGTCGCGCGCATCGCGGGTGAGATCGTCGCCTGCGAAAAGGATTTCAGTGAAAAGCTCTGGAGCGCGCGCGACGGCGTCGCTTATGCCATCGCAAATGCCGAGCCGGGCAAGGGCCCGGTCATCCTGGCCGACACGCAGGACAATCCCGGCGCTGGCGGTAATGGAGACACCGTGGGCATCCTCGCCGAGCTGATCGCGCAGGATGCGCAATCGGCCGCGCTCGGCGTGTTGTTCGATCCCGAGAGTACCGCGGAGGCAGCGGCGGCGGGCGAGGGCGCGCGTCTTTCTCTCCGCCTCGGCGCGAAGACGGGTGGCGCGCCGGAGGAAAAGCCCATCGAACATGAGTTTGAAGTCGTGCGCGTCACCGATGGCGAGTTTCTCGCCACCGGCCCCTTCTATGGCGGCTCGCGCATGTCGCTCGGCACCACGGTCCGTCTGCGCACAGGCGGTGTCGAAGTCGTTGTCGCCTCGCGCAAGGGGCAATGCGCCGACCGCGAGATGCTCCGCCACACCGGCATCGAGCCAACGGAGCTCGGCATCCTCGTCGTCAAAAGCTCCGTCCACTTCCGCGCGGATTTCGGGCCGATGGCAAAGGAAGTTCTCGTCGTCGAAAGCCCGGGTCCGAACATCGCGGACCTGGCGAAGCTTCCCTACACGAAACTCCGCAAGGGCATTCGCGTCATGCCGATGGGCAAGGCATTCGGCGCATAGCGTTAGGCGACGGAGAGTTCCAGCGTTTCCTGCGCCGAGTAGCGCGAGAAGTGATGAAGAGCCAGTTCGCCTTCGACGAGCGCATTCGCCGCCTTGCCGAAGGCAGTCATATGCGCGGTTTCGAAATGCGCGTCGAAATCTTCTTCCGAGCGCCAGCTTTCATAGATGAACCAGATGTCGGCGTCGTCATGCGACTGATGGATCTCGAAGCAGAGGCAGCCCGGCTCGGTGCGGGTCGGCTGGATGAGGGTGCAAAGTTCGCGGCCGAGAGCAAGCGTCTTGCCGGGAAGCGCGCGAACGAAGGAAATGTTCGTGATTTCGATCATGGCATGATCCTCGGGGTCGGACAGGCGCGCGGGGATGCGTCGGCCTGTTGAGGCTAATATGCAGGACGGGTCGCCATAGCGGATAGACCGGAACTCGGCGGTTCTTGCACAATCCTCCGCCATTGGCCTGCTGGGCGGGACGGGGTGGCAAAAGCGGCGTATATTGAAGTCAATCGGCAGGGTGGCAACCCGCTGTTTTTACACATAAACACGAGGCCGACGACAATGGACAGGCTTTCCGAACTGGCTTCATTGATTGATCGATACGCGCCGGAGCATGGTTCCGCACCGACGGCGCTGCCCCGGCTTCATCTCGCCCGCATGGAGAAGCCGACCGACCCGATGCATATTCTCCAGGAGCCCGCGCTCTGCATCGCGGCGCAGGGCCGCAAACAGATGATCCTGGGCGACCGCCTCTATTCCTACGAGCCGTCGCACTACCTTCTCGTCTCGGCTGACCTCCCGGTCGTCGGCTGCGTGATGGAGGCGAGCCCGGAGAAGCCCTATCTCGGCATGCGCCTCGACCTGTCGCCGGCGGCGCTCGCGGCCCTCATGCTCGAAATGGATGGTAACGGAAAAGCGAGCGACGCACCCGGCTCCGGCATTCTCATGAGCCCGCTCACCGAACCGCTGCTCGATGCGGCGATCCGGCTTGTCCGTCTTCTCGATGACCCGGCCAGCGCGCCGATCCTTGCGCCGCTCATCGAGCGCGAGATCCATTACCGGCTCCTCATCGGCGACCAGGCGATCCGTCTCCGCCAGATCGCGCTTGCCGACAGCAAGTTCAATCAGGTCAACCGCGCCATCTCCTGGATCAAGCAGAATTATGCGCGGCCCTTCCGCATCGAGACGGTCGCGGCGGAGGCGCGCATGAGCCCGTCCTCGCTGCATGAACATTTCAAGGCCGTCACCGCCATGAGCCCGCTGCAATATCAGAAGCAGATCAGGCTGCAGGAAGCGCGCCGCCTGATCGTCGGCGAGGCCGTCGATGCGGCGACAGCCGCGCATCGCGTCGGCTATGACAGCCCGTCGCAATTCAGCCGCGAGTACAACCGCCTTTTCGGCGCCCCGCCCATCCGCGATGCCGAGCGCCTCCGCGCCGCGCCGGAAGCAAGCGCTGCAGTTTGAACGAAGCCGTCAGAGCACATCCAGTTCCCGCAGCAGCTTCTTCGCCAGCGGCACGCGCAAACCGACCTGTTCCTTATCATCCATGTCGATGTTGAGCGCGAAGCTGTAAATCTTTCCCTCGCGCTCCACCCAGCCCACGAACCAGCCGATATCCACTTCGTCGTCGTGGAAGAGCCAGCCGGTCTTGCCGTAGAGCTTCGCGCCGCCGATCTCTTCCATCAGCAATATCTCGCGCACCATTTCCTGGCTGCGGTTCGACAGCGGCAACGTGTTCGTCGCAAGCGCCGTGACGAAGCGCGCCTGTTCGTTGGCGCTGATCTCAAGCGGCCCATCGAGCCAGAAGCGGTCGACGACCGTTCCCGGATCGCGGTTTCCGTAATCGAGCTTTGACAGCATCTCTTTCATGCGCTCAAGGCCGATCCGCCGCGCGACTTCCTGATAGACCGGCACGTTTGAAACGGCGATGGCCTTCCTCAGGCTCATGTCCCGCTCCCATTGCTTGAAGGGTTGCGGCTTGCCGCCATAGGGCAGCACCTCGTCCACGTCCGCCACGGCGCCGGTTTCAAGCGCGATCAGGCTGTTGGCGATCTTGAAGGTCGAAGCGGGTGGAAAGCGCCGTTCCGCGCGTTCGGCATCGACCGCCGTGAGTTCATCCTTCTCCACATCGAAAAGAACGAAAGTGCCGTTCACGCCCTCGGCCTCGAACAGCGTTTCGAGATCGGTGCGTTCGCCTGCCGCCGCATTTCCGGCAACGGCAAAAAGAAGAGTGGCGGCGAGTCCCGCCCGCAACAAAGCCAAACCCATTCCAGGCCCTTTCATGAATACCGCTGCCGGGACGATTTCTGCCTGTGATTCATGGTGATATTGGGGCCGCATGGCGGCTGGAATGGTGCCGGGATCAACCGGCGTTGGGGTCTTCTTCTTCGGGCAGAGTCGCATCGAAGCCATGCATCCAGGAGGGCCGCGACGCCGTCCATATCTGAGAGGCCGGCTCGACGGCTTCGGGGTCGTCCAGGGATGCCGCGGTCACGTCGATGCTTTTTCCTTTTTCCTTTTCATACTGGAAAGTGATCTGTGTACCGCATTCTTCGCAAAAGCCGCGTTCGGCGATGTCTGACGATTTGCGAATTTTGAGGGCGCCTTCGACGATGCGGAAATGGTCGCCCACGATCATGACCCAGGTCACCACCGGCGAGCCGGCCGCCTTTTGACACATCCGGCAGTGGCAATGGGCGCAGCTCTCATAGCCGGACACTTCATAGCGTACCGCGCCGCAGAAGCAGCCGCCTTTAAGTGGGAAATCGGACATAGCGGGGCCTCCTGCCAATTGGAAAGCATTTCCGGTTCGCGAGAGGGTAACGCGGGCATGGACAAAATCGGGGATAAAAAATCTCATCTCCGAAGACAGAAATTTTTACGCACCGATTTGTTTCCGGCTGGCTTTCCTGTCATGCACACGCTGATTCCGGCGGGGATAAATTCGCATGAGTGCGGGGAGACAAGTGCGCCGGGAGAGCCAGAAAATATATCATGACAGTTTGATGACAGTTCGATGACGGTCGGTCCCGTTGCCCCTCGTTTTCGCGGGGAGGACAAGTCTCAGCCGAGGTCGAGTTCCACCCATATCGGCACGTGGTCCGAGGGCTTTTCGCGGCCTCGCACGGCGCGGTCTATATCGCTTGCCTTCAGCAGGTCGGCGGCCTGCGGCGACAGGAGAAGATGGTCGATGCGGATGCCGTTATCCTTCGCCCAGGCGCCCGCCTGATAGTCCCAGAACGTATACCTGTGCGCCTCGCGGTGGCATGCGCGGAAGGCATCGGTGAGACCCAGATTAATCAGCTCACGGAACTTCGCACGCGTTTCCGGCCGGAAAAGGGCGTCGTTTACCCATGCCGCCGGGTTGTGCACATCGTCGATTGTCGGAATAACATTGTAGTCCCCCGCCAGCACCAGTGGCTCTTCATAGGAAAGCAATTCGCGGGCATGATCGATCAGGCGGTCCATCCAGCCCAGCTTGTAGGTGAACTTGTCCGTATCCACGGGGTTGCCGTTCGGCAGATAGATCGATGCCACGCGCACAACGCTTCCATTCGCGCTCACCACGGCCTCGATATAGCGGGCATGGTCGTCGCCGTCATTGCCCGGCAGGCCGCGGCTCACATCCTCGAGCGGATGCTTGGAAAGAATGGCAACGCCGTTATAGGTCTTCTGTCCGTTGACGGCGACGTTGTAGCCAAGCTCCTCGATAGGCCCATGCGGAAAGTTTTCGTCGATGCATTTCAGTTCCTGCAGGCAGACGATGTCGGGCTCCGCCTCCTTCAGCCAGTCGGTGAGGTTGGTCAGGCGGGCCTTGATGGAGTTGACGTTGAAACTTGCGATCTTCATGGCGCGCCTTCGGTTCTGTGCGGCTGCTGTTTCTGCAGGGTGGCGATGATAGCAGCATCGTCCGGCGTGCCCGAACCGAGGTCGATAAATTCGATCCGCGAGGCCGGCCGCATGAAAAGCGGCTCCGCCCGCCGCGCCGAAAGTCCGCGTTCGATCGGTGTCACAACGAGCACCATCATCTCTCCGCCTTCCTCATCGCCGCGTAAAGGCAGACCTGTCACTTCGACCTCCGAGGCATCGCCGCGTCCATATTCCTCGCGGTGAACCGATACGAAACCGCAGGGGAGCGCGTGACACGCCTTCACGCGCGCAATCGCACGCACAACCTGATCGGGCGCAGCGAATTCGCCATAGCGTCTGCCGGTGATGTCGATGCCTTGATGCGCGGCGATGCCGGTCCCCGCGAGACGGAAAACGAGGTCGCCCTCGCACACTTCGAAAATGACTGTGTAAGGAAGGATCGGTGCGGTGGCAGAACTCAGCTTGAAGGCACTGCGAAGCGGTATCGATCCATCTCCGCTCGCGATTGAATTCCAGTACTGCTCGAGTTTCTTGCCGGCCTCAGCCCTTGACCCCGTACTCATCTACTGTCCTTGCACCCCCGGTTTCGCAGAATCAACCTCGTGAAAGGAAGAATACGCGGCGCGAGCAGCCAGTAAAATATCGGGTTCTTCTTGCGGAAGAATAAGCGGACTAAACGGAGAACGACGTGCCGCAGCCGCAGGCTGCTGTGGCATTGGGATTATTGATCTTGAATGCCGAACCGATCAGGTCGTCCACGAAGTCGATTTCCGATCCGGCCAGATATTCGACGGAGACGGAATCGATCAGAACCTTCACGCCGTTTTTTTCGATAACCAGATCGTCGTCGTTCTGCAGGTCATCCAGTGTGAAGCCATATTGGAAACCGGAGCAGCCGCCGCCTTGCACAGCCACGCGCAACATCACGCCTTCGCCTTCACCCTCGAGGATGCGGGCGATCCGTTTCGCGGCGTTGTCGGTCACGGTAATGGTCGTCGGTTCGATAGTGGCGGTATCCGTCATATCCCAATCCTGCGGCAGCCGGCCTTTCAGCTTTCAAGTCTAGCCGATTTAGCTTAGCAGATATGTAAGGGGTGCCGGGCTGCATTTCAAACCGTCATCCAGCCGTGCTGCCGCTAACTCCCTAGAAAGCCGAGGGTTTTTCCGTGCCGATAGCCAATCCCGCCGCGACCGCGCCCTATGCCACGCGAGCCGAGGAGACGCGAGGACGGCTCTTTCAGGAGCCGGAAAGCGCCACCCGCACGGCCTTTCAGCGGGACCGCGACAGGATCATTCATTCCGGCGCCTTCCGGCGCCTCAAATACAAGACGCAGGTTTTCGTCTATCACGAAGGCGACAATTACCGGACCCGCCTGTCTCACTCTCTCGAAGTGTCGCAAATCGCGCGGTCCGTCGCACGTGTGTTTGGTCTCGATGAAGACCTCTCGGAGACGCTGGCGCTGGCGCACGATCTGGGCCACACGCCCTTCGGCCATGCCGGCGAAACCGCGCTGGACAGTTGCATGCGCGACTTCGGCGGCTTCGATCACAACGCCCAGACGCTTCGCATCGTCACCAAGCTCGAACATCGCTATGCGCGTTTCGATGGTCTCAATCTCACCTGGGAAACGCTGGAAGGGCTCGTGAAGCACAATGGGCCGGTGGTGACGCCGGGCCGCAGCATCGCGGATTTGCCACGCGCCATTGCCGAATATGCGGAGACGCAGGATCTCGAACTGGCCACCTATGCCGGCCCGGAAGCACAGGTCGCTGCGCTGGCCGACGACATTGCCTACAACAACCACGACATCGATGACGGGCTTCGTGCCGGCCTTTTCGACATCGAGGACCTGATGGCTCTGCCGCTCGTTGGCGATGTGTTTCAGCGCGTGATGGATCGCTATCCAGGCCTCGAAACCACGCGTGTGATCCATGAGGCAGTGCGCGAGCTTATAGGCACGATGATCGAGGACCTTCTCAGCGAGACCAGAAGCCGCCTTGCCGAGGCCCGGCCCCGATCGGCGGCGGATGTCCGCGCGATGAGCCGGCCGCTGGTCGGCTTCACGGCGGAAATGACGGAGCACAATGCGGCCCTCAAGGCGTTCCTGTTCGAGCGCATGTACCGGCACTACCGGGTCAACCGTTCCATGAGCAAGGCGCAGCGGATCGTCCGCGACCTGTTCTCCTTGCTCCATGGAGAGCCGGATCAGTTGGCGCCGGAATGGCAGGCAGGCTGCGACGGGCCCGGCGGCATCAAGACGGCCCGGCGGGTCTGCGATTTCATCGCCGGAATGACCGACAAATTCGCCATTGAGGAGCATGCACGGCTCTTCGACCTCCACGACCCCCGCGCTTGAACCGGGGCTGGAAACCCGGAGGGCGCGCGGCTAGAGTGCGCGCCGCGCGGCAGATTCCCGCGCAGAACGGTAAGTGACGGCAACAATGAATATTTTCCGGTTTTTCGAAGGTCGCGTGGAGGCTGCATTGCGCAGTCTTGAGGAGGAGGGCGTTTTACCCTCCGGCCTCGATCTGACGCGCGTCGCGGTCGAGCCGCCGCGCGATCCCTCGCATGGCGACCTTTCGACCAATGCCGCCATGGTGCTGGCAAAGCCTGCGGGCATGAAGCCGCGCGAACTTGCGGAGCAGCTGGCAGTCAAACTCGGCGGCGAGGAAGCTGTCACCGAAGTCGATGTAGCCGGTCCCGGTTTCATCAACCTCAGGCTCAACCCAGCCTTCTGGCAGGCGCGCATTCCGGAAATCCTCCGCTCGGGGCCCGCATATGGCGCGAGCGATGTCGGTGCGGGCGAAGCGGTCAATGTGGAATATGTCTCGGCCAATCCGACGGGGCCAATGCATGTCGGTCATGTGCGCGGCGCGGTCTTTGGCGATGCGCTTTGCAACCTTCTGGAGAAGGTCGGGTACCGCGTCTGCCGCGAATATTACATCAACGATGCCGGCGGTCAGATCGAAGTTCTCGCCCGCAGCGCCTTCCTGCGTTATCGCGAAGCATTGGGCGAAGACATCGGTCAGATTCCAGAAGGTCTCTATCCGGGCGGCTATCTGAAGCCGGTCGGCCAGGCGCTCGTCGCCGCGCATGGCAGGAGCTTGCTTGAAAAGGACGAGCCGGAAGCGCTTTCCATCGTTCGGGAAGCTGCCGTAGAAGCAATGATGGAGCTGATCCGGGGCGATCTCGGCGTGCTCGGCATTGTCCATGAAACCTTCTTTTCAGAGCTGGCGCTCCACAGGTCCGGTTTCGTCGAGCAGACGCTGAAGGTGCTGGAGGACAAGGGCCTCATCTATATCGGCGAGCTTGAGCCGCCGAAGGGCGAGGTGCCGGACGATTGGGAAGCCCGGCCGCAAACGCTTTTCCGGTCGACGGAGTTTGGCGACGATACGGACCGGGCGCTGAAGAAGTCCGACGGCAGCTGGACCTATTTCGCGCCCGACATCGCCTACCATCTCGACAAATACAACCGCGGTTACCGCACCTTGATCGATGTCTGGGGTGCCGATCACTCCGGCTATATCAAGCGCATGAGGGCGGCGATTGCGGGCGTGACGGATGGCAATGCCGAATTCGATGTGAAGATCTGCCAGCTCGTTCGCCTGTTCCGCAATGGCGAGCCGGTGAAGATGTCGAAACGCTCCGGCGATTTCGTCACCTTGCGCGAAGTCGTGGACGAGGTCGGCAAGGATGTCGTGCGTTTCATGATGCTGACGCGGAAGAACGATGCGCCGCTCGATTTCGACTTCGCGAAAGTGATGGAGCAGTCGCGCGACAATCCGGTTTTCTATGTTCAATACGCGAATGCGCGCATTCATTCGGTACTGCGCAATGTGGCGGAGGAGGGCACTTACGATCTCTCCGATGGCGCGCTCGCCAATGCGGATTTCACGCTTCTCACCGATGAGGCGGAGATGGCGCTTGTCAGGCTGATGGCGGGCTTCCCGCGCCTGGTCGAGCAAGCAGCGCTGGCGCATGAGCCGCACCGTATCGCCTTCTATCTGGACGATCTGGCTGCTGCCTTTCACGGTCTGTGGAACAAGGGCAAGGACGATCACTCGCTCCGCTTCATTCGCGCCGACCACCGGGATGTTACGCTTGCAAGGCTCGCGCTGATTCGTTCCGCCGCCTATGTGATAGCCGCAGGCTTGGCGATTCTGGGGGTCGAACCGACCGAGGAGATGCGTTGATGTCCAACAAGGACGGTGATTGGGACGAAGACCCGGAATACGACATCGATCCCGATATCGAGGACTATGAAGGCTATGACGACGATGAGCCGGCGGGCGGCAATCGCCGCAGCCTCATGCTTCTCAGCGTCATCGCCTTGCTGGCGGTCTTCGCCGGCGTGGTGTTCCTCGCTTATCAGCAGGGCAACGATCAGGGGCTGACGGGTATGCCGCCCGTTCTGCGCGCGGATGGCGAGCCCTCGAAGGAGGTGCCTGAAAATCCCGGCGGCAAGAAATTTCCGCATCAGGATGCTGGCGTCTACAACAGGATCGCGGGCGACGAGAAGGCAGTTGCGGGCGACAGCGAACAATTGCTCCCGCCGGCTGAGGAGCCTCTGGTCGTGGAAAACCCGCAGGTTCCCGCTGCCGACCGGCAGGCGCTGGACCGCATGGCTCAGGCGATCGACAGCGCACCTCTTGCGCCCATGGATGAGCAGGCGTCCGGCGCACGCGTCGAGGACGCGGCGCCTGTAGAAGAGGAAGCACCGGTCGCAGCGCCGGCACCTGTTGTCGAACAAGAGCAAGCAGCGCCTGCCCCCGCCACGGGTGCGCATGTCGTGCAGCTTGCGGCGTTTCGCGATGAAGCTGCGGCGCGCGACTCCTTCGGCAAGCTGCAGGCAAAATATCCGGACCTGCTGGGCTCGCTCGGCATAGACATCCAGCGCGCCGATCTCGGCGATAAAGGCATCTATTACCGCCTCCGTGCGGGTTACCTGGACAAGGCGGCAGCAGACGCATTGTGCGGCCAGCTCGAAGCAAGGGGGCAGGGCTGCTTTGTGAGGCCGCGTTGAGTATCAGCGCGGCGATATATGGCTGTCAGGGAACGGTTCTTGCCGAGACTGAAAAAGCGTTCTTCCGCGACGTTCGCCCTTGGGGGGTCATTCTCTTTGCGCGCAATGTTTCGGACCCGGCGCAGGTCCGGGTCCTCACCGACGAATTGCGCGATGCCGCAGGCCATGACGCACTTGTCCTGATCGACCAGGAAGGCGGCCGCGTTCAGCGCCTGCGGCCGCCTCATTGGCGCGCATGGCCGGCGGGCAGGCGATATGGCGAACTCTATGAGCGCGATGCGGAGACTGGCCGCTCAGCGGCATGGCTCGGCGCGCGTTTGATCGCGGCTGAGCTTTATGCCGCCGGCATTACCGCGAACTGCCTGCCCGTGCTCGACGTGCCTGTGCCAGGAGCCCACGATGTCATTGGCGACAGGGCCTATGCGCAAGCGCCCGGTCCTGTTGCAGCGCTTGGCCTCGCCGCCGCCGAAGGCTTGCTCGCCGGCGGCGTGCTGCCGATCGTGAAACACATTCCGGGGCATGGCCGTGCCGGGGTCGACAGCCACAAGTCGCTGCCGGTTGTCGATGCGGCAAGAGAGGAGCTCGAGCGAACGGATTTCGAGCCCTTCCGCGCGCTGCGCCACATGCCGCTCGGCATGACCGCGCATGTCGTCTACACGGCGCTCGATCCGGCGCATCCAGCCACGACCTCGGCCCGGATCATCCGCGACATCGTTCGCGGCGTCATCGGCTTTGGCGGGCTCCTCATGTCCGACGATCTATCCATGGAGGCGCTCAAGGGCATGCTCGGCGAGCGGGCAAGGGCAAGCCTCGCGGCCGGCTGTGACCTCGCCCTTCATTGCAACGGCCATTTGGCGGAAATGGAGGCCGTGGCCGCCGAGGTGCCGCTTCTGTCCGGTGCCGCGCTTTTACGCTCCGAAGCCGCCTTGGCCTGCCGCAAGGCACCCGTTGGGCCGTTCGAGGCCGATTCGGCTTATGCAAAGTTCAGCGAAATGCTTGCAACGGCCTGATGAGATCGCTGGGGATAAGCTGAGAAACGGGGTACCCGCCCCGGAAGGTGCGGGGTATAAAGGCCAATCTCCCAATCCGGCGGGGAAACCGGATCGGGAGCACGGGACACTCAATATTTCGGATCGAATGCAACAGGCTGTCATGACCGAGGCGCCTACTCCAGGTGACGCAGACGGCGCGCAACCCGAAGGGATTGCCGCCGAGGAAAATGCTGCGTCCTTCGAGGAAGGGCCGCCACGTGCGCTTCCGGAGGCGGACGAGAACACGTTGATCGTGGACCTCGATGGATTCGAAGGTCCGCTCGATGTGTTGCTGGCGCTTGCGCGCAATCAGAAGGTCGACCTGACGCGCATCTCGATCCTCAAGCTCGCCGAGCAATATCTCGACTTCATCACCCAGGCGCGGCGGGTGGAGCTCGATCTTGCCGCCGATTATCTGGTGATGGCGTCCTGGCTGGCCTATCTCAAGTCGAAGCTTCTGCTGCCGCCGCCGGAGGAAGAAGAAGGGCCGTCAGGTGCCGAATTGGCGGCGCGGCTGGCCTTCCAGTTGCAGCGCCTCGAGGCCATGCGGAAGGTGTCGCAGGAGCTTTTCGCGCGCCAGTGCCGCATGGGGATTCACGTATTCCCGCGCGGCCGGCCGGAAGGCATCCGCCTCATCAAAACAAGCGAATATTCAGGCACGCTCTTCGAGCTCCTGAAGGCATATTCCGACCAGCGCCTCAAAGGCCATGAGACGAAGTGGGAACCGAAGCGGCTGCCGATCATGGCAATCGAAGCCGCCCGGCATCGTCTCGAGCGCATGATGGGCATGATGTTCGACTGGGGCCGGATCGACGTCTATCTCCCCATGGAAGAAATGACTCCGCAGCTTCGCCGTTCGGCCATAGCGAGCACGCTGAGCGCAGCGCTGGTTCTGGCCAAGGACGGCGTAATGGAAATCCGGCAGGCCGGCGCCTTTGGACCGCTCTTTGTCCGCCGCCGCGAAACGCCCCCCGACAACCCGCCGTTCGCCACGGCCGAGACGCCTGAGAAGACTGAAGAATGAACGACGAGACGAGTTTAACGGAACTGGAAGACGGTATCGAGATGGCATCGGACGAGCCGGAACTTGAAGAGGATGACGAGGCGGAGACGTCTGAGAATGTCGTTCGCTTCCCGGGCAATGCGACGGAGCATGCACAGCTCATGCGCATGACCGAGGCATTGCTGTTTGCCGCGGCCGAACCGCTCGACATTGATAGTATTGCCGGACGCCTCCCGGAGGGTGCCGACGTCGGCGCCGTCATCGAAGACCTTCAAACGGCTTATCAGGAACGTGGCGTAAACCTCGTCCGCATCGCCAACAAGTGGATGTTTCGCACGGCCGACGATCTCTCCTTCCTCATGGAACGTGAGGCGGTAGAGCAGCGCCGCCTGTCCCGCGCCGGCATGGAGACATTGGCGATCGTCGCCTATCACCAGCCGGTTACACGGGCCGAGATCGAGGAAATTCGCGGTGTTTCCGTCTCCAAGGGCACCCTCGACGTGCTGATGGAAACGGGCTGGGTGCGGCTCCGTGGACGCCGGCGGACGCCGGGGCGGCCCGTGACCTATGGAACGACGGAAGCCTTTCTTGTGCATTTCGGGCTCGAGAATGTCGGTGACCTGCCGGGCGCGGACGAGTTGAAGGCGGCGGGCCTTCTCGATGGCCGGTTGCCGCCCGGTTTCGACATTCCGACCCCGAGCGAAGCGGGCGGCGATGGCGACGGCGATTTCTCCGACGAAGAGGAATATGGCGACGCGCTGGACGAACACATCGCACAAGATGCCGCCGAAGAAGATTGAGGCTGCTTCGTCCAATATCTGAAGTGGCCGTGATTTTATAGGCCGGCAAGCTGGTTACGCCGCTCTGTTAACTATATGCTTTGGGCTGTGCAGGCGCCGCGCCGAGGTAGGATTGCTGTCGCAATTTGCACCGGGAACGCCCATATTGGCGTCAGGTAGTGCCTTTGGACCGAGGCGTGGCGAGTTCACGCCGTTGGAGATTGATATGCCGGGTTGGACACAAATTCTGATCGTCATCGTATTGATTGTGCTGCTCTTCGGACGCGGCAAGATTTCGGACATGATGGGTGATGTCGCGAAGGGTATCCGCAGCTTCAAGAAGGGGCTGTCGGACGAGGACGAGAACCAGACTGCTCAGCCGCATCCCAAGACGATCGACGCAACCGTGTCGCACGAGGAAAGCGCCGAAGCGAAGAACAAGGCGTCCAACGGCTAGCATTTAAGGCCTTGCCGCCGGACTTGCGGCGGCGGCGGGCCGAGGCAATCGGGTTTCCTCATGTTCGACATCGGATGGTCAGAGCTGCTTGCTATCGCAGCCATCGCCATCATCTTCGTCGGTCCGAAGGACTTGCCGCGGATGATGCGAACGGTTGGCCAATACGTGGCCAAGGCGCGGGCCATGGTGCGTGAATTTCAGACCTCGTTTGAAGACCTGGCCCGCGAAACTGAACTTGAGGAACTGCGCAAGGAGGTGACAGGCCTTCGCAATCAGGCGGTCGCGCCTCTCCGCTCCCTTCAGCAGGAAATGAACAAACCGCTCGCCATCGGCGGTGGCGGTGCGGGGGCTGCGGCATCTGCAGCCTCGGCGGCGCGAGCCGAGGAAGAGAAAAAGGCTGCCCCCGATACCAATGGTCTCTCGGCGGAAATGGCCGATGCCGTCCGCGATGCCGAAGCCGTTGAGGCATACGGAGCGAGCGATCCTGTCAATGCCGGTGCGGCGCCGGCGCCAGTCGAACCGAAGCGGGAAGGGGAATGAGCGCACCTTCCGCCGATCCGGCTCCCGAAGACGAGATTGAGGCTTCGCGCGCGCCGCTTCTCGATCACCTGATCGAGCTTCGCTCCCGCCTTATCAAGATATTGCTGGCCTTCGCGGTTGGCTTCGGCATCTGCTTCTTCTTCGCCAAGGACATCTACAACATTCTGGTCGAGCCTTATAACCGCATCGTGGCGTCCGAGGGCGGGGCGCACATGATCTATACGGCGCCGCAGGAATTCTTCATCACCCAGCTCAAGCTTTCGATGTTCGGGGCGATCTTCCTGGCCTTCCCCGTGATTGCCGCGCAGATCTACATGTTCGTCGCGCCCGGCCTCTACAAGCATGAGCGCGGCGCCTTCGTTCCATATCTCATCGCGACCCCCATCCTGTTCCTGCTGGGTGCGAGCCTTGTCTATTACGGGGCGCTGCCGATTACGCTCAACTTCTTCATGAGCATGCAGCAGATCGGCGAGGACGGAAAAGCCACCATCGAATTGCTGCCGCGCGTCAGCGAGTATCTGAACCTCGTCACGGCTTTCATTCTGGCCTTCGGCATTTGCTTCCAGTTGCCGGTCATTCTGACCCTTCTGGCGCGGGCCGGCATCGTGAACGCGGCGAAGCTGAGGCGGGGCCGGCGCTACGCGATTGTGATCATTTTCGCAGTCGCCGCCTTCCTGACCCCGCCTGATTTCTTCAGCCAACTGGCGCTCGGTATTCCAACCCTGCTTCTCTACGAAATTTCGATTTTCAGCGTCGCCTGGACGGAGAAAAAGCGGTCCGAGGCGGAAGAAACCGGCTCACCCGACGAGGCGTGAGTTTCGGCCTTCGTCTGGACGCTTCCCGCCTTCGCGCGTATACAGAGCGCCGAAACGGGGCTGGATGGTCGGGCGGCCGATTCGCGCGCTTGATCTATCCCTGATCCGGGAAATCTCACCACTTCTGGGGTGTCATGTTCGACATCAAGGCCATTCGCGACGACGCTGGGGCATTCGATGCCGGGCTTGCGAAACGCGGGCTCGCGCCGCAGGCCGCGCGCCTTATCGAGATCGACGAGCGCCGCCGCGCCATCATAACTTCCCTTCAGGAATTGCAGCAGCGCCGCAACGATGCCTCCAAGCAAATCGGCCAGGCGAAGGCGAAGAAAGACGACGCGCTGGCTCAAAGCCTGATGGAAGAGGTGGCGAGCATCAAAAGCGCCATTCAGGAGGGCGAGGAGAAGGAACGCGCCGCCAATGCCGAGATTGAAGCGGCGCTGGCCTCCATTCCCAATATTCCCTTCGACGATGTTCCTGTCGGTCCCGATGAGAGCGCCAATGTCATCCGCCACAGCCATGGCAAGGCGCGTGAGATGAACTTCGCGCCGAAAGAGCATTTCGATCTCGGCGAGGCCCTGGGCCTGATGGATTTCGAGGCGGCTGCGAAGATGTCCGGCGCGCGGTTCACAGTGCTCAAGGGCCAGCTCGCGCGGCTCGAACGCGCCATCGGCAATTTCATGGTGGATCTCCACACGACCGAGTTCGGCTATGAGGAAGTCGCGCCGCCCCTGATGGTGCGCGACGACGCCATGTTCGGCACCGCACAGCTTCCGAAGTTCGAGGACGACCAGTTCGCGACATTCAAAGGTCTGGCGCGTGACGATCAGGAAAAATACTGGCTGATCCCGACAGCCGAAGTGCCGCTGACCAATCTCGTGCGCGAGAGCATCCTCTCCGAAGAGGAGCTGCCGAAACGGTTTACCGCTTACACAGCCTGTTTCCGCGCCGAGGCTGGATCCGCCGGGCGCGATACGCGCGGCATGATCCGCCAGCATCAGTTTTCCAAGGTTGAACTCGTCTCGATCACGACGCCGGAGAAGTCACGCGAGGAACACGAGCGGATGCTCTCCTGCGCCGAAGAGGTGCTGAAGCGGCTCGATCTGCATTATCGCGTCATGACGCTGTCCACCGGCGACATGGGGTTTGCCTCGCGCAAGACCTATGACATCGAGGTCTGGCTGCCGGGGCAGAACGCCTTCCGGGAAATTTCGTCCTGTTCCGTCTGCGGCGACTTCCAGGCGCGGCGGATGAATGCGCGCTACCGGCCCAAGGGCGAGAAGAACACGCGCTTCGTGCATACGTTGAACGGATCCGGCCTTGCCGTCGGGCGCGCGCTTGTGGCGGTGATGGAGAATTACCAGCAGGCCGATGGCTCCATCACTGTTCCCACGGCGCTCCAACCCTATATGGGCGGGCAGGAGGTTATCGCCGTTCATGGCTAAATCCGGCACCAAGTCACTGCGCATCCTCGTCACCAATGATGATGGCATTCACGCTCCGGGCCTCAAGGTTTTGGAAAAGATCGCGCACAAGCTCTCGCGAGATGTCTGGGTTGTTGCGCCGGAGGATGAGCAAAGCGGTTCGGCCCATTCCCTGTCGCTCGCCAATCCGCTCCGCGTCCGCAAGCTCACCGCACGCAAATATGCCGTGCGCGGTACGCCGTCTGACTGCGTGCTCATGGCTGTCCGTCATATCCTGAAGGACGAGCAACCGGACCTCGTAGTATCGGGCATCAATCGCGGCCAGAATATCGCCGATGACGTGACCTATTCGGGCACCATCGCGGCGGCGATGGAGGGAACCCAGCTCGGTATCCCCTCCATTGCCTTGAGCCAGGCCTTCGGCTTCAGCGGCAGCGCCAACGTCAAATGGTCCACGGCGGAGCATTTTGCGCCGGATATCCTGAAGAAGCTCATCGCCGCCGGCTGGCCGGAAGAAGTTCTCATCAACATCAATTTTCCTGATGTCGTGCCCGGGTCCGTCACCGGCATCGAGGTGACGCGGCAGGGGAAGCGCGACCAGTCTCTCGTGCGGGTGGAGGAGCGCATCGACGCGCGCAACAATCCCTACTACTGGCTCGGCTTCGAGCGCATTCTCAGCAATCCGCCGCAGGGAACGGATTTGCGCGCGATATACGAATCGCGCATCTCGATCACGCCGCTCCATATGGATTTGACGCACCAGAAGACGGCCAAGGCGCTCAACGATGCCCTTGGCACGCTGGCGCAGCCGAAGCGGCGCCCACGCAGCGCGTCGCGCAAGAAATAGTTGTTCCCATGAACGAAGAAACGTCCATGGACGAAGGCGAACAGGAAAAGATCGAACTGATCATGGGGCTGCGGCGGCAGGGCATCCGTGACAAACGCGTGCTGTCCGCGCTGGAGCGCGTCCCGCGCGAGAAGTTCATCAGCGCGACTTTCCGCAAGCAGGCCTATGAAGATCATGCGCTGCCGATCGAGTGCGGGCAGACGATCAGCCAACCCTATATCGTGGCTTACATGACCGAGCAGCTTCATGTCGGGGAGCGCATGAAGGTGCTCGAGGTCGGCACGGGCTCCGGCTATCAGGCTGCCGTTCTCTCCCGTCTCTGCCGGCGCGTCTATACGATCGAGCGCTACCGGACGCTCCTCAAGGATGCGGTGAAACGGCTTGAGGATCTGCATATCCACAATGTGACGGCGAAGGTCGGCGATGGCGCTCAGGGATGGCCGGAGCAGGCGCCCTTCGACCGAATCATTGTCACCGCCGCAGCGCCTTCAGTGCCGCAAAAGCTCGTCGATCAGTTGAAGGAAGGCGGCTTGATGATTGTTCCCGTGGCGGTTTCCGGTGCCCGGGGCGAACAGAAACTTGTCCGGATCGAGCGGACAGGGGATGGTGTGAAGCGTGAAGAGCTTCTGCCGGTGCGGTTCGTACCGCTCGTGGAAGGTGTTGCCAAGGAATCCTGAGCGGCGAATTCGGACCGGAGGCGGGCGAGACGATGCGGCGGCACGATCATATGCGGCGAATGGGGAGATGGGCGGGCGTACTTGCGCTCGCTCTTTTCGTCGCCGCTTGCGGCAGCCGCGAGCGTCCCTGGTGGGATGGCGGCCCTTCCGGGGCGCAATCGGGCTCCTCCGCCGCCGCGCCGCGGCCGATCGAACGGGTGTCTCCCGGCGGCACCTATGTCGTGAAGCGCGGTGACACGGTCTACAGCATCGCCCGCGCGCATGACGTGCCGCTTCGCTCCATCATCGACACGAACGGCCTGAGACCGCCTTATGATATTCGCGTGGGGCAGAAGCTCAGCATACCCGCGGGCCGCTTCCACGTCGTGCAACGCGGTGAGACTGTCTACAGCATTTCCCGCCTTTACAATGTCGACACGACATCGCTGACGAGCCTGAACCGCATTCAGCCGCCCTATACGATCAAGGTGGGCGAAAAGCTGCAGGTGCCGTCGCGTGCCACTCAGACGGCTGCATCGCCTTCGGGCGCCGGTACGCCGCTTGCCCGTCCGGGCGCTGTTGCGGCGCCATCATCCGCGCCTGCAACCACGACAACTGCCGTGACGGTTCCGAAGTCGCCGCTACCGGAGCCGCCGGCCGCAACGGGCAGCTTCGAATGGCCGGTTCAAGGGAAAATCCTCTCGAGCTTCGGGCCGAAAGCCAACGGGCTTCATAATGACGGCGTCAATATCGCCGCAGAGACTGGGGCGCCCGTCAAGGCGTCGCAAAGCGGCGTCGTTGCCTATGCGGGCAATGAGCTCAAGGGCTATGGCAATCTCCTGCTCGTCCGGCACGAGAATGACTGGATCACGGCTTATGCCCATAACAGCAAGCTGCTCGTGCAGCGGGGCGACAAGGTCGTGCGCGGCCAGACGATCTCGCTCGCTGGCAACAGCGGCAGCGTGGTTACGCCCCAGGTTCATTTTGAAGTGCGAAAGGGCTCGAAAGCGCTAGATCCGCTGACCGTAATCGGCCGCTAGGGCGACCGCTCAATCGAGCGTCTGGCCGAGCCGGCCTGCAATGTCCTGAATGAATTGCCATGCCACGCGGCCGGAGCGCGCGCCGCGTGTTGCCGCCCATTCGATGGCTTCGGCGTGAAGAGCATCGGAATCGATCTTCAGGCCGTGATGCGCCGCATAGCCGTCGACCATGCCGAGATATTCCGCCTGGCTGCAATTGTGGAAGCCGAGCCAGAGGCCGAAACGGTCCGACAGCGAAACCTTCTCTTCGACCGCTTCCGACGGGTTGATCGCCGTCGAACGCTCGTTGTCCATCATGTCGCGTGGCATCAAGTGACGGCGGTTGGAAGTAGCGTAGAAAATGACATTGCGCGGGCGGCCCTCGATGCCGCCTTCGAGCACCGCCTTCAGCGATTTGTAGCTGGTATCGTCATGATCGAAGGAAAGATCATCACAAAAGATCACCGCGCGCCGGTCCTGTCCGCGCAACTGGGTCATCAGGCGCGGGAGGCTTTCAATGTCCTCCCGGTGGATTTCGATCAGGATAAGGCTCGCCGGGCTTTCCGCGTTGACGGCCGCATGTGCCGCTTTCACCAGCGAGCTTTTGCCCATGCCTCGCGCGCCCCAGAGCAGGGCGTTGTTCGCGGGCAGACCCCGGGCGAAACGGCGCGTGTTGTCGAGTAGAATGTCCCTCACGCGGTCCACCCCCTTGATGAGGGATAGGTCGACACGTGCCACCTCCGGCACCGGGTCCAGGCGGGCGCTTTCGGCGTTCCAGACGAAAGCATCGGCCTTGTCGAGACCGGCGCTCTCCACGGGAGGCGGCGAGAGACGCTCAAGGGCCTCTGCTATCCGTTTCAGGAACATGTCTGTGCCGGTTTTCTCGGTCATGGGTAAGGGCTCGTGGAGGTGGCAGGAGGGCCTCAGGGGCGGCGACCGTAACACCTCGGTCGCCGCCCGGAAATGTCTGTATATCCCAAAACTTAGCGCCGATAGCGCCGCGAATGGGCCCCGGTTTGCAAAAGCCCGGCCTGCCGGTATAGTCCGCCGCAAATCAATGCAAAGGCGGCCGTTTTGCGCGGTCGTTCCATGCTGGCGACAGAAAACAGGAGACATCGATGGGTGGTGGCGGCGCTTCGGAATTCATGATTCAGCTTTTTCCGTTCATCGCCCTTTTCGCGATCATGTACTTCCTGGTCCTGCGTCCGCAGCAGCGCCGCGTGAAGCTGCACCGCGAGATGGTGACCAATGTGCGCCGCGGTGACGTTGTGGTGACCGCCGGCGGGCTGATTGGAAAAGTGACCAAGGTCGACGACCTGGAAGTGACGGTCGAAATTGCCGACAATGTTCGCGTCCGCGTAGTCAAGAGCACGCTTACCGATGTGCGCTCGAAGTCCGAGCCCGTTCCGGCCAACACGAATACCCCTTCTTAAGCCCATCGCCTGCGCCGCCCGGGAGGGGAGCAAAACGATATGCTGCATTTCGATCGCTGGAAGGTCGCTCTGATACTTCTGGTCTGTTTCGCGGGCCTCGCCTATTCGGCGCCGAATTTCATTCCGAAGGCCTCGCTTCAGGGCGTTCCGGAATGGTTGCCCCACCAGCAGATCAATCTCGGGCTCGACCTGCGAGGCGGGTCCTATCTGCTCCTTGCCGTCGATACCGCATCGATTGTCCGAGACCGGCAGCAAAGCCTCGTGAACGATGTGCGAAATGCGCTTCGCAGCGAGCGTATCCCTTATACCGGGCTTGGCCTGCAAGGGGAGGGCGTCAGCGTCCGCATCACCAACCCGGAAGATGTTGAAAAGGCGAGGGAAGCAATCGAGGGTCTGTCCACCATCGTTTCCGGCAACGCGTTCTCGACATTGCCGGAGCGGGATCTGGCTATCGTTACGACCGAACGTCAAATCACTGTGGCACTGACCGAGGCAGAAAAAATCGCGCGGACTCAATCGGCGGTGCAACAGTCGATCGAGATCGTCCGCCGCCGTATCGATGAACTCGGCACCACCGAGCCGGTGATCCAGCAGCAGGGCACGGATCGGATCCTCGTTCAGGTTCCGGGCCTTGACGATCCGCAGCGCCTGAAGGAACTGCTCGGCCAGACAGCGAAAATGAATTTCCGGCTGGTGAGCAACGCCATGTCGGGCCAGCAGGCTCTGGCCAGCCGGACCGTTCCATCAGGAACTGAAATTCTCTATACGGCGGATGAGCCGCGCGCGCCGGTGCTGGTCGAGAGGCGGATTATGGTGGGCGGCGACCGTCTCGTCGACGCACAACCGGGCTTCGATCAGCGCAACGGACAGCCTGTGGTCAATTTCCGCTTCGATTCTTCGGGAGCACGCCAGTTCGGCGAGGTCACTCGCAACAATGTCGGCCGTCCTTTCGCCATCGTACTCGACGACAAGGTTATCAGCGCGCCGCGCATCAATGAACCGATCATGGGTGGCTCCGGCCAGATCAGCGGCAGTTTCACGGTGCAGGCGGCGAACGATCTCGCCATTTTGCTGCGTGCCGGCGCTCTGCCTGCGCCCCTCAACGTGCTTGAAGAGCGGACAGTCGGTCCGGGTCTCGGCGCGGACTCCATTCGCGCGGGTGAAATTGCGGCCGTTATAGGTTCCGTCGCCGTCGTCGTCTTCATGATCGCGAGCTACGGCTTCTTCGGCCTGCTGGCGAATATCGCGCTCTTCCTCAACGTCGCGATGATTTTCGCCGCCCTCTCGATTCTTCAGGCGACTCTGACGCTGCCGGGTATCGCGGGCATTGTGCTGACGATCGGCATGGCAGTGGACGCGAACGTGCTCATCTATGAGCGCATAAGGGAAGAAATAGCAGCGGGGAAGGGGCCGATACCGGCCATCGAGGCTGGCTACAATCGAGCTCTCTCATCCATTCTCGATGCGAACATCACCACGCTTATTTCCGCGGCAATCCTCTTCCAGATGGGCTCGGGGCCTGTGCGCGGCTTCGCGGTCACACTCGGCATAGGCATTATCACCTCGGTCTTTACTGCCTTCACCGTAAACCGTCTCATGGTGTCGGTGTGGCTGCGCCGCCGCCGTCCGAAGACGCTGTATCTGTGACCGGCCGGAGGGGAACCCAATCATGAGACATCTGAAACTCATTCCGGACGACACGAATTTCCAGTTCGTCAAATGGCGCTATATCGCCGTCGGCCTCTCGCTTCTAGTGATGGTTGTTTCAAGCGCGCTTCTGATTACACGCGGACTGAACTTCGGTATCGATTTCGAGGGTGGCATTGTCATCGAGATTTCGACTGACGGTCCGGCCGATATTTCTCAGCTTCGTGCCGATATTGGTGGTCTCGATCTCGGTGAAGTCCAGATTCAGGAATTCGGCCAGGCCGACGACGTGTTGATCCGCGTCCAGTCGCCCAGGGACGGCGGAGAAGAAGCTTCGCAGGAAGTCGTCAACAAAATCAGAGGCCAGCTCGGTGACACGGTCGAATACCGGCGCGTCGAGGTTGTGGGTCCGCAGGTGAGTGGTGAGCTTGTCCAGGACGGGATTCTCGCTGTCGTCATCTCCATTGCGTTGATGCTGGTTTATATCTGGTTCCGCTTCGAGTGGCAGTTCAGCCTGGGTTCGGTCATAGCCCTCGTTCATGACGTCATGGCAACACTTGGACTGTTCTGTATCCTGCAGCTCGAGTTCAACCTGACCTCGATCGCGGCCATCCTCACCATTGTCGGTTATTCGATGAACGATACGGTTATCGTCTTCGACCGCGTGCGCGAGAACCTGCGAAAATACAAGAAGATGGATCTCGGTGCCTTGATCGATCTTTCGATAAACCAGACCTTGTCGCGCACCGTCATGACCTCGGGTACTACGCTTCTCGCGCTTCTGGCACTTTTCATTTTTGGCGGGGAAGTGCTGCGCGATTTCACCTTCGCGATGATCTTCGGCATTTTCATCGGCACCTATTCGTCTATCTTCATCGCGGCGCCGGTTCTGCTTACCGTCGGCGTCACGCGCGATGCATCGACCGGCGGTCTGGGCCGCGCCGCCAAGGACAAGGCGCCCGAAAAGGCGTGAACGATGGCGATGAAGCCGCGTTTCGAGGGACAGCCCGCGCTCGAGGCTTATGGAGATGGCGGCTTTCGCCTCAACGGGCAGCGTTTCGAAGGCTCGCTCATTGTAACGCCAGTCGGCGTCTATCCATGGGACCTGACTTCCGTTTCCGGCATCACGCCGGAGTCGCTTGCTCCCGTCGTTGAAGCAGCCGGTGCTTTTGACTTCCTGATTGTCGGCACGGGCGAACATATGGCATCGCTCCCCGGCGCCGCGCTTGCGCGACTCACCTCCCTTGCGATCTTTCCCGATGTAATGGCAACCGGCCCAGCGTGCCGTACCTACAATCTCATGCTCTCGGAAAACCGGCGCGTGGCTGCCGCGTTGATCGCGGTTGCATAGCAGGGCCGCCGTCAGGCTTGGCTTTTTCTCCAGAAACTCCTAGCTTTCAACGCAGTATCGCGACGTTGAGTCGCATGATGACGAGGCGGACGCCGACCCGGGGCCGGGGCACGTCTTGCCATCCTTTACGGCCCGCCCACGGGTCGTATGGCATTCAGAAGGGGAAACTCCATGGCATCAATTCTCACGTCACTGCGAAACACGGTGATAGCCGGTTTCGTACTCGCGGCAGTTCTGCTGCTCATGTATCTCAATTGGAACGACTGGGACGGCGTCTCCCTCGGACATGCCTTCTGGGCGTTCATCTTCCGCTGGTTGCATGTGATCAGCGGCGTGATGTGGATCGGCCTGCTCTGGTATTTCAACTTTGTGCAGATCCCGAACATGCCGAAGATTCCGGACGAGCAGAAGCCCGCCATCGGCAAGGTGATCGCGCCGGCCGCGCTTTTCTGGTTCCGCTGGGGCGCCATGGCGACCATCGTCACCGGCATTATCCTTGCCATGATGAATGGCTATCTTGTTTCGGCCTATACGCTTGGTGCGATCGAAGGCTTTGCTGTCCCCAAGAACATCGCTATCGGCATCGGCATGTGGCTCGGCACGATCATGTGGTTCAACGTCTGGTTCGTGATCTGGCCGAACCAGAAGATCGCGCTCGGCATCGTCGAGGCGCCGGCGGAATCCAAACCCGCCGCCGCCCGGACCGCAATGCTCTTCTCGCGGACCAACACGATGCTCTCGATCCCGATGCTTTTCGCCATGGTGTCGGCACAGAACATCTACTGATCCTTCGGGATCGGAAACCGGACGGGGCCGCCTTGAAGGCGGCCCCGTTTGCTTTAGGTATCAGGCATGGCCGATGAAGCAATGAGCGTCAGCATGAAAACGAGCCTCGACGAGGTTCGACGGTACGATCACGACCGTTTCCTGACGCTGCTCTTCGCGCCGATGCCGCAACGCCTGTCGCTTATTGCGCTTTATGCCTTCAATCTGGAAATTGCCCGTGTCGCGGAAAACGTTACCGAGCCGATGATGGGTCATATCCGCCTGCAATGGTGGCGGGAAACTCTCGAAGGCCTGCCGAACGGCGAGACGAGGGGGCATGCCGTTGCTGCTGCCGTTGCCGAGGCGGATCTGAAAATCCCGAGGCTGCAGGCATTGATCGACGCGCGGGAGCGTGATCTTTCGGAAGATGTATTTGAAGACGTCGCCATGCTCGACAGCTATGCGGAGAAAACATCCGCCGCCGTCATGGATATCGCGGCGCGGGCGCTCGGCGGTGAGGAGAAGGCGGATGCTGCGGCGGATGCCATCCGCCATGCGGGCATCGCCTATGCACTGACCGGGCTTCTCCGGGCGCTTCCTGTTCACGCTTCGCAGGGGCGGCTGACAATGCCCGCCGATGTGCTGCTCCGGTGCAATGTCGATCCACATACGGTATTGGCCGGTGAAATGACCGAGGGCCTTCGTGCCGTGATCCAGGATGTCGCGGATCATGCCCGCAGCCATCTCTCGGCGGCGCGCATGGCGCATTTCGATCCGCAGCTTCTCCCCGCGCTTATGCCGGCATCGCTTTGCGACCGCTATCTCGACATGATGACAGCGCCCGGCTTCGATCCGTTCCGCGATCGAACGGATGTTCCCGCCTTCCGCCGCCAGCTCAGGCTGCTTGGAAGAAACTTCAGGAAAAAAATCTGACTATTCGGCCGCTTCCGCCCTCGGCCGCAGCCAGGCTTCGAGGTCCGCCAGCGCGCGCGACGTATAGGCACGTTTCCGTGCCGGGGCTTTGGCTTTGCCCCTTGGGCGCTTGCCGTTCTCGTCGAGCGGTACTTCGGGAGGCGGGAAGAGGCCAAAGTTCACATTCATCGGCTGGAAGGTGGTTGCGTCCGCGTCGCCGGTGATGTGGGCGAGGAGGGCGCCCAATGCCGTCGTGCGCGGCGGCGTCTGCGGCAGGCGGCCAAGCCGTTCCGCCGCGGCGAAGCGCCCGGCGAGCAGGCCCATGGCGCCGCTCTCGACATAACCCTCTACGCCGGTGATCTGTCCGGCAAAACGCAGGCGCGGTTCCTTCGCGAGCCGCATGACGGGATCGAGCAGTTTCGGGCTGTTGATGAATGTGTTGCGGTGCAGCCCGCCAAGCCGCGCGAACTCCGCTTTTTCGAGGCCCGGAATGGTGCGGAAGACGCGCGTCTGTTCGCCATGCTTCAGCTTGGTCTGGAAGCCGACCATGTTGTAGAGCGTGCCGAGCGCGTTGTCCTGGCGAAGCTGCACGATCGCATAGGCCTTCACGTCCGGCGCATGAGGATTGGTGAGACCCACCGGCTTCATCGGTCCGAAGCGCAACGTCTCGGGCCCGCGTTCCGCCATCACCTCGATGGGCAGGCAACCGTCGAAATAGGGCGTGTCCTTTTCCCATTCCTTGAATTCGGTCTTGTCGCCGGTCAGCAGCGCGTCGATGAAGGCTTCGTATTGCTCGCGCGTCATCGGGCAGTTGATGTAGTCCTTGCCGGCGCCGCCTGCACCCGCCGTGCTGCCCGCGCTCTCCTTGTCGTAGCGCGACTGGAACCAGCACACCGACATGTCGATGCTGTCGCGGTAGACGATGGGGGCGATGGCGTCGAAAAAGGCGAGTTCGTCCGCGCCGGTCAGTTCGCCGATGGCCTTGCCCAGGGCGTCGGAGGTGAGGGGCCCTGTCGCGATGATCGCATTGTCCCAATCCGCGGGCGGCAACCCGTCGATCTCGCCGCGCTCCACTGTCACCAGCGGATGCGCCGTCAGTTTCTCCGTCACGTAATTCGAGAAATTGTCGCGGTCGACGGCGAGCGCGCCGCCTGCCGGCACGCGTGCAACGGCGGCGGCTTCCATCAGCAGCGAGCCCGCGCGCCGCATCTCTTCATGCAGCAATCCGACGGCGTTCAGCTCGTGATCGTCGGAGCGGAACGAGTTCGAGCAGACGAGTTCGGCGAAGCCGTCCGTGTGGTGCGCGTCCGTCTTCACCAAGGGCCGCATCTCGTGCAGCACCACGGGTACGCCCGCCTGCGCGAGCTGCCATGCGGCCTCGGAGCCGGCCATGCCGGCACCGATCACGTGAACTGGTTTGATGTCTTTTGTCATGGAGCGCTTTGTAACGCGGAACTGAGCCATTCCCAAGAGGGGCCAAGCTTGGTGCCAACGATAGATGTTATGCCAAGGAGCGAGATCGATACCGGAAGTAGGATCGGCCAGAGCCGCCAAACGCCCTCTGCGGATTGTTTGAAGGCTCTGCTTCTGATTTCCCAGATTTCTGCGGACTTGCGGCGGCACTCCAAACAACGGCAGTCACGCCGATGGTGGCGTGGTGTTTTCCGTTCGGGGATATCGAGGTTGTTATGCTCGCGGGTCATGCGAGCCAGTTTGCCAATCCTGCTACTTTTTAAAAGCTATCAGCTTTGAACACCCAGTTTTCGGCACGGGGGCGTTGCAACCGGTGTTGCATAGCCCTTGAAAGGGGGGTGCAGAACTTTCAGGAACAACTTATGAGTCCGTGCTAGAGCGAGTTATTTTGGCTGGTGTGCATCCGAATCACTTCTCTCAGTTCCACACCTTCGGCTTCCGCCCGCTCCACGGCAGTTCCTTCTCCAGCTGTGCCGCCAGCCGGAACAGCGTCGCCTCATCGGCGTAGCGCCCGGTGAACATCATGCCTATGGGCAGGCCATTCTCGGACTGCCAGAGCGGCAGCGAGAGCGAGGGCTGGCCGGTGAAGTTGAAGGGCGGGGTGAAGGGGAAGACCTGCCCCTGCTTCTTGTTCAGCTCGCGCGGTTCCTGGTCCGGCCCGAGGTGGCCGATTTCCGGCTGCAACTGGCCGAGCACCGGGCAGAGATAGACGTCCACATCCTCGAATACCGACAGCACCTGCCGGTTCATCAGCCGAAGCTGCTGCCAGCCCCACATGGCCTGTGCGCCGGTCAGCTTGCTGCCGTTCTTGAAGCCAGCCCAGGTCAGCGGCTCCAGCTCGTCCTGTTCCGGCTCGCGGCCCATCGCCTCGATCCGCCGCAGCATGCCGGCCGCGAAATTCGAGCCCGAAACGGCGCCCTGCGCACGGTAGAGCTGGCGATAGTCGATGCCGAGGCCGCGCGGCGTCACGGTGTGGCCGAGCTTCGCGAGCACATCGGCCGTCTTCTCCAGCGCCGCCTGAATTTCGGGATGGATGGGTTTGCCGCCCGGCGTCTCGCTCGACCAGGCGATCTTCAGCTTGCCGGGGCTCCGGGTGATCTCCTCCATATAGGGCCGCTCTTTCGGCGGCGGCGCGTAGGGCGAGGCGGGTTCTGGATAGCCGGTCGCGTCCAGCATCGCGGCACTGTCGCGCACGGTGCGGCTCACGACATGGTCGACGCTGAAGCCGATGGCGCGGTCGAAATCGTCAGGCCCTTGCGGGTTGCGGTCACGCGTCACCTTCATGCCGACAAGGCCGCAACAGGCCGCCGGAATGCGGATCGAGCCGAGCCCGTCCGATGCATGCGCGAGCGGCAGGATGCCCGCACCCACGGCCGAGGCCGCGCCGCCCGACGAGCCGCCGGAAATACGGTTCGGGTCCCAGGGATTGCGGCAAGGCCCGAGCAGGCGGGATTCCGTCGTGCCGGTGATGCCATATTCGGGTGTGTTGGTTTTCCCGAACAGCACAGTGCCCGACGCGCGGTAGCGTTTCACCAGCTCGCTGTCGTGATCGTCGACGATCTTCGCGACGAACTTGCTGCCGCTGGTGCGCGGCCAGCCTTTCACTTCGGTGCCGAGATCCTTGATGAGAAACGGAACGCCCTTGAAAGGTCCGTCCGGCAGTTTGCCCTTCGCGGTCTCGCGCGCCTCGTCGAAGGCGGAATAGACCACCGCGTTCAGCGTGCCATTGTGCTTTTCGGTGCGCTCTATGGCGGCGTCGACAAGTTCCAGCGGCGTCACCTCGCCCTTCTTCACGAGCTCGCCGAGGCTCAGTCCGTCATGGTCCGCATATTCCGTAAAAGCCATCATCTCTCTCCCGATTGTCGTCGTCAGTTCCAGATCGCCGGATGTCTGTCCTTCCAGGGCCGCGCTTCTTCAAGCTGCGCCGCGAGGCGGAACAGCGTCGCCTCGTCGCCGAAGCGGGCCGAGAACATCATGCCGACGGGCAGCCCGTCCGAAGACATGGCAAGCGGCAGCGAAATCGCCGGCTGTCCCGTCAGGTTCTGGATCGGCGTGAAAGGCACATAGTCGACAGCCGGGGCGAATGCCTTCAGCGGATCGCGCTCATTGATATCGATAAGGCCGAGCGGAATGGGCGGGGAGGCCAGTGTCGGCGTCAGCCACACATCGTGGCTTTCCATGAAGCCCGCTACGCGCCGGGTCATGGCCTGCGCCTCCTTCACCAGCATCAGGTATTGAGCGGCGCTCACCTGCTTGCCGATTTCATAAAGTCCCCAGGTCAGCCCTTCCAGTTCATCTTCCTTCGGCCCGCGCCCGCGCCGCAGTGCCTCGCCCTCGATTTCCGAGGCGAGCCAGGAGGCCCACATGGGCAGAAAGATGCTGCCCGGTTCCTCAGGCTTCAGCGGCGGCGCCGCTTCCACAACCTCGTGGCCGAGATCGGCGAGCAGCTTCGCCGTCTCTTCCACGCCTTTCACGCAGTCGGCGTGAAGCGGGTTTCCCGCCGGGTTCGTCTTGCTGAAAGCGATGCGCAGCTTGCCGGGCTTGCGTCCGGCTTCC